>JAMOVG010000054.1 GCA_027061725.1 Desulfobacteraceae bacterium
TCATTTTGTGCGCCATGCTGTCGGCGACGCGGTAATCGGAAACCGCCGCTGATTTGATGACGATGTCGGCTTCGGGCAGGCGGCCGAGCACGGCCTCGGCCATCTCGGCCGCGCTCTGCACCCGTATGGTTTCAACGCCCGGCGGGTCCTGCAGACGGACCGGTCCGGTCACCAGCGTTACGCGGGCACCCCGCTGCCGTGCCGCACGGGCGATGGCGAAGCCCATCTTTCCCGACGAAGGGTTGGAAACGAAACGCACCGGGTCCAGGAATTCGCGCGTGGGGCCGGCGGTCACCAGAAGCCGTCGCCCCTCGAAATCCTGGGGGCTCAACAGTCCGACGACGGCGTCGAAGATACGTTCCGGCGCCGGGAGCCGGCCGGGGCCGGTGGTGCCGCAGGCCAGTTCGCCGGCGTCCGGCGACAGGATGTGGTGACCGTAAGACGCCAGCCGTTCAAGGTTTCGCTTGACGGCCGGATGTTGGTACATGTGGGTGTTCATGGCCGGACAGACCAGCACCGGGGCGGTCACCGCCAGCAGGAAGGTGCTCAGGGCGTCGTCGGCAATGCCCCGTGCCATTTTGCCGACCATATTGGCCGTCGCCGGCGCCACCACCACGACATCGGCGGACTGCGCCCACTCGATGTGCTGGATGGCGGCGGCATCTGCCCCCTGGAACAAATCGGTGCACACGGCGTGCCCGGACAACGCCTCGAAGGTGACGGTGCCAACGAAACGGGTGGCGTTGGCCGTCATCATGATACGCACATCGGCGTCCGCGCGCTTGAAAAGCCGCAGCAGTTCAACACATTTGTAGGCCGCGATGCCGCCGCAGACGCCCAGCACAACGGATTTGCCTGCGAGCAGGTTCATGAAGCCCCTCGGCGGCGTTCTTTGAGCGCATTCAAACAGCCGGCCAGTCTGCGCGTATTGTGCAACCGCAGCATCAGCTCCGTCCAGCGGCCGAACAGATCGGCCGTGGCCTGCTGGCGTTCACTACGCCCCTTGGCTATCTGCTTTTCCAGTGCCGCCAGGGCCTGCCGGATTTCCGGCCGACGGTCGTTGCGCGCCAGCAGGTGGCGATAGATCTCGGCGGCTTCCCGGTGCTTGCCCTGCCGCGCGAGCAGCCGCGCCATGGTCTCGGTGTAGAACAAGGGGTCTTCCATCCCTCCCCCTTTCTCGGGTCTGCGATCTGCGCCGGTCCGTGTTGTCCGACATGCCGTGCGCCGGATACAAGGGGCGTCGAAAAGTCCGCTATCCGTCGCAAACGGCCTTCTTCCGGTTCCGTCAGCGTTTCTGCGCCTTTTGCGAGCGGATGATGACTTCCCCCTTGCCCACCATGCCCAGTTCCCTTCTGGCGATGTTTTCGATGTAGGCGGGGTCGGTCTTCAGGCGCTTTATTTCACGGTAGAGCCGCTGGTTTTCCCGCTCCAGCTCCAGGTTGATCCCGATCAGACGGCTGCGTTCGGTTTTGAGCTCCCGGAGGTCGTTGACGCCCTTGTCGCCGAAAATAATGATCAGCAGCAGGACGGCCAACAGCAGTATAGACAGGTTCAACAGCAGGGTCTGTCGTGACATTACGCCCCCCTGTTTCGGCCGAGAAACGGTGTCATTGCGCGCAGATCACCGGGGAAAAACAGCCGAAAGGCGGCAGCGTAAACGACGACCCCGCAGACGATCATGGCCGTGACATCGCCCAGCAGCACGACGAAGCGCGTCTCAGCGTCCGCCCCCAGCATCCGTGTCAGCCACCACACAACAGCGCCCATGACCGCCGAACACAGCGCGGCTTTGGCGCAGAAAGACAGCCATCCCCTGCCCAGCGGCAGGTTCAGCCTGTTTCCCAGGGCTTTTGTCAGCAACATCAGGTTCACCATCGATGCCAGCGAAGTCGCCAGCGCCAGGCCGCCGTGGCCCATGGGCCCCATCAGCGCCAGCGCGGCCGCCAGGTTGAACACAATGGAAATGATGGCCATCTTCACCGGCGTGGCCGTATCCTGAAAGGCGTAGAAAACCGACACAACGATGCGTACGGCGGAAAACGCCCACAGGCCTACACTATAGTACAAAAGCGCCGAGGCCGTCAATCGCACACTCTCCGGCCCGAAGGCGCCGCGCTGGAAAATCAGCGTCAGGATCGGTTCGCGCAAGACGATCAGGCCGGCCATGGCCGGCAGCGTGATGAAGGACACGCTCTTCATGGCATAGGCGAACGTGTCGGCCAACTGTCGTTTGCGTCCCTGCGCGGCCTGTTTCGAGAGGCTGGGCAGCACGGCCGTGGCGATGGCGATACCGAACAGGCCCAGGGGAAACTGTACCAGGCGATCGGCGTAGTACAGGTAGGAAATGGCCCCCTCGGAAAGCAGAGAGGCCAGCAGGTTGCCGATGACGATGTTAATCTGGTAAACTGCGGCTCCCAGCATGGCGGGCAGCATTCGCAGGGCCACTTTTTTCAAACCCGGGTGATACAGGGGCGCACGCTTCCAGGGCGAAACGCCCTTTTTTACCAGCACCGGGACCTGCAGCGCCAGCTGCAGCGCACCACCGACCAGGACGCCGCCGGCCAGGGCGAACACCGGGCTGGAAAACCGCGTCGCGAAAACCACCAGGCAGCCGATGATGCCGACATTGAGCAGGGCCGGCGCCAGGGCCGGTGCCGCGAAATGCCCCATTCCGTTGAGCACTCCCATACTCAGCGCCACCAGCCCGATGAAGAGGATATAGGGAAACACCAGGCGCGTCAGGGTGACGGTCAGCGCAAACTTGCCCGGCACATCGAGGAACCCCGGTGCGATCAGCCGCACCAGCAGGGGCGCACACAGAATTCCCAGGGCCGCGACGGCCAACAGGATCAACGTCAGCAGCCGGAAGGCCGAACGCGCCATGTCCTCGGCCGACCGGCGGTCGCCGGCCGCGAGATATTCCACGAAAACCGGGACGAAAGAGACTGTCAGCGATCCCTCGGCGAACAGGCGGCGCAGTAAGTTGGGTATCCGGAAGGCCGTAAAAAAGGCGTCCGAGAAAAACCCGGCGCCGATGAAATACGCCACCAGCACGTCGCGCACCAGCCCGAGTACACGGCTGGCCAATGTGGCGGCCCCCACAACCCCCGCGGCGCGGGTCACCCGATAGTTTTCTTGTTGGCTGGACATGTCGGCTGGCAGTCGTCCGCCCCCGCGCACGAAGGGGCCGTCCGGGTTTCACTGCCCTTTTTTTGAAGCCAAAGAGCCGTGAAATAGAGAATAATGCTTGACAACCATGGTCTCATTCATTACAAGAAGCCGCTTATTAAAAATACATTTTTACCATTTTTCGGAAATGTCGGGAAACGGTTTCGGCTGCCTCGCAAAAAACCCGCTTTTTTGCGCAACGATTCATTGTGAAAGGAGTGTTACATTGGCCAACCACAAATCAGCGCTCAAACGCGCCCGCCAGAACGAAATCCGGCGGATGCGCAACAAGTCCCTTAGGACCAGGACCAAAAACGTCATCAAGGAAGTCCGTGCCGTTTCGGCCGAGGGCAGCGCCGACGCGGCCCGGGAGAAACTCGTGCGGGCCCAGTCCGTGATCGACAGGGCCGCCAAAAAGGGCGCCATTCACAAGCGGACCGCCGCCCGCAAAATCGCGCGTCTCTCCAGACTGGTCAACAAGATATCCGCCTAGCACGCTCTTCAAACCGCAGGCGGATAGCCGGCGTTGCCGCCGTGCTATCCGCCTGCTTTTTTCCGTCCGCTTTTATCCCGACGGCCGGCCGTTTCAGAAGTTCTCGGTCAACCGGTCGTAAATCTTCTGCGCCATTTTTTTCGACAGGTCGAGCATCGCCTGCCTCCGGTTGGCCAGCGTGTCCTGCTTTAGCGGCGATACGTCGTACTGCTGGTTGGCCTTGATGCCCTTGGCGAACCACACCCGCTTTCCGGCGCGATCGTAGACGGACACGTCCACGGTAACGATCAGCCGTCGCTGCTGGGTCTGCAGGTTGGCGCCACGAGAGATGGTCTGCGTGCGGCTTGCCCGAATGACCCCCTGTATGACAGCGTCGGCGTCTTTTTCGTTCTGGACGACGGCCTCTTTGCGGTTAAGCAGGAATTCATCCACCAGATCACTGGTGAACTGCGTCTCGATAGCCACATCCGAGGTTTTGTTCTGAAACTGCTTGATATAGACGGTTTTGACGCCCCCGGGAAGCTCTCCCCCTCCCCTGAAGTGGTACCCGCATGCCGACAGCCCCAACGCCGCGACCATTGCCAGCATGACAGCCAATTGTCTCTTCAATGGAACCCCCTTCCGTTGAAAATCAGCGGTGTGCACGCGCCTTGCACCGCATCACACCTCAGACCACGATGTTGACCAGCTTGCCCTTCACCACGATGATCTTCCGGATGGTTTTGCCCTCGATGAAGCGGGCCACGCGTTCCTGCGCCAGCGCCCTTTCTTTCAGCGTATCGTCGGCGCTGCCGGCGGGTACGCTGAACTTGCCGCGCAGTTTACCGTTGACCTGGACCACCACCAGAATGTCCTCTTCTTTAAGTGCTTCTTCGGCGTAGCGGGGCCACCCGGACCGAAAAATGCTTTCCTCATTTCCCAGGGCCCGCCAGATTTCCTCGGCAAAATGCGGCACGATGGGTGCCAGCAGCCGCACGACGCTCTCCACGGCCAGGCGCAGCACGGCCGGCTTGTGGTCCCCCCCGTCCGTTTTCTCTTCCATGCCGTAGATGCTGTTGACAAGTTCCATAACGGCGCTGATGGCCGTGTTGAAGTGAAACCGATCCTCGATATCCCGCGTCACCTTGGCGATGGTCTGGTGCGTTTTGCGGTACAATGACCGCAGCGGCTCTTCCAGTGCGGCGGCATCGCCGCTGTAAGCGGTGGCATCGCCGATGGTTTCCAGCCGTTCCGCCACCAGCCGCCAAACCCGGTTGAGGAAACGATAACCGCCCTCCACGCCCTGCTCGCTCCATTCCAAATCGCGTTCCGGCGGAGCTGCAAACAGGCAGAAAAGACGGGTGGTGTCGGCCCCGTAACGCTCCAGTAGCAGGTTCGGGTCGATGACGTTCTTCTTGGATTTGGACATCTTCTCCACCCGTCCGACCACGACGGGCTGTCCGCATTTGCGGCAGGCCTGTCCTTCGGCTGTCTCCTCGACCTCTTCCGGAAAGAGAAACCCGTGCTGCGGGCAGGACAGGGTCTCCTTGCAGACCATGCCCTGGGTGAGCAGCCGGGTAAAGGGTTCCTTGTACGCGATGAGGCCCATGTCCCGCAGCACGCGGGTAAAATAGCGCGAGTAAAGCAGGTGCAGGATGGCGTGCTCGACGCCGCCGATGTACTGGTCCACCGGCATCCAGTAAGCCACGGCCCGCGGGTCGAACATGCCCTCTTCGAAGCGCGGGCTGCAGTAGCGCTCAAAGTACCAGGAGGACTCCACGAAGGTGTCCATGGTGTCGGTCTCGCGCCGCGCCTCGGCGCTTCCGCAGGACGGGCATTTGGCCCGCACGAAACGCTCCAGCTCGGGCAGCGGCGAGCGGCCGCCCTCCAGCAGGTCGGCGTCTTCCGGAAGCACCACGGGCAGGTCCTTTTCAGGTACCGGCACGAGGCCGCAGGACGGGCAATGGATCATGGGAATGGGTGCACCCCAGTAACGCTGGCGCGAAATGCCCCAGTCCCGCAATCGGTAGTTGACCGTACGCTCTCCCAGGCCCCGGGAGGCCAGGTCCGCCACGATGGCCTCCATGGCCTCGGCGTTGGGCATGCCGTCGAAGACGCCGGAATTGATCATGACGCCCGGTCCGGTGTACGCCTCGCTCATGGTTTCGGCATCCAGCGTTTCGCCCTCGGGCTGCACCACGGGAATGATCGGCAGGCCGTACTTGCGGGCAAATTCGAAATCGCGCTGGTCGTGCGCCGGAACGGACATAACGGCGCCGGTGCCGTACTCCATGAGGGCGAAATTGGCCGTGTAGATGGGGATGCGCTTCCCACTGGCCGGGTTGATGCAATAGGCGCCCGTGAAAACCCCCTCTTTTTCGAAGCTGTCGACCACCCGGGCCGAACGCTCCTGGCGGGCCATGCGTTCAACGAACTCCCGTACCCTGTCGGCCTCGGAAGTGGCGGCGGAGAGCTTTTCCACCAGGGGGTGTTCAGGGGCCAGGCACATGAAGGTGGCGCCGAAGAGCGTGTCCGGCCGTGTGGTGAAAACCTCGATGGCCTCCTTGGCGCCCTCGATCTCGAAAAGGATGCGCGCACCGCGGCTCTTTCCGATCCAGTTCTTCTGCATGGTGATGACCTTTTCGGGCCACCCGGGCAGCTTGTCGCAGTATTGCAGCAGGTCCTCGGCGTAGTCGGTGATCTTGAAAAACCACTGCTCGAGCTTCTTCTGGCGCACGGGCTGGCCACAGCGCCAGCACATGCCGGCCTCCACCTGTTCGTTGGCCAGCACCGTCTGGCAGGGGTCGCACCAGTTGACGAAAGACTCCCGCCGGTAGACCATGCCTTTTTCATACATTTTCAGAAAAAGCCACTGCTCCCAGCGATAATACTCCGGCCGGCAGGTGGCGATTTCCCGGTCCCAGTCGTAGGAAAACCCCATGCGTTTGAGCTGCCGGCGCATGGCCCGGATGTTTTCGTAGGTCCAGCGCGCGGGGTGGGAACGGTTGGCGATGGCGGCGTTTTCGGCCGGCATGCCGAAAGCGTCCCATCCCATGGGGTGCAGCACGTTGTAGCCCCGCATGGTCTTGTAGCGCGCCACCACGTCACCGATGGTGTAGTTGCGCACGTGCCCCATATGGATCTTGCCCGAGGGATAGGGAAACATCTCCAGCAGGTAGTATTTCTCCCGGGAGGGGTCCTCGGTCACCTTGAAAAGACCGGTCTCTTCCCAGACGGCCTGCCACTTGGCTTCAATTTCTTCCGGATTGTATTTTGTGTTCATTTATGGGATCATATTTTTTTAACGTTAATCTGCTGTGGTGTGCCGGCGCCGCCCGCAACCTGTCCTCACATGCCACAAGATCGGCCGAATAGCAACCTATAGCTTGCCACGGCGCGCCTGTCAAAAAAATTCGATTGACTTGCCTGTTTCAATCCCCTATCACCCCTTTAAAATAATAGAAAATAACGAAAAAGATAAGGAAAAAACAATTCATGAGCAGCAAGATTCTCATCAATGCCATCGATCACGACGAGTGCCGCATCGCGAAGGTCAAGGACTCCAAACTCGAAGAGTTCCACGTCGAGAGCAGCTCCCGTGAGATCACCCAGGGAAACATCTACAAGGGCGTCATCACCCGCATCGAACCCAGCCTGCAGGCCGTCTTTGTCGATTACGGCGCCGAGCGCCACGGCTTTCTGCAGCAGCACGAAATCCACAGCGACTATTTCCAGGACTCGGCCAACGGCCACCGTTCCCTGCGGCAGCTGGTCAAAAAGGGACAGGAATTGATGGTGCAGGTGACCAAGGACCCCATTATGAAAAAGGGCGCCATGCTGACCACTTTCATTTCCCTGGCCGGACGCCACCTGGTGCTCATGCCGGGAACCGAAAACCGGGGCATCTCGCGAAAGATTGAGGATGAAAAAGAGCGCCAGCGCCTCAAGGAGATCGTCCATTCGCTGCAGCTGCCCGAGGGGTTCGGCGCCATCATCCGTACCGCCGGCATCAACAGCACCAAGACCCAGATCACCAAGGATCTGCGCTACCTGCTGCGACTGTGGAAGAACATCAAGGCCAGCGTCATGAAGGTGGAAACCCCCTCGCTGCTCTACAAGGAGCGCAGCCTGGTGGTGCGCTCCATCCGCGACAACCTGACTCCCGACGTGTCCGAGATCCTCATCGACGACCCCGAAGCCTACAAGGAGGCGCTGGATTTCATCAAGATCGCCTCCCCCAAACAGACCAAAATCGTCAAGCTCTACAAGGGCGACAAGCCCATTTTTTCCAAGTTTCAGCTGGAAAAACAGATCTCCAGCATCTTTGAAAGCCGGGTGACGCTGCCCTCGGGCGGATCCATCGTCATCGAGCAGACCGAGGCCCTGGTCTCCATCGACGTCAACTCGGGCAAGGCCACCCAGAAAGACTCCATCGAAAAGACCGCCCTGCAGACCAACCTGGAAGCAGCCGAGGAAATCGCACGGCAGCTTCGGCTTCGGGACTTGGGCGGCCTGGTGGTCATCGACTTCATCGACATGCGTGACGCCAAAAACAACCTCAAGGTGGAAAAGGCGCTCAAGGAACACCTCAAAAGCGACAAGGCCAAGACACGCACCGGCAAGATCTCGCGTTTCGGCCTGATGGAACTGTCCCGGCAGCGTATCCGGCCCTCCATCGAGTACGGCAGCCACATCCAGTGCAAGTGCTGCCGCGGCCGAGGGGTGATCCCCTCCCCCGAAACCCTGGGGCTGGCCTTCATGCGCAAGCTCAGCCTCGAAGCCCTGCGCGCCAAGGGACCGCAGCTGACAGGCATCGTACCCACCGAGGTGGCCTCCTACCTGCTCAACAAGAAGCGCCGCGAGATTCTGGAACTCGAGGCCCGCCGCAACCTCTCCATCGCCATTGAGGCCAGCGACGACCTGCAGCCCGGGGAGGACCGCATCGTCTCGGGTACGGCATAGTTCCGCATCTTCCGCCGCCGCGGGCGGGAAGATGCGCCCGGCGCCGCCTGCTCCCGACAGCGCCTGCCACGGGCAGCGGTTTGCCCGGATTGACAGCCGCGGGCAAATGGAGTATCAGACGAACAGGAAAAAAGGAGGGGCCATGGAGGGGCAATACAGAAGCGATTCCGGCAGGGCGCGGGGATTGGTGATCTTCAGCGTGCTCGTCCTGCTGCTCCTTGCCGGTGCCTGGTACTGGTACAGCCGGCGCAACGCGCCGCAGCAGGCCGCCGCCCCGGCCCCGCAACCCCCGGCTACGTCCCAGAAGCAGGCGGGGGCCCCCGCCCCCCAGCCGCAGAAGATCACGCAACCCGTTCCGTCCCCTGCCGTCGTCGACCTTGACAACCTCCAGAACGATGCCGCGGCCCGCTCTCTCATGGAGCGGCGCAAACAGCAGTATGGGGTCGGGGCCGGTGTAGACGCCATCGTCAAATCCGACGAATCCATTAAACTGGGGGGCATCACCATCCCCATGAGCGAAATTCTGGAGAAAATTCGCCTTGAAAAAGGGGACGTCATCGAGAAAAGCCTCGATGAATCGCCCGAGCAGCGCCAGGCGCGCCTGAGGAAACTGCTCTACAAGCGCCTCGCGCAGGCCGAGGAGAAGTATCACCGCCTGAAGGACCAATTGGCCGCCGTCGATATCGGCAGCAATCCGCAACTGCACGAAAAGCTATCCCGCCGCCTGGCCGAACTCGAAAAGACCATGGAACTCTACGATCGGCTCAAGGCGCTCAACGCCCGTATCGACGCGCTCAGCGAGGAGATCGAGCATCTGTCGGGAAGCGCGCGTGAAGCCGCCCGGGCAAAACTCAAAACCCTGCTCGAAAAACGCGAATCCCTCGAGGCCCAGCTCCGCAAACGGGTGATGCCCTCCGACGGGGTCCAGGCTTACGGGATTTACGTTGTGCGGCCCGGTGACAACATCTGGAATATCCACTTTCTCTTCCTCAGGGACTATTTCGCCCGCAAAGGAATCACCCTTTCCCCTCGCTCCGACGAACCCGACCGGCGGGGCTACAGTTCCGGGGTGGGAAAAATTCTGAAGTTTTCCGAGAAAATGGTGTACATATACAACATCCGGCAGCACAAACTGGACGTCAATCTCAATCTGATCCACCCGCGCAGCAAGATCGTGGTTTTCAACATGGCGGAGGCGCTCTCGCTGCTGGATCAGATCGACTATCGCAACGTGAAACATATCCGATTCGACGGGGAGACCCTCTGGATTCCTGCGGAGCAGTGACGGCCGATGCGGCCCGCTCCACTTGTCCCGCGAACGCTTCCGCATGCCATTTTTCGCCGCTTTTCGTTCCGGGCCGGGGCAATTGGTTATGAAAATCAATTGACCTCGGCCCCGGTTTACAGTATAGCGCCTTTTTTAAGCTTTTCAGGGCCGCGGTACGTCTGCCTGGCATGCCTTGCATTCCAGGCGCTTTCGGACGGCGCCGAACACGGCCGGAACCAAAACCACAAGGAGGAACCGTTTTGATCAGTGTCGCCTACGCAATGGGACAGGCCGGCGGTGGTGGTGGCGCCGCCCAGGGTGCCGGTGGATTTGCGTCTTTTATTCCGCTCATCCTGATGTTCGTCATTTTCTATTTTCTGCTTATCCGCCCCCAGCAGAAAAAGACCAAGCAGCACCGTGAAATGGTCAATAACCTGAAAAAGGGAGACCGTATCGTCACCAGCGGTGGCATCCACGGACGCATCACGGCCGTGGGGGACACCACTTTGACGGTGGAGATATCCGACAAGGTGCGCGTCAAACTCAACCGCGGCAATGTCGCCGGCCTCCTGCAGTCGGCCAATCCGCCTGCCCAACGACCGGCAAAGGACAGCACTCCGGATAACAAGAAAAACAAATAGCAACGGTCCTGGCGAGAAACACCCGGCAAAGGGTGACGACCGTGACCGGCGGGATCGCCTTCAGCGATTTTTTTCGCCTGTATCGTTGCGATCAGCGACGCCGCCCCGCAAACCAGCGAATTGAAGCGGCGTGACAGGTCTGCCCGCCGGGTCTCCACCCCGCGGGCACAGTTTTGACTTGAAAGGAAAATGCGGTGAATCGATTTTCGTGGAGAACGATTCTGATATGTGCCGTGATCGTGGCATCGATCATTTACCTGCTGCCGACCTTCAATCCCGGCATTTGGCCCCACAAGAAGATCAACCTGGGCCTTGACCTGCAGGGGGGAATGCACCTGGTGCTCGAGGTACAGGTCGAAAAGGCCGTCGAGAGCACGCTGGAGCGCATCAGCCACGAGATACGGGCCGACATGCGCAAAAAGCACATTCGGTTCCTGAGCATCGAGCGTACCGGCGACAACAAGATCGTCATCAAGCTCAAGGGACAGGAAAACATCGACAAGCTTAACAAGCTGCTGGACGCCGATTACCGTGACCTGCGCATCGTCACACGCGAAAACCAGGGCGACACGCTCACCATGGTGCTCGACCTTCCGGAAAAAGAGGTGGCGCTCATCAAGAAAATGGCCACCGACCAGGCCCTGGAAACCATCCGCAACCGCATCGACCAATTCGGTGTCAGCGAGCCCGACATCCGCATTCAGGGCACTAACCGCATTCTGATCCAGCTGCCCGGCGTCAAGGACACCCGACGTGCCAAGGACCTGATCGGCAAGACCGCCCTCCTGGAATTCAAGCTGCTGGACGAAACCCACGACCTCAATGCGGCCCTCAAGGGAAAAGTCCCGCCGGGCAGCGAGATCCTCTACGAAGTCAAGGTGGACCCGGAGACCGGACGCACCATCAAGACTCCTTACCTCGTGCGCAAACGGACCCTGCTGACGGGCGCCAACCTTAAAGACGCCCGCGTGCAGATCGATTCGCGCTACAACGAGCCTTATGTCTCCATCGAGTTTGACAAAAAGGGCGGTCGCATCTTCGCGCGCATCACCGGTGAAAACGTTCACAAGCGCCTGGCCATCGTGCTCGACAACCGTGTCTATTCGGCGCCCGTTATCCAGGAGAAAATCACCGGCGGCCAGGCCCGCATCACCGGCAATTTCACCACCGAAGAAGCCCACGACCTGGCCATCGTACTGCGCGCCGGCGCCCTGCCGGCACCGGTCAAGATCCTCGAAGAACGCACCGTGGGTCCCTCCCTGGGATCGGACTCCATCCGCCAGGGCCTGATGTCCATGCTGGTGGGCGGCGCTCTGGTGGTGCTGTTCATGCTCATCTACTACCGCATGTCCGGCCTGATCGCCGACATCGCCCTTTTCTTCAACATCGTGCTCATCGGTGCGGGGCTTGCGGGCTTCCAGGCTACCCTGACGCTGCCCGGCATCGCCGGTATCATTCTGACCATCGGCATGGCGGTGGACGCCAACGTGCTCATCTTCGAGCGCATCCGTGAAGAACTGCGGCTGGGCAAGACGCCGCGTGCGGCCGTGGACGCCGGTTACGACCGCGCCACCCTGACGATCCTGGATGCCAACGTGACCACCCTGATCGCCGCTCTGGTCCTCTTCCAGTTCGGGACAGGCCCGGTCAAGGGTTTCGCCGTCACCCTGAGTCTGGGCGTCATCGCCAGCCTTTTCACGGCCCTGATCATGACCCGCAGCATTTTTGATTTCCTGCTCACCAAGCGCAAAATGAAGAAACTGAGCATTTAGAGGATTCTCCCATGGAAATTATCAAACCGGATACACACATCGATTTCAGCGGCAAGCGCAAGATCGCCTTTTCGATCTCGGGGCTCATGATCCTCATCAGCATCGCGTCGCTGATCTTTCACGGGGGCCCCAAGTACGGTATCGATTTCGCCGGCGGCACCCTCGTCCAGATCAAGTTCCATGGCCCGGTAAAAATTCCGGACATCAAGAAGGGCTTCAAGTCCATGGGCATCACCAGTGTAACGGTCCAGGTCTTCGGAGACCCCAAGGACAACGAATACCTGGTGCGCACCGACAAGTCGGGCATCACCAACGAGGGGTTTTCGGACAAAATCAAGAGGGCCGTCACGGCCGCTACCGGTCAGGAAGCCCAGATCCGGCGCGTGGAAATGGTCGGTCCCCAGGTGGGCAAGGATCTGCAGGAAAAGGCGCTTTTTGCCATCTTCTACTCGCTGCTGTTCATCACCATCTACATCTCCGGCCGCTTCGAGTACAAGTGGATGCTCAGCGGGGTCATGGCCGCCGCCCTGATGGGCGCCGTGTATGCCCTGTCGCTGTTCACCGAGAGCATCGCCATCCTGATCGGCGCGGCGCTGCTGGTCACGCTGGTGCTGTTCTGGTTTCTGGAGCTCAAGTACGCCATGGGCGCCATCGTGGCGCTGATCCATGACGTCACCATCACGGTGGGCCTCTTTTCCCTGTTCAACAAGGAATTCACGCTGCCCATCATTGCCGCCCTGCTCACCATCATCGGATACTCGCTCAACGACACGATTATCGTCTTCGACCGCATCCGTGAGAACCTGCGCAGGCAGCACAAGAGTTCTTTTGACACCATCATCAACAACAGTATCAATCAGACCTTGAGCCGCACTATTCTGACATCGGGTACAACCCTGTTCACGATCATCGCCCTCTTTGTCCTGGGCGGCGGCATCATCCACGATTTCGCCTTTGCCCTGCTGGTGGGGGTCGTGGTGGGCACCTATTCATCCATTTACGTCGCCAGCCCCATTCTGCTGGCCTGGCAGGGGAAAACCCACAAAAAATGACACCGGCCCCTGCCTTTGAGCGGGGGCTTTGCGGGCAACCATGGCGTTTTTTGAAAAGCTGGAACCCTGGTTTGCGCTCAAGAGCATACCGGGCATCGGCAATCTTCTCTTCAAGCGGCTGATCGAACGCTTTGAAAACCCGTCAAATGTCTTTCGGGCGCCTGCTCAAGAGCTGTCCCGGGTGGAGGGCATCTCCGCCCGACTGGCCCGCAACATTCACCGCCACCGCCTTTCGCCTGCAACACGCGCAGAAATTGAAGACGCCCTCGCCCGGGGGCTGCACATCGTGACCTTCAACGACCCCGCCTACCCGGAGCTGCTGCGCCGCATCGAAGATCCGCCGCCTTATCTTTATGTCCGTGGAACACTCACCAACCGCGTCCCACACGTGGCCGTGGTCGGCTCCCGCAACGCCACGCGCTACGGCCTTTCCACGGCGGCACGCCTGAGCGCCGATCTGGCTTCGCTGGGGTTCGTCGTCGTCAGCGGCATGGCCCTGGGCATCGACACATCCGCTCACCGGGGTGCCCTTTCGGCCGAAGGCGCCACCGTCGCCGTGCTGGGCAGTGGCCTGGCGCACATTTATCCGTTGCGTAACCGTGGCCTGGGCGACCGCATCGCCGGGCAGGGGGCGCTGGTATCCGAGTTTCCCCTGCATGCCGAACCCGAGGCGCATCACTTCCCGGCGCGCAACCGTATCATCAGCGGCATGTGTCTGGGCACGGTGGTCATCGAAGCCGGCCGCAAGAGCGGTTCGCTCATCACGGCACGCCTGGCCGCGGAGCAGAATCGTGAGGTCTTCGCCGTCCCGGGCAGTATTCGCTCATTCCACAGCACCGGCACCCATTCCCTGATCAAGCAGGGCGCCAAACTGGTGGAGCATGTGGGTGACATCGTTGAAGAATTCGCCGGCATGCTGCAATCGCCGGACGCGCCGACCGAAAAAGCCCGTGTGCAACAGGAACACCCAGCGTCGTTGCCTGCCGACCTCTCCGACGAGCAGCGACGTGTCTGCGGTGCACTGGGCCCTTACCCGGTACACATCGACCAGTTGGCCGTACGGCTGGACATGCCGGCGGGTCGCCTGTCAGCGCTGCTGCTGGACCTGGAGCTTCGCGGTATCGTCAGCCGCGAGGCCGGCGGCAGCTTCCTGCTTTGCGGCGACCGGCGCTGACAACGGGGCCGGCCTTTTTTTCAGACGATTATCCCGGGAATTCTATTGACGATTTTTTCCATTGCGGTTGACATTCAGCAGACCTGCCGCATCCTTTGTGACAATTGGCGCTTGCGCTGCGCCTCGAATTGGGGTAAGCGAGGCGCCTCACGCTAACGGTTTTTCAGGGAGACACCATTGAGTAAACCTCTCGTCATCGTCGAATCGCCGACCAAGGTACGCACCATCAAGCAGTACCTGGGCCGGGACTTCAACGTCGCTGCTACGGTGGGCCACATCAAGGACCTGCCGGCCAAAGAAATGGGCATCGACGTGGAAAACGGCTTCAAGCCCAAGTACCGTACCATTCCCGGTAAACAGAAAGTCATCAAGTCCCTTAAAAAGGCGGCCGGAGACGCCGCCGACATCTATCTGGCCCCGGACCCCGACCGTGAGGGCGAGGCCATCGCCTGGCACGCCGCCGAAGTGTTGCGGAAAAAGGGACGCAATTTTCACCGTGTGCTCTTCCACGAATTGACGCGCAATGCCATCCTCAAAGCCATATCGTCCCCGGAGGACCTCAACCGCAACAAGTACGAGGCCCAGCAGGCGCGGCGCATTCTCGACCGGCTGGTGGGCTACCAGGTCTCTCCCCTGCTGTGGCGCAAGGTAAAACGCGGGCTGAGCGCCGGGCGTGTGCAGTCTGTGGCACTGCGCATCATCTGCGAACGCGAGCGGGCCATCATGGCCTTCGAGCCCCAGGAGTACTGGTCCATC
>JAMOVG010000055.1 GCA_027061725.1 Desulfobacteraceae bacterium
CATGACGCCGACAACGCCATCGGGAAAACGGGCCCAGCAGAGCACCGCCAGAGCAGCCGCCAGCAGGTCCGTGTAGATGCCGGCCGCGGCCACGTGGGCACGCTGCCAGCGGGAGGCGAATTTCCATGAGGCGGTGGCGTCTACGTAGGTCAGGGGGATGAAAACGATGAAGAGGATCCCCGCCTCGTAGACCCGGCCGCCGTAGCGGCGGCACACCAGGGCGTGGGAAAGCTCGTGGACGATCTTGAGGGCAAACCAGCAGCTCCACAGCCACAGGAGGTTGGCCGGGGCCAGCAACCCCTGGGTCTGGTGGACGAACTGCTGCCAGCCCGACCCCAGCTCCCAGGCGGCCACGACCAGAGTCAGGCACCACAGCAGAAAGAAAGGGGCGCCGGTCACCCAGCGCAGCCAGGGATACAGCCGGTCAATGAGGGCCGCGGGGTTGAGCAGCGGCAGGCGAAAAGTGATCAGGTTAAGCCGCTGCAGGTGCCGGCGCTGCTCCTGGCGGCGCTCCATGGCCAGGCTGCGGGCCAGGGGCGCGCTGTCCACATGGCTCAGCAGCTGACCGGCCGCCAGCCAGTCGACGATGCGCCCGGCCTCCTCGGCGCTCAGGGCCTCTTCCCCCAGCACGGTACGACTGTCTGCCAGGGCCTGTTCCAGGGAGCGGCTGCCGTCCAAGTGGGTGATGAAAACGTACTCGCGGCCGCCGATGCGAAAGAAGCGGTGCCGGGCCGGGTCTTCAACGACGTACACCGGCCCCCGGCTCCCGGGTCGTACGCTGAAACGCAAATCCCGTCTCACTTTCGGCCTCTGCGCCATGAGGGTCCCCGCTCTCAGAAGGCCAGGACGCCCAGCAGGGCGTACCACGGCCGGTGAAAATAAATCCAGGCCAGGGGGCGCGGGCGGGTGGCGATGGCGGCCCGGCCCCGCATGCCGGGCCGCAGGCGGCCGTCGTCGTTGGCGAAGGTGACCTGTCCCACGAACACACTGCGCCCGTCGCGAATCTCGGAGCGCGGCAGGATGTTCTGCACGACGCCCTGCCAGCGCCGGCGCGGGTAGGCGTCGAAAGTCACCTGCACCGGCATGCCCGGCCGCACGTAGCTGATGTCCTGCTGGTCGATGGCCACCTCCACCCGCATGTTCTTCAGCGGCGATACCTCGAAAAGGAACTGTCCCTTGCGCACCGGGCTGCCGGCCACGTGGGCCAGGCGGCCGGTCAGCACGACCCCGTCAATGGGCGAGACGATGTCCAACTGCTCGCGGCGCCGCTGCATGAGCTTGATCTTCTGCTCCAGGCGCCGGCTCTCCAGCACGGCGATCTGGGCGGCCGCCGTATTGCCGGAGGCCAGCTGCACGTCCCGCATCTTGCCTGCCTTCTGCAGTTCAGCCGCCAGGGTCCCCAACTCCAGTTCGATCACCCGGCCGTCCATGCGCGCCAGCACCTCTCCCCGACTTACCAGCGTGCCGGGTTCCCGCAGGATGGTCTGCAGGATACCGTCGAACGGGGCGCTGACCACCCGGGTGACCACAGGGGTCACGCTGCAGGGCCCCTTGACGCGGTAGGTGACCGGCACCAGCGCGGCGGCGGCCAGTGCCAGCGCCAGGACCGCGGCGGTCAAGCGCCTGCGTCTGCCGGCGGACCGGCCGGCGGCCTTCCACCTGCGACCGGGGCCGCGCGCCAGCGCCGCCAGCGTACCGGCCACGATCCCGGCGAGGGTCTCCAGGGTGCGCGACTGCCGGACACTTTCATCCGGCTCCCGGAACCAGGCCAGCATGCAGGCCCCCTGCAGCCTTTGCGCGGCGTCCACCAGGGGCAGGCAAACGCCCGATGCGGCGTTCAGAATGCCGGTCAGCCGGCCGCAGATGGGCGACGAAATGCTCTCCGGGATCCACTTCCGCGGCCAGCACAGCACCTTCCGCTGCAAGGCGCACTCGTCGAACACGCCGCGCGCCGCGGCGGCATATTCGGCGCGGTCGTCCACCGCGGTCAGGTCCGACACGGCCGCCAGGCGCAGCCGCCGCTGCCGGCCGGCGGTGGCCAGCAGGACCGTGTCGCAGCCCAAAGCCGTTTTGAGTTCGTTGACCAGCGTGAACTCCGCCTGACGCCGGTCGTCCAGGGCTGCCACGCGGGCCATGATGCCGGCCAGCCGCTCGGCCAGATCCGGCCGGCCGGCCGATGCCGATTCCCCCCGGCTGGCGGCCCATAGGCTCAGGTAGGCGCCCAGAAGCTGCACGATGGCCAGAAAAGGCTCCACCGCCTGGTCGGCAATGAGCACCACCACGCACAGGCAACCCTTGGCCTCCTCGGCATCTCCCAGCGGCGCCGCGATGGCCGCCGCCTGGGGAAACCGCGCCAGGCGCGTTACGCCGGACGTGTTGCGCGCCATGGCCTCGGCGGCACAGGCCCGCAGTTCAGCCTTCAGATCCGCGGACCAGGCCAGTGCCTGGCGGGAGTAAATGCCCTCGCGCTCGCGGGGCGCCGGCCTGTCGGCGGAGAACAGCACCGCTGCACCGGCGTTGACCAGGCCGGCGGTCAGTTCCAGGAACGCGCGCAGGCTGCCGGTCTGGTCCGGGGGCCTGCGGGCTATCCGGGCCATGCGCCGGTGAAGCTCTGCGAGGTTCGGCGGGGGTAGGCGTACCGTTTCGGCGGCCGCTGTCTGGGGGGTGGAACGGGTCACACCGCGGCTTCCACGCTACCGGTCACTGCCGGGTGCCTTTGGAAAACGGGCCCGGGCCTGTTCGGGGACGTTGTCGCCGGCGGGTGACTCGGGGGAGGCCGGCCCCTTGAGCACCTGTTCCAGCAGGGCATGCAGACGGCGGGCACCGGCGGCTGTCATGGCAATGCGGGTGTGTACCGGCAGCAGGGTCTGTCCCGATGAGGGGTCGCTCATGTAACCCGACGAAAAATTGAGAATGATGTCCTCCCCGCTGGCATTCACGAGTACCTGGGAGGCATACAGCGCCGAGGTCTCGGCATAACGCACCTTGACCTGGCGCGTGCTTTCGGCATCTTTGGACTGGCTGTTCATGGGAGCATTCCTTCGCGTTGTGGGGGTTGACGGTCAACGGCCGTTTCCGGCTGACCGCTGTCCAGGACGCAGCGTGTCCCGGCCTGGATGGCACCTTTCGGATTGGGGACCCGGATCGTCACCCGTACGGTGCCGCTTTCGGGCTCGATGACCGGCGATACGAACTCGATCACCCCCGGAAGGGGCGCCGTGCGGCCCGCCGCCTCAAGGGACACCGCCTGCCCGGCGTGCAGCCCGGCGGAATCCCCGGGGCTCAGGTGAAAAACGGCCTTGAGCGGGTCAAGCTGCACGATGGTCAGGAGGGGATCGCCCGGGGCGCCGCCCACCAGTTCGGCACGCCGCTTGTAAATGCGTACCACCACACCGTCGATGGGGCTGCGGATGCGACGCTCCTCGATGCGTGCCAGGATCTTTTCGTACTCCAGACGGCCAAGCTGCTTCTCCTCACGGGCCATCAGCAGCCCGGCACGCGCCATTGCCACCTCGGTGCGGGCGCGCTCGACCTCGCGTTTCCGGGCGCTGCCGCTCTTCATGAGGGCCTCCAGGCTCTGCAAGTGCTTTTCGCGCAGGTCCAGCAGCGCCTGTGCCGAATCGATCTTGCCGTGGAACCCCATGATCTTACGGGCGGCCCTGAGCTCGGCCTGCAGCACGCGGCTGTCGAGCTGCGCCACGGGCATGCCGGGCCGCACACGGTCGCCCTCCCGGACGTA
>JAMOVG010000056.1 GCA_027061725.1 Desulfobacteraceae bacterium
GCGTGGAGGGCGAAAAGGCCAACAAGACCCTGGAGTTTCGCGTTTCGGTCAAGGCCTCGTCGGCCTGGGGCTGGATCGGCATCGGCATCATCGTGCTGGTCATCGGCGGGCTCACGTTCCTGTTCCGCAAACTGGGAAGGCGCTGATATGGAACCGAACATTGTCATCGAGGCCCGTGACCTGACCAAAAACTACAACGGCCGCCCGGCCGTGGACCACCTCACTTTCCGCATCCGCGAGGGCGAAATCTTCGGTTTCCTGGGGCCCAACGGCGCCGGCAAGACCACCACCCTGCTGATGATGCTGGGGCTGACCGAACCGTCCGGCGGAACGGTACGCGTGCTGGGCATGGACCCGGCCCGGGAGCCGATCCGGGTCAAGCGCGAGATCGGCTACCTGCAGGAGAACATGGGCTTTTACCGTGACCTGACCGGACGCCAGTCCCTGCAGTTTATCGCCGACCTGAACGGTATCACCGGCGATGAGGCCGACAAGCGCATCGAAGAGGCCCTGGAGGAGGTCGGGCTGACCGCCGAGGCGGAGAAGAAAGTGGGCGCCTATTCGCGGGGCATGCGCCAGCGCCTGGGGTTCGCCGAGATCCTGGTCAAGGCGCCGAAAATCGCCTTCCTCGACGAGCCCACCCTGGGGTTGGACCCCGAGGCCACCGGCCGCATGATGGATCTCATTCGCGACCTGTGCACACGCCGCAACATGACGGTCATGCTCTCGTCGCACCTGCTGCACCAGGCCCAGCGAATCTGCCATCGCCTGGGCATCATGATCCACGGCCGCATGGTGGCCGAGGGCACCATGGAGAAACTGGCCGCGGAAAAGCTGGGGGTGGGCCAGGAGCAGTACAGCCTGGAAGAAATCTATATGAAGTACTTCAAGGAGTCCTGACCGATGAGCGGGTTTCGCGCCATATTGAAAAAAGAGCTGGCCGATCACTTCAGCAGCTACCGTTTCCTGATCCTCTTCGCCCTGATCGCCATGGTGAGCCTCATCACGGCGTATATGGTGGGCATCAACGTGAGCCGCGAACTGGAGGGCACCGCCCGACCCAAGTTCATCTTCCTGCTGCTCTTCACCGCCTCGGGCGTGGGCTTTTCGCTGGTGCAGTTCGTGGCCTTTTTCGGCCCGCTCATCGGGCTGATCCTGGGCTTCGACACCATCAACCGCGAACGCAACGAGGGCACTCTGAGCAAGCTGCTTTCGCAGCCCATTTACCGCGACGCCGTCATCAACGCCAAGTTCACGGCCGGCGTGATCGTCATTGCCCTGATCCTGGTTTCCATCGTGCTGGTCATATCGGCCTTCGGCCTCATGATCCTGGGCGTAGTGCCGGGCGTCGAAGAGGTGCTGCGCATCTTCATTTACCTGGTGATCAGCATCATTTACGTCTCGCTGTGGCTGGGGGTGGCCATCCTGTTCTCCATTCTCTTTCGCAGCGTGTCCACCTCGGCCCTGGCGGCGCTGTCCATCTGGATCTTTTTCACCTTCTTCATCTCCATCGGCGCCGGCGCCGTGGCAGGTGCCCTGGTTCCCGACGCCGGCAAGAACAATCCCGAGGCGCTGATCAAGAGCGTGCAGATCCAGAACGCCATCACCCTGGCCTCGCCCATCGAGCTCTACAACGACTCCACGGCCACCATCATCGACCCCATGCGCCGCACCACGCGCAAGCTGCTGCAGATGGGCGCCCTGGAGCAGCTCTCCATGGCGCGCTTCTCCGGCCCCCTGCCGCTGGGCCAGAGCGTCCTCATCGTGTGGCCCTATATGGTCTTTCTGATCGCCATCACCGTGATCTGCTTTGCCATTTCCTACACGGTGTTCATGCGCCAGGAGATCCGCTCGCTTTAGTTGACAAGGCAGCCTCTCCGTGTTGAAATCGTTTCAACATCTATTTTTTTTGAAGCCGCTTTACAAAAGGGCAGTGGGGGAGGGGCATGCGCATCTACCACGGGAAGATTCTTTCCCTGGACAGCGAAAACCACGTCTATGACTACCTGGTGGAGGACCGGGGGCGGATCGCTTACGTCGGCGATGAACTGCCGCCGCGGTACGGTGCGTGCACGGATGTCCTCGAACTGGGGCACCGCGTGCTGCTGCCCGCTTTCGGCGACGGCCACATCCACTTTTCCAACTGGGCCCTTATCGCGGTGGCTTTCTTCGATGTCCGGGCGGCCCGCACCATCGGCGAGATCCAGGACATCGTGCGCCAACAGGCCGCCCGAAGAAGAAAGGCGCGTGCCATCGTGGCCTTCGGGGTCTCCCGGCACTCCGTGGCCGAAAAGCGTCTGATCACCCGGGACGAACTGGACCGGGCCTGGCCTCATACCCCGCTGATTCTCATCTGCTACGACGGGCACTCGGCGGTCTGCAATTCGAAGATGATGGACCGTTTTCCCGCCGCGGTGCGCGGCCTGAGCGGATTCGACGCCCGCAACGGCCACCTGTTCCACGAGGCCTACCTGGCCGGGATGGACCATGCCACTTCGCTGGTGTCACCGCTGGATCTGGTGCGCAGCATCGCCGGGGGCTTCGACCGGCTGGCCGCCCGGGGCGTGGGCATGATGCACGCCGTCGAGGGGGTGGGTTTTCCCCGCGACCTGGACGTGACCCTGGCGGCTACGGCCGCCCGTGCCCAGGCGAGGAAAAACGGCTTTCAGACCCGCCTGTTCTTCCAGACCATGGACGTGGGAAAGGTGCTGCGCCGCAAACTGCCGCGTGTGGGCGGGTGCTTTGCCACGGCCGTGGACGGCTGCTTCGGGGCCTGCGACGCCGCCCTGCACCAGCCTTACCGCCACGAGCCGCACAACCGCGGCATCTTCTTCCAGACCGAGGCCGAACTCGTGGATTTCGCCAAAAAAGCCAATCGCGCCGGCCTCCAGATCGCCATGCATGCCATCGGCGACGCCGCCGTTTCGCGCGCTGTGCGGGCCATCGCAGCGGCGCTGGCGGACTTTCCGCGCTCTGATCACCGCCACACCGTCATCCACGCCAGCCTGATCACCCCGCGGGATCTGGAAAAGATCGCCGAGTTGGGTATCGCCGTCACCCTGCAGCCCGGTTTCCTGGTCAGCCCCCAGGAGCCGGTCGCGTACCTGGCGCACATCCTGGGAGACCGTATCCGTAAAGGGTCGCCCCTTCGCACCATGCTGGACATGGGCATTCACGTCAGCGGCGGCTCCGACGCCCCCGTGATCGACCCCGACCCCGTAGAGGGCATCTACGGCGCCTGCAACCACCCCTATGACCCGGAGCAGTCGCTGACGGTCTTCGAGTCCCTGCGGATGTTCACCTGGGAGGTGGCCCGGGGCAGCTTCGACGAAAAAGAGCGGGGCAGCCTGGAGGCGGGCAAGGTGGCCGACATGGTGATGCTCGACCGCAACCCGTTTTCCCTGGCGCCTGCGCAACTGCGGTCGCTCGAAGTGAAAACCCTGTTTCTGGCGGGGAAGCGCTATCGTCCTGGGATGGGGACCGGTGAGCTGCTGCGCTACGCGTGGATTGGGCGAAAAGAACGGATCTGAACTGCGGGCAAGGGAGCGTTTCCCCGCGATCGTCACATCCTGGCGGTGATGTAGGCGCCGCAGGCGGCGGCCGCCAGCAGGAAGCACACCAGCAGCAGCCAGGCACGGACACCCGGCCCGGCTTCCAGGGCGGCGTATTCCAGACGACGGGGGTTGTAGTAAACGCGCACCCGGCTTTCCCGGGGAT
>JAMOVG010000057.1 GCA_027061725.1 Desulfobacteraceae bacterium
ATCATCCGCTCGGTGTGGAAGAAGCGTCAGGCCGAGCCCGAAAAATGGCGTAAAATGGGTATCCCCGAGGAGGTGCTCTACGTAAAAAACATCATCGCCACCATCGGAGACCTGCGCGAGGAGGGCTACCGCGACATCATCGTGCAGCCTACGCATATTTATTTTATGGAGCAGGCGCAGGACCTGCAGTCCTACGTCAACGCCTTTGCCTCCATCAAAACCACCAAGAAAAAATGGCTTCCCTTCGACCATGTGGTCATGGGACGTCCCGCTTTGGGCGGCCACGGGGACAGGTACGATTACCATGAAGACATGGAAAAAGCGCTCAAAACCCTGAAGGGGGACGTGGAACTGGCCAAAAAGAACAATGCCCTGCTGGTGTACATGGGCCACGGCAACGAATACTGGTCCACCGGAATTTATGTCGAAGCGGCCGCCAAGATGCGTGAGATGTATCCCGATGTGATCACCTACATCGGTTCGGTGGAAGGTTTCCCGCGGATTGAAGACGTCGTTCGCTACCTGTCTCACCAGCAGGGAGGCAAGATCGTGCTCAAACCCTTCATGATCGTGGCCGGCGATCACGCCACCAACGACATGGCCGGGGACGACGAAGACTCCTGGAAGAACATCCTGACCAAGGCCGGCTACGAAGTCATCCCGGTTCTCGAAGGACTGGGAGCCAACGACGCCTTTGCCGAAATTTTTGTCGACCACATCCGGGATGCGGCCCGCGATGCCGGCATTTCGCTCAAGTGATGCGGATCCGGGCTTTCCGATGCGGTGGCCAGGGCCGGCGTTGGGCCCCGGCCGCCGGACTTTGACAAAACGGCCTAAAACCGACTATAGAGCCTCCATGGGATCCGATGGCGCCTTTTGGGGTCCGACACCGGGAAAAGGCGATCTGAAGACCCCATGGAGGCGCCGACATGACGGCTGCAATCGGCTTCCGTTTTCCTCCTTCCACGCCGCCGCAACTTTCACCGAGCCCGCCAGCCTGCAGGGAACCCCGGATCGCCGGGCGGGCCTTCCGGTTTTTCCTGCGGCCGCCTTCGGTTCTCCGGCAAGGGATCAGGAGGGAAAACCTAGTGGCCCGACACGCTGTTCGCCGCCGTGCCGCTCACCGTTATCGGGGTTACCATGGGAAACATCAGCGCGAGGCGTTTTCCACACGCCTCCGGGCCGCGAGGTAGACACGGCCTTTTTAAACCCGCCCCGGGACATTTGGCGCGCCCGCGGTTTCTGTTCGGACGGGGGCGCCAAAAGGCATTTACAAACGGACTGCGGCGTGCCAGTCTGGCAACCGGCCATTTGAAGGCAAAACCGGTTTGCGACGGTAAAAGACGACAGCCACAATGATCCACCCGTGAAACGACGAAGACCTTGAGAAAATACAGCCCTGCCGGTCACATTTTCCTGCTTTCGCTATGCCTCTCCTGGCTGCTGTGGCCCGCCCTGCTCGGGGCACGCCAGGTGGTGGACCAACTGGGGCGCCGTATGCAGATCGCCGACCACCCGGAGCGCGTCATCGCCCTGGCTCCCAGCATCACCGAAATCATCTTCAGCCTGCACCAGGAGCATCGCCTGGTGGGGGTGACCCTTTTCAGCGATTACCCGCCCGCCGCCCGCAAGCTCCCCAAGGTCGGTTCCTACGTGCAGCTGGACATCGAAAAAATCGTCTCCCTGAAACCGGACCTGTGCATCGGCATCCGTGACGGCAACCCCATCGCGCTGGTCCGAAGGCTCGAATCGCTGGGCATCCCGGTCTACGCCGTCAACCCCACCGACCTGGAGCGCGTCATGGAGACCGTCGACGAGATCGGCTCCCTGCTGGATTCACAGGAGCAGGCCCAACGGCTGACGGCCGCCATGCACGCACGGGTCCAGGCGGTGAAAGCGCGCATTGCGGCCTCCCGCTCGCGGCCGCGCGTCTTTTTCCAGATCGGCATCTCTCCCATCGTCTCGGCCGGCACGCACACGTTTATCAACGAGCTGATCCAACTCTCCGGCGGCGTCAATATCGCTGCCGGCCCGGTGAACTACCCGCGTTACACCGAGGAGGAGGTCATCCGCCTAAAGCCGGACATCATCATCATCACCTCCATGGCGCGGGGAGTCCGCTTCGAAAGCGTCAAGGCGCGCTGGCTGCGCTGGAAATCCATACCGGCGGTGCGCAACGGACGCATCCACCTGGTGGACTCCAACCTGGTGGACCGTCCCTCGCCGCGCCTCGTCGACGGCCTCGAGGCCATGGCCCGCATCATTCATCCCGAACTTTTCGGAAACCCGCCATGAGCCTCGGCCGTCCCGTCATCGTGCGGCGCATGCTGCTGCTCTCCATACCCTTGCTGGTGGTTCTGCTGGCCGCCGTTTATCTGGGCATGTCCATCGGGTCCACCGGCGTCGACCTGCGGGCCGTGGCCCGCAGCCTGGCCGGGGGGCTTTCCGACGACCCGACCCTGGGCACCATCATCTGGCAGATCCGCTTTCCCAGGGCGCTGCTGGCGGCCCTCATCGGCGCCACCCTCTCGCTGGGGGGGCTGGTCTTCCAGGCCATTTTGCGAAACCCGCTGGCCGAACCTTACATCCTGGGCATTTCCGGGGGCGCCGCCATCGGCGCCATCAGCGGCATCCTGCTGGGCCTCTCGCGCTTTCCCGGGGTCAGCCTTACCTCGTTCGCCGGCAGCATGGCCACCCTGCTGGTGCTGATGCTCATCGCCGGCACCCGCTCCATGGTCCAGAACAACCGTCTGCTGCTCTCGGGCGTGATGGTCAACGCCTTCTGTGGTGCGGTCATTATGTTTTTGATATCGATCACCCAAGACAGCCGCCTGCACAACATCATCTTCTGGATGATGGGCGACCTTTCCCTGGCGGACATGCACCAGGTGACCATCCTGGGTATCACGGTGCTGCCCTGTTTCCTGTTCATTTTCTACCTTGCCCACGCCATGAACGTGCTGCTGCTCGGCCAGGAGATGGCCCAGAGCATGGGCTTCGACGTCCGCATCATCGTATCCCTGCTGCTGGTGGTGACTTCGCTGATGGTCAGCGCCACGGTCAGCCACTGCGGTCTGGTGGGTTTCGTGGGCCTGGTGATCCCCCACCTCTTCCGGCTGCTGCTGGGCGCTGATCACCGCCTGCTGGTGCCCGCCTGTCTGCTGGGCGGCGGCGCCTACATGGTGCTGTGCGACATCCTGGCGCGCACCCTGCCCAGCCACGGGGAGATGCCCGCCGGCGTGGTCACGGCGCTCATCGGCGCGCCGCTTTTCATCTACCTGCTCAAGAGGACCGAGCGATGAAGCCGGCCGTGGAAGTGCGCAAGCTGGCCTATCGGTACGGCCGCTCCCCGGTTCTGCAGGACCTGTCTTTTGCCATCGGCTCGGGCGCCTTTTTTATCATCCTGGGGCCCAACGGCTCCGGCAAGACCACGCTGATGAAAATCCTGGCCGGTCACCTGCGCCCCCAGCGGGGTAACGTTTTTATTTTGGGAAAGAACATCCGCGGCTATTCGCGGCGCCAGCTGGCCTGTCGCATGGCCTACCTTCCGCAGCTGACGCGCCTGGATTTTCCCATGAGCGTAAGGGACCTCGTGCTTATGGGCCGCTCGCCGCACCTGGGCATGCTGGGACTGGAGACTGAAGAGGATCACCGCCTGGCGGAAAATGCCATGCGCTACACCAACGTGCTGCCGCTGGCCGACCGGCGCATGGATCAGCTCAGCGGCGGGGAGCAGCAGCGCGTGCTGATCGCCCGGGCCATCTGCCAGCAGCCGCAGATCGTTCTGCTGGACGAACCCACGGCGGCCCTCGATCTGGCCCACCAGGTGGCCGTCATGGACCTCATGGAACGGCTCAAACAGGAAAAAAACATCACCGTGGTAATGATCTCTCACGACGTCAACCTGGCCGCCATGTACGCCGACCGCCTGCTGCTGCTCAAGGACGGCGGAATTCTGGGGATTGGACCGCCCTGCGAAGTGCTGCACCACCAGCGGCTGGAAAAAGCTTATGGATGCCCCGTGCTGGTGACCGAGAGTCCCCTGGGGGGGTACCTGCGCATCACGCCGGTGCCGCGGCGTTTCCGGAAACAAGCGCCGGGGGCGCCCCCGGCCGATCCGTAGACGCAACAAATCATCTTGACAGGCGGCTGTTTTTTCAATAGTTGATGTAATGACATAGACCGTTCAGGTGCCATCATGGCTTAATAGGGAACCCCGTGAAAATCGGGGACGGGCCCGCCGCTGTAACCGGGGACGAAATCTGAGTTTACCACTGTTGACCTGGTGCAATGGGAAGGTTCAGAGAGTAGGATGATCCGCGAGTCAGAAGACCTGCCTGAAGGGTGGAGGGCTTTTCGTGGACGGAAACGCCTTCCAATCCTGTGGATCAAAACGGGAAATCCCTGGATCGAAGAGAATCGGTCCGGGGTTTTTTGTGGCGCCGGACCGGGGACACATTCATTTCATGGCAAGGAGGAAAGAAGCATGAAAAAGATCCGCTGTCTCTGGGTACTCTGCCTGTTATTGATCCCCGCACTGGGCGTATCGGCCCAGGAGCAGACTCCGGTGCAGACCGGCAAAGTCATCGTGACGGCCACCGGCAGCGCCGCCACGCTGGACAAGATCGGCGGCAACTCGGCCTCGGTGATCACTTCGGCCGATATCGCCGCCAAGAAACAGATGATGCTGCCCCAGGTTCTCAAGGGCGTTCCCGGCCTGGACGTGGTCACCAACGGCGGTCCCGGCACCCAGTCTTCGGTTTTCATCCGCGGCGCCGACTCCAAAAACACCCTGGTGCTGGTGGACGGCATCATGCTCAACGACCCGTCCTCTCCCAACCGCAGCGCCAACCTCGGCAATCTCAACGTGGACAACATCGAGCGCATCGAGGTGGTGCGCGGCGCGATGAGTGTGCTTTACGGCAGCAACGCCACGGCCGGCGTGATCAACATCATCACCAAAAAAGGCAGCGGCACCCCCTCGGTGTTCGCCGGTGTCGAAGGCGGTTCTTACGGCACCCTGAAGGGATATGCCGGCGGCAGCGGCGCCTACCGCAATTTCAACTTTTCGGCCTCCTTTTCCGGCACCTCCGTGGACGGCTACTCCATCGCCGACGACAACAACGACCGGATCCTGCACGACGGCAACACCTCGGAAAAGGACAGCTGGAAGAACCTGACCGTCTCGGGAAAGTTCGGATACGACGTTACGCCGGACTTCGACATCAACGGCGTGGTGCGCTATATCGACTCGCAGACCGACCTGGATGACTACTATTCCACCGGCGGCTTCGCCGTGGACCAGGTGGACTACGACCCGATGACCTGGACCGAAACCCCCAACCCGCTCGGTCTCAAACAGCAACGCGTCGACACCAGCCAGACCCTCTACAAGATCGATGTCCACAACCGCTTTTTCGACCAGGTGGTCGATTCGCGGCTTTCCTATGACGGGTCCATCCTCGATCGCACGGGCTACAACGCCGCCGGCGATGAATACTGGGACTACGGTGGAAAAACCCACAAGGTCGGCTGGCAGGGTTCTTTCAATTATCAGAACCGGAATTACTTCTACGTGGGCACCAGCTACTGGAAGGAGGAGATGGACAGCGACTCCTCCGACATCAGCGAAAACGCCTACATCTACAGCCTGTGGGGCCAGGACCAATTGTTTATCGGCGACATGCTGGACATCGTCGGCGGCGTGCGCTACGACAAGCACGAAGAATTTGGCGACGCGGTCACCTACCGCATCGCACCATCCTTTACCATTCCGCAAACCGGCACCGTTCTCAAGGGCAGCTACGGCACCGGCTTCCGGGCGCCGTCGCTCTTTGAACTGTACTCCCCTTACGGCAACCCTGATCTCTCCGAGGAAAAGAGCAGGGGCTGGGATGCCGGATTCGAGCAACCGCTGTGGGGCGACCGCGTGCGCTTCGGAGCCACTTATTTCTACATGAAATACGAAGACCGCATCGACTACGACTTCGCCACCTGGCATTACAGCCAGCTGCCGGGAGACACCACCACCAAGGGGGTCGAGGTTTTCGTGAACCTCACGCCGGTGGAAAACCTGCAGCTGAATCTCAACTACACCTACACGGACACCGAGGACCCCAACGGCGACGAGCTGATTCGGCGCCCCAAGAACAAGGTCTTTTTCAACGGGCGCTACTATTTCCTCGAAAAGGGCATGGTCAATCTGGACGTTCTGTGGGCCGACGAGCGCTACGCCAGCCCCTCTTCGCGTGATGTATACGGCAATGCGGTAGAAAAACTGGATTCCTACATCGTCGTCAACCTCTCGGCTTCCTGGGACGTGTTGCCCTGGCTCCAGGCGTACGGCCGCGTGGACAACCTCTTCGACGAAGACTACGAAGAAGCCTGGAGCTACGCCACGCCCGGCATCTCGGGTATCGTGGGACTCAAGGCCAAGTATTGATGGCGCAGCGAAACCGCGCCGGCCGAAGCACGGCTTTTCTCCTGCTGCTGGCGCTTTTCTGCCTCGCCGGGCCCGGGCTCTGCTGCGGTGAAACGTTCCGGGGCGCGGTCTTTACCGACGACGCCGGCCGGCACGTCCGCATGCCGGACGTGCCGGCACGGGTGGTATCGCTGGTGCCGGCAATCACCGAAGACATTCGCAGCAGCTACCAGCCGCGGCGCTTCGCGGCCACCGGCACCGACAACATCATCGTAGCACAGAACCGGGTGTGACCATCGACAACACCGGCGGCCACACCCGCAGGGGACAACTCATCGCCACGGCAGTCCACGACGCGGTGATGGAGGCCGTCTTTCGCCAGAACGGCCAGACGGTGTCGCGCAATGTTTTTCAGCGCCTTCGCGAGCGGCGCATCGACCTGTACGGTCTTGGCCGCGCCGCTGCCTGTGAAGGGGCCACCGACGACATCGCTCGTGCACTGCAGCTTGCACTGCTGGCACCCGAAACCGCCGCTTTTCTCGAGACCGCTTTCACCCTCAGTGACGCCCAGCAGGCCGGGAGACTGCGGGAGCTTTCGGATTTTCGCAGCCGCTGCCTTGCCGTTGCCGGCGGCATTGCCGCAAAGCCGCTGCTGCTCGATGACGAATGGCCGCCGGTGCTGTCCATGGCCCTCAACGCCCTGCTAAACGGGGCCTGCGCCCGTGTCGTCCCTTAAGCCGGGCAATCGCAACTAGCTGCCGGCATGCCTGCTGCATTGGCCTTTCGGTATGCGGTTCCATCCATGCACGCACCGGGATAGATTTCCGTCATGGCTTCCATCATAAAAGAAGGGGGAACTGGCAATTGGCGACAGCACTGAGCCTCCGGTCTTGAAAGCCTTTCGGCTTGTGTGATAATTTGTGAAAATCCATTGCCCATCCGGGAAAATCCATGCGCTTTCTATTGCTTTACATCCTTGTGGCAGTAGCCATCGCTCCGCCGATAACGGTGTGCTCGGCGGACAACACCGCCGCAAAGGCCAAGCAGCAGGTCACCACGGCTATCGAAACCCGCCGCCGGACCCAGCAGGCCGAGGACCAGTGGGAGGAACAGCGCGTCCGCCTCGAGGCCGAGTACCAGGAACTGGAAGAAGCCAACCGGCAGCTTTCCGAAGAAAACCGGGTCCTGCAGGAGCGCGTCGACGCCGCGCGCCGATCGGTGGCCGACATGCGCAGCGAAATCCTCTCCCTGCAGCAGGTCTCGGAGAAGCTCTCCCCCTATCTGCAGCAGGTGTGGAGCCGCCTGAAAGCCGGCGTTGATGAGAGCCTGCCCTTTGATATGCCCCAGCGCCGCCGGCGGGTGGCGCGCATCGGACAAAAGCTGGCGCAGGAAGACCTGAGCATCGGTGTCCGGTTCCGCGAACTGACCGACGCCCTGCTGGTGGAGGCCCGCTACGGCAACAGCGTCGACGTGGGCACCCGGCAGATCCCATTGGAGGGACAGCCCGTCATGGTGCGGGTGCTGCGTCTGGGGCGGCTGGGTCTCTTCTACCTGACCCTGGACCACAAGTCCGCCGGAACCTGGGACCCGGCTGCATCCGCCTGGAAGGCACTGCCGGAAGCCTATACCGAGGAAGTTGTCAAGGCCTTCCAGATCGGCTCCCGTCAGCGATCGGTGGAACTGCTCACGCTTCCGCTGGGAAGGATCGCGGCGCCATGAGAAGGATTCTGTTCGTGGTTGTCCTGATTTTCGTCCTGGCGGCCGGGGCCCACGCCCAGGATATGCGTGTGTCGACGCGCGAGGCGGCCCGCAAAAGGGCCGCGCTGGCCGAGAAAGCCGCCGCCGAGCTGGCCGCCGCCCGCCACGAAGCCGCCCTGAGCCGGAAGAAGATCTTTGCCGACCGCAGGGCGCTCACGAATGCCGTCGAAGCGCTTCGCAGGCGCAAACAGGCCCTGGAAAAACGCAACCAGACTTTAAACGCCCAGCTCGCGGAGCTTAAGGCGCAGCAGGATTCCCTTCGGCCGCAGCTTTCCCAGGCGCGGGAAGCCCACCGCGACCTGCAGGGTTTTTTCCGCTCCGCTGCGCAGGACCTCCTGAAACTGGTATCCCAGAGTTACCAGACCGCGCTGGAGCCCGGACGGTACGAGTCTGCCCGGCAGCTGGCGGACCAGAATACCCTGCCCTCCATGGACCACATCCGCCGCCTGGAGCAACTGCTGGCCGGCGAAATCGCCCACAGCGGCGAGGTGCGCCTGGTGAAAAACGGGCCTTTCATCAGCCGCGACGGTCGACAGAGTCGTGCTGAGCTGCTGCTGCTGGGCAACTTTACGGCCTTTTACCGCAACCCGTCGGAAACCGGCTTCCTGCTTTTTTCCGACAAGAGCCACCGCTTTTTCGCACTTTCGCGGCTGCCGGAAAAGCGCTGGCGCAAAAAAGTGCAGGCGTACATGGACGGCCGCAGCGAAGATGTGCTGATCGACATCTCCCGCGGCGCCGCGCTGCGCCAGTACACCCAGCGGCCTCGTCTGGTCGAACAGCTGCGCCGCGGGGGGCCCATCGTCTGGCCCATTGTGCTGATCGGCATACTGGCGTTGGCCATCATTATTGAGCGGTTCGTCAACCTGCAGCGCAAGTCACTGAACAGCGACAGCTTCATGGCACACCTGCTGGAGCTCACTTCCGAGGGCCGCTGGGAAGACGGCCGCCGCCTGTGCGAGCGTTATCGCGCAAAGGCCCTGCCGCGGGTGCTGAACGCCGGCCTGGAATTTCACGACGCATCGCGCGAGGACCTGGAAAACGTGCTCCAGGAAGCCATTCTGAACGAAATCCCTTCCATCGAGCGTTTCCTGTCGACCCTGGGAATGCTGGCCGCCATCGCCCCGCTGCTGGGGCTGCTGGGCACCGTGACCGGCATGATCAACACGTTCCAGGCCATCACCTTCTTCGGTACCGGCAACCCGCGCGTCATGTCCGGGGGCATCTCCGAGGCGCTGATCACCACCATGCTGGGCCTGGCGGTGGCCATCCCCATCATGCTGGCCCACAGCCTGCTGTCGCGCAAGGTGGAAAAACTGATCGGCGAAATGGAAGCCCGCGCCGTGGCGTTCGTGAACCAGGTGTCCGGCGGGAGACGCAATACGGCATGAACGTTCTGTGGCGACAATTCGCGATGATCCGCGACTACCTGGACACCGGCGGCATCGTCATGGTGCCGCTGCTGGCCGTTTCCCTGATCATGTGGGTGCTGATCATCAACCGGGCCTTTTTTTTCCGGCGCCTGCATCGCCGCAACATGCCCCGGGAAAAGGCCGGCCACTTCGTGCGCAGCGCGCAGCCGCCGCCCTTCCGACAGTACCGCGGCATCACCGCCATGTTCGTCACCGAGTTTCTGGCGCGCCGCACCGGCGAGCGCCGCCAGGACCGCCGCGCGCTGGACGAAACGGTCATGACCCTGTCGCTTTCGCTGGACCGCTACCTGGCAATGATCGGCGTGCTGGCGCGCGTGGCGCCCTTGCTGGGCCTGCTGGGCACCATCATCGGCATGATGCGCACCTTTACGATCATCTCCGTTTTCGGCACCGGCAACCCCAAGGCCATGGCCGCCGGCATCTCCGAGGCGCTGATCACCACCCAAACCGGCCTGCTGGTGGCCATCCCGGGGCTCTACATGTACGGTTTCCTCTCCCGCCGGGCCGACAACCTCAAGCACCGCCTGGCTTCGCTGGGGATCTACCTGAAGAGGTACGTCTGATGCTCAACATCACCGCCGCACGAAGGGCCCGTCAACGCCAGCTGGAAGTCAACATGGCACCGCTCATCGACATGGTGTTCATCCTGCTGATCTTCTTCCTGGTAACCACCAGTTTCGTGCGCGAGTCGGGGGTCGACATCCAGCGCCCCCGCGCGGCCACGGCCGTGCGCAAGGAAAACGCCAGCATCCTCATCGGCATCACGGCCGACAACCGCATCTTCATGGAGAACCGCCAGATGGACCTGGCCACGCTGCAGCTCAACGTGGAGCGCGCCTTGGCGGAAAATCCGGAGGGTGTCGTGGTGGTGGTGGCCGACCGCAAGAGCAGCACCGGCACAGCCGTGAAGGTCATGGACGCCTGCCGTCTGGCCGGCGCGGCCAACGTTTCCCTGGCGGCGCAGCCCGTGCGGCGCTGAAGCCGTTTTGTGTTTGAGCAGGTACCGCTGATGGCATCACCCGTAAATAACACCGCCCGAACCGCCGTCGCCACCGGGCGTCTCCGCATGGCAGCGCAGCAGGGCCGTACCGGGATGCTGTGGGCAATTTCGATCCTGCTCGCACTGGTGCTCAACCTCTCGCTGTTCGGCTTCATGCCGCGCCTCATCGGCCGGGTTCCCGGACACATGCCGCCCGCATCCCCCGCCTGGCCCGTGAACATCGTCCACCTGCGGCCCGTCAAGCCGCCGCCCCCTGCCGAGCAGGAGCCGCCGGAGCCGAAAAAAAACACCGTCCCGCGGCCGGCGGCCCGTCCGGCCGTCGACATGCCCCGCTTTACCCCCCATCTCCCGGCGGCCGATCTGCGGCCCCAGCTGCCGCCGCTTCCGGCCGATCTGCCGACGCTGGCCCTGCAGACGGTGCCGTTGGCGCCCGCCGCCCTGCCGTCGCAAAGCCCGGCGAAAACACCGCGGCCCCCTGGCGGCCACTATTCCGAGGGACAGCTCGACGGCCCCCTGGTGGCGCTCTCCCGTGTGCCGCCGGTCTACCCGCTGGTGGCCCGCCACAAGCGCATTCAGGGCTGGGTCAAGGTGAAATTCCTGGTCACACGCCGGGGCACGGTGGAGCGCGTTTCCATCGTCGAAGCGCACCCGCCCGGGGTGTTTGACCGGGCTGTACTGCGGGCCGTGTCCTCCTGGCGCTTCAAGCCCGGCACCGTCGGGGGGCGCCCCGTCGACACCTGGGCCCAGAGTACGCTGGAGTTCAAACTCAAATGAAGACCAGACGACTCGCCGCCGGCATCCTGCTCTGCATGCTGCTTTTGCTGCCAACGGTGCCGTCCCGGAACGCCTGGGCGGCCCGGCCGGCCGAAGCCCCTCTGCCGCCACCGGCCCACCGGGTGCTGACGCGGGCCTACCGCCTGCTGGAAAATGGCGATGCCGCCGGCGCCGTCAAGGCGCTGGAGGCCTTTCGGGCCCGCAAACCCGCCTGGCTTCGGCGCGGGCAGCGCGACCCGGCGGGCTACTTCCACTACATGGTCGATTTCACCCTGGCCAATGCCTACCTGTCTCTGGGCAAGCCGGACGAGGCCATCAGCGCGTACCGCCATGCACTCAAAAGCCGGCCCGATTTTTTCCCGGCCTGGGTCAACCTGGCCAAAGCCTGCTACGAAAGCCGGCGGTTCAAAGAAGCCGCGCAGGCCTTCGAAAAGGCCTTCGAAACTTCCGATCCGTCCAATCCCGAACTGCTCTACTACGGGGCCGTATCCTGGGTGTCTGCAAAGGACAACCGCTCCGCCCTCAGGTTGCTGGAAAAACTCCTGGCCCTCCAACCACGGCAGTTCAAGATCGAGTGGCGCGAACTCCTGGTGCACGTGCTTTTTCACCTCAAGCGCCCTCGCCAGGCCCTGCCGCATATCGAAATCCTGGCCGCCAATACCAGGGGCAAGCGGCAAAAGCGCTGGCAGGAGGTCTGCCTGGGCCAGTACATTCTGCTCGGACGACTCCGCAAGGCCTTGGCCTTTGCACAGGAGCTCGTCCGCCGGGATCCGGTCTATCCCCTGTGGTGGAAAATGCTGACCCGCCTGGACATGCGGCAGCGCCGCTATACCGACGCCCTGGCCGACCTGATGATCAGCGGCTACATCGCACCGCCGAAACCCGGCGATCTGCGCCTGGCCGCCGAATTGAGCATGCATCTGGAGGTGCCCCTTCTTGCAGAACGCTTCTACCGCCGGCTCTGGGATCGGCAAAAGGACGCCCGCACCCTCCGGGGGCTTGTGCTGAGCTGGCAGCGACGCCACCGCCCCGAAAAGGCGCTGGCCGTGCTGGAGGCCGGCCGGCGCTTCTGTGCTGACACCAGCCTTGACCTGCTGCGTGCCCGGCTGCTCATCGAACTTCGCCGCTACCGGGATGCCAAAGAGGCTCTGGAAACGCTGAATCGCAGGTCCCCCGGAAACGGGCAGGCCTGGCTGCTGCTGGGGTATGCCGGGCTGGGACTGGGCGATCTGCAAACGGCCCGGCAGGCCTTCGAGCGTGCCGCCAAACATGGACCGCAGCGTCAAACCGCCCGCGATATGCTCCGTAAACTGCCCCCGGGGTCGGCTTCCATCCGTGATCGCGTCCAATCTCGCGAAAACTCGCAATCCCACTAATTTCTACAATATATAGTTATTTTTTCTTGACAAGCACCCATATATTGGGTATGAAGCGACATCCTGCCCCAAGAAGTTACAGGACTGTCAACATCCCGAACATACGATGTCAACATCATCCCGGCCTCCGCGCGGCCTCGCCGCCGGAGGGGTGGGAGTACATGCGCCGTTTTAAACCAGAAGCCTCACAACCCGTACCGACGAGGAAGGTCAGCCATGTTTGAAGAAATCAAGAAACGCGACGGCCGGGTGGTGCCCTTCGAGCCCGCCAAGATTACCGCCGCCATCGCCGCAGCCGGAAAGGCCACCGGGGAGTTCACGGCCCGCGAAGCCCGCAAACTCACCCTGCGGGTACTCACCCTGGCACACGAGATGCGCCTGAGGCCGGTGCCCGAGGTCGAGGAAATTCAGGATATCGTCGAACGCGTTCTGCTGGACTCGCCTTTCGTTCAGACCGCCAAGGCCTATATCCTGTACCGCGACCAGCACGCCCGCATTCGCCAGATCACCACCAAGGCCTCCGTCGACCTGGTGGACCACTACATCCAGAAACTGGACTGGCGCATCAACGAGAACAGCAACATGTGCTACTCCCTGCAGGGCCTCAACAACTACATCTCGTCAGAGGTCACCTCGGAGTACTGGCTCCACTCCATCTACCCGCCCGAAATCCGCGAGGCCCACGTCGGCGGTGCGCTTCACATCCACGACCTCAGCCTGCTGTCGGTTTACTGCGTGGGCTGGGACCTGCTGGACCTGCTCGAACAGGGCTTCAAGGGCGTCGAGGGCAAGGTGGCCAGCGCCCCGCCGCGGCACCTGCGCTCGGCCCTGGGCCAGATCGTCAATTTTTTCTACACCCTGCAGGGCGAGGCGGCCGGCGCCCAGGCCATTTCCAATTTCGACACCCTGCTGGCGCCTTTCGTACGCTTTGACAACCTGTCCTACGAGGAAGTACGCCAGTCCCTGCAGGAGTTTGTCTTTAACATCAATATTCCCACCCGTGTGGGCTTTCAGACGCCCTTTACCAACATCACCATGGACCTGAGCCCGGCGGCCACCCTGAAAAACCGTCCGGTGGTGGTGGCCGGAGAGGCCCAGGATGAATGCTACGGGGATTTCCAGGCCGAGATGGACATGATCAACCGTGCCTTCGCCGAAGTCATGATGACCGGCGACGCCAACGGGCGGGTTTTTACCTTTCCCATCCCGACCTACAATATCACCACCGATTTCGACTGGGACAACCCCAACTACGAGGGCATCTGGCAGATGGCCGGAAAGTACGGCATCCCCTATTTCTCCAATTTCGTCAACTCGGACATGTCGCCCGAAGACGCCCGCTCCATGTGCTGCCGGCTGCGGCTGGACAACCGCGAACTGGTCAAGCGCGGCGGCGGCCTTTTCGGCGCCAACCCCCTCACCGGATCCATCGGGGTGGTGACCGTCAACCTGCCGCGCATCGCCCACGAGGCCGACAGCGTCGACCGGTTCTACGACCTGCTGCGCGAGCGCGCCCTGCTGGCCCACGAGAGCCTGCTGATCAAGCGCAAGGTGCTGGAGAAGTTCACCGCCGCCAATCTTTACCCTTACTCGCGCTTTTACCTGCGCAACGTCAAGGCCTGCGGCGGACGCTACTGGAAAAACCACTTCTCCACCATTGGCATCATCGGCATGAACGAGGCCTGCCTCAACCTGCTGGGAAGTGACATCACCACCGCCGAGGGACAGGCCTTCGCCGTGGAGGCCATGGATTTCCTGCGCGACATGATCGCTTCGCGCCAGGAAAAAACCGGCGACATGATCAACTTGGAGGCCACCCCGGCCGAAGGCACCTCCTACCGGCTGGCCATGCTGGACAAGAAGCGCTACCCGGAAATCATCTGCGCCAACGAGGAAGAGTACCGCCAGGGGGCCGCGCCTTTTTACACCAACTCCACCCAGCTGCCGGTCAATCACACCGACGACATCTTCGAGACCCTCACGTTGCAGGATGAACTGCAGACGCGCTACACGGGGGGCACTGTGCTGCACGTTTTTCTGGGGGAAAACGTCGAGGACACCGCCACCGTGCGCCGTCTGGTGCAAAAAATCACCGGCGGTTTCCGCCTGCCCTACTTCACCATCACTCCGACCTTCAGCGTCTGCCCATCCCACGGCTATCTCAAGGGCCAGCAGGAGCGCTGCCCGCACTGCGACAGCGCCACCGAGGTGTACTCGCGGGTGGTGGGCTACCTGCGGCCCGTCCGTCAGTGGAACATTGGCAAGCAGGCCGAGTTCGGCATGCGCAAAACCATGCGTCCGGACCTGGAACCGCGCCCGGCCGTGATGGAAGAAAAAACCGGCCGGACCGTGCGCATGGCCTCGTAAAATCACGTTCATGCG
>JAMOVG010000058.1 GCA_027061725.1 Desulfobacteraceae bacterium
CTGGTTTTCGATCTGCATCAGTCCCTTGTAGTGCGGATGGGAGACATCCAGGTCGTAGAGCAGGTAGGATACCATTCCCTGGATGGCCATCAGCAGGTTGTTGAAGTCGTGGGCCACGCCGCCGGCAAGGGTGCCGATGGCCTCCATCTTCTGGGCCTGCTGGATTTCGGCCCTGAGCCGTTTGCGTTCCTCCTCGGCATGCTTGCGGGCCGTGATGTCGCGGGCCATGCCGGCAATCCCGATGATCTCGCCGGCCTCGCCGAAAACCGGGCTGACCAGGATTTCGATCCAACCCGAAATCCCCCCGGAATCGGTGAGCGACGTTTCCGACGACACCACCCGTCCCGAGGTGAGCACTTCCAGATCCTGCCCGCGCAAGTGTTCCGCCATTGCAGCCGGCCAAATGTCCTGGTCTGTTTTTCCACGGATCTCGTCTTTGTCTATCCCGAATTCATCGGCAAAAGTTTGGTTGGCCAGCAGGTAGCGGCCATCGGGCCCCTTGAGCCATGCCAGGTCGGGCAGGTTGTCCAGCAGGGCTTCGATTTCCCTGCGGCGGTGATCTATTTCGGCCGCGCGCACTTCGCTTTCGGTGATCTCCCAAGCGGTTTCCACCACTTGCAGGACGCTGCCGTCATCGCCCACGATAGGGCTGGCTTCCATCATCCACACACGCCCGTCGGGGGTCACCTGGCGCATCCGGCTGGACTGTCCGCTTTCAAACGCCGTGGCGGCCGCGCACCGGCTGCAGGGCTCGTGGCGCTGTGCCCAGCAGGAAAAACAGCGCTGGCCGATGAGTTCGGCCGCCGGCCGGCCCATGGATTCCGCGGCGGCGCGGTTAACGTAGCCGATGACGAAGCCGGGCTCCACCAAAAGCACAGGCACGGCCATGGCCTCCAGCATCAGCACGGCACATCCCTCTGCCATGACCGCCTTGCACCCGTCGGGCACCTGATGCCGCCTAAAGCTGTTCTGCATGGTCGCGTCTCTGTCGTCGCCTGAAAAAAAGTGAACCGTCACAACGTGTTATCGGCCACTCGGCGCCGCGGCTTTAGGGGTGGCGCTCTCGACGCCGGGCTTCGAGTTTTTCGATCATGGCCAGCTTTTCAGCAACCAGGTCATCGGCCAGCGGCCGCGCAACGAAATCACCGCACCAGTGCTCGTTGGCGGTGGTCGGCCACACGGCAAATCGCATGACGGTGTCTGACGCGGCGTTGCTGACTTCCGGCGCCGGTGCTTTTCGGTGACACTCCCCCACGAAGCCGTTGTCGCTCACCCCGCTCTTCTGCCAGTATTTACAGCCTTCACAGTTTTCTGCCATTGGTCTTCTCCATTGTTGTTTTCAGAAGCGGTTTCCAGGCCTGCCGCCCGGGCTGCCGCGCCTCAGCGCCCCGGCGGCGTTTTACATCCCGGCCTCCTGCGGATGAAAGAGAGGCAGCCTCTTCCGGAGGCAGCTGCCACCTGCTGCGCGGGCATTCCCCGGCAACGAAACCCCATGGCCCGGCAACCGTGGGGGAACCTGCGGTCCCAGGTCACGAAGTAATGTCGGCAGCGGTGGCAGTCGATTCGCAAAGGGTTTTCGGTCTCCATTGACTTTCGATCCTGAGGCGATTAAAAAGAGGCATTAGACTCCGAATAAGGACATTTCATGTTTAAGCTGCAGCGATACCACGTGAATGCCGGGACTTTCCACGTCGTCAGCCACCAACCCATGATCCTGGAGGCCTACCTGGCGACATGCGTGGGTGTCGCCCTCTACGACCCGGAGAGCGGCGTGGGCGGCCTGGCCCACCTGCTGCTGCCCGCGCCGGTATCGGCAGATTCCATGGGGGACCCGGCCAAGTATGCCACGACGGCCATGCCCCTCTTCCTGCAGAACCTTTTAGAGGCCGGCGCCAAGCGCAACCGGCTGAGAGCCTGCGTGGCCGGCGGCGCCCTGGTGCGGCCCCTGGGCGAAATGGACCTCTCGCTGAACACCGGCGGGCGCACCGAGACGGCCGTACGGGATTTCCTGGACAGCCACGGAATTCCCATCGAAAGGGCCGAGACCAGCGGCTACCTCACCTGCCGCCTGAGCCTGGACACCCAGCGCTGGGAAACGGCCATCGATCCCACCGTGGAGAAGCCCCTCGCCTCGCAAGAGACCATCGAGCCTCCCACCGAGCGCGACATCCAGCGAGCCATCGACAACCTGCAGCCCATACCGCAGATCGCCCTGGAAATCCTCAATTCCCTGGAGGACGAAGAGTACGAAGTGCAATCCATCGCCGACATGGTGCGCCAGGAGCAGGTCATTGCTGCCAAGACGCTGCAGCTGTGCAACTCGAGCTTTTACAACCGCGGCCGAAAGATCGAAACCATCGATCATGCCCTCATCATGCTGGGGCGCGATCTCTTCGTCAAACTGGTGATCTCGTCCATCATCGAAGATTTCTTCAGCCGTTACGTCCAGGGGTATTCGCTCTGCAAGGGCGGCCTGTTTTCCCACTCCCTGGGGACCGCCATCACCGCCGAGCGCATCGCCCACCACACCGGCAGGGCAGCGCCGGCCGTAGCCTACTCGGCCGGTCTGCTGCACGACATCGGCAAAGTGGTACTCGATCAGTTCGTCGGCGACACCTATCCTTTTTTTTACCGGCGCCTGCTGGACGGAAAGACAGACCTGCAGACGGTGGAACGCGAAATCTTCGGCACCGACCACGCCCAGGTGGGACTGACGCTGGCCCAGAAATGGTCTTTCCCGCAGTCCCTGACCGACACCATCGGGTTTCACCACCGCATCGACACCCATACGGGCAGTTCGTCGCTGCTCATCCTGGTCCACCTGGCCAACCATCTTATGACCAGTTTTCACGCAGGCTTCAAACTGGGGGGACCGCACGCCACCGAAATCGCCTGGTGCCTGGGGAAGCTGGGCATTCCGCTGGACGACTACGCAGGCATTGTGGACCTCGTTCCGGTCCAGTTCTCGGATTTCTGATTTCCTCCCTGTCAGTAGACATGCAGGCGCATATTGTCGAGCATGCGCCAGGCCCGCTCCCGATCCTTTTCATCGGCGCTGCGCGTGCTGGCGATGATCAGTTCGCGGATGATCTCGTCGCTGACTCCCTGGGCCTTCAGGCGTTCGATATCCCGGATACTGAGGGTCGCAACACCACGGGTGCCGTCTCCGTAACGCTCCGGCTGCCGGTTACGGACAAAAGATTTCTCGATTACCAACGCCTTGATCTGCGCATCGCTGAGCCCGCTTTTCTTCAGGGCGATGAGCTCGTCGATGGAGAGCGCCCGGGTTTCCACGGTTTTCTCGCGGATGATGGTCTGCAGCAGGTCGCCCCGGATGCCCGCCCGATGCAGCTTCAGGATCTGCTTGCCAGTCAGGCTCCAGGCGGCTTCGGGGGGCAGACACAACGCGACCAGAACGGCCAATGCCATCAGCAGGATTGGACGCAGGATTGGACGATGTGACGCGATCCGGGTTCCGAGGCGGCTTTTTATTGGACGTGCCATGGTGTTTGGTTTTCCCGCTATTTGGCGGAGGATCATTTCAGAAAATCGAGCAGTGTCTGGGGGACGATTTTGGACGTCGCCGACAGGGCCGACTCGTAGGCGATTTGTTGCAGTTGCAGTTCCACGGCCGCCTGGCTTAAATCAGCCTGTTCGGTGTCGGCCAGCAGCGTCTCCACGTTCATCAGCTCCCTGTGCAAGTGCACATCGGTGGTCTGCAGACGGTCGTAGGTGGCCGCGTACTTCCCCTGCACGTCCCTCACCTGCGTGATGGACCGGTCCAGAGCGTCCACCTCGGCCGCCACGGCGTCCGGGTCGCCGGCTTCCAGTCCGTCGATAATGTTGCGCAGGGTGTCGAAAACCAGTGTGCCATCATCGGTCCGGAAAGGATTCTCCCCCCCGGCGTTCAGGCTGGTCTGGATACCGTCTCCGATAGCGGTGCGCACGTCGCCGTCGTCTCCCGACCACGTGGCGTTGTAAGCGTCGTCCCGACTGGCGGGCGGACTGTCAGACTGGTGCCCGGCAAAAATATACTGGTCGCCGTAGCGCATATTGGCCATGTCTTTGACTTGATCATAGATGTCCCTGACGGCGTCGGCCGCGGTCTGGCGCGTGTCGTCATCGTAACCGGCGGGGTATTCCACGGCGATGCTCCTGGCCTGATGCAGCAGTTTGTCGACCATCCCCAGAGAATCGTCGGCCAATTCAAGGCGCGACTGTCCGGCGGCGATGTTGTCCCGGTATTGGGTAACCGATGCCACCCGCGTTCGAAAGCGCAAAATGGATTTGGACGCGGCCGGATCGTCGGATGGTTTCAAAACGCGCTTGCCGGTGGCCAACACCTGCTGGGAACGGTTGAATTTTTCGCGATTGGCCTCCAGGCGGTTGACGGACGACGCTGTAATCATATTCTGGGTGATTCTCATGATTTCTTCCCGCTGCGATGATTAGGCTACACCATGTTGATGATCGTATCGAGCAGTTCATCGGTGGCACTGATCAGTTTGGCAGCCGCGGCATAGGCGTTCTGGAACTGTACTAGATTGACCATTTCCTCATCCAGCGAAACCCCGGAAACCTCCTCCCGATAGGCTTCCAGCTGCATCATGGTGGTACGCTGCATGTCGTAGCGGCTGCCGGCAGTCCGGGTGTCGTTGCCCACATCAGACACCAGACCGGTGTAGTAGTCCGAAAAGGTTTCCGTGCCCCCGCTCATCAACGGCTGGTTGGCCAGATCGGCGATATCCCAGGCATTGGCTGCACCGCCGGGCGGGTTCTCGGTGGCCCCCGCTGCGGCGATCAGTCTCGGATCATCGACGATGCTCTGGCTGACACGCATATCGGCCGCCGGTGTGGCCGTGGCAGCATCGAAAAAGTCAACGCCGGTGGTGTTGTCCAGGCCCTTGCCGGCCGCATGTTGCGTGTTAACCTCGTTGATCACGGTGCGGGCCATGTCGTCCAGACGATCGCGGTAGTCGGGGATGACATCGTTTTTCATGGCCAGCAGACCGCCCAGCGTCCCGGACGTAATGTCGTCATGGGCAATGGGGGTGGTGGTCCCGGAATCGGGGTCGGTGACGGCGAAATCAGTACCGTCATAGGAAAGCTCCCAGGCCGTGTCGCCGTCCACCAGCGTCTCTCCACCGAGGGTGACATTCATCACCGAGCCGCTTTCCGAGACGCTCACATCCGCCAGTCCGGACAGTTTCTTCAGGGCCTCATCGCGCTGGTCCTTCAGGTCATTGGGGGTCTGGCCCAGGTTTTCCGCCCTGCGGATGTCTTTGTTGAGCCGGGCGATCTCCTGGGCTGTCTCGTTGATGTCCGATACGGCCTGGTCGATGCGGCCCTCGACCTCGGAGGCGATGGAATCCAGATCGTCGGCCATGTTCCGGAAGCGGTCGGTCATGTCCTCGGCCCGGGACACGAGGTTGGCGCGCTCGACGGTTCCACCCGGATTCTCGGCGAGGTCCTGCCAGGCGTTCCAGAATTCGTTCATGGTTTTATTCAGGCCGTCGTCATCTGTCTCGTTGAACACCACTTCCAGCCGGTCCTGAACCTGTTTGCGCGCCTCCCACTCGCCCATTTCCTGATTTTCGCCGCGAATTTCGCCGGTAATGAAACGGTCGTACAGACGCCGCACCTCCGTCACTTTGACGCCACCGCCCATCTGTCCGGGCGTATCGTTGATGGCCTCGCTGTTGGCCAGTTCTGCCCGCTGGCGCGTGTAGCCGGGCGTATTGACATTGGCGATGTTGTTGCCGGTGACGGTGATCGCCTTCTGCTGCGCCTGCAGGGCGCTGCGCCCGATGTTGAGTATCGACGAAAGGGTTGACATGAGTCCTCCTTGCGCACCTCAGGCCGCCTGGCGGGCCTGTTGGAGGTGCTCGATGACGGTGTCCGCGATGTCTTCCAGGGCCAGCACCTCGGGGGAGAGCGTGACGATCTTGTCGCGGGCCACAAACAGGTCCACCGCCGACCCCTCGATCCGGATGTCGGGGTGCCGGGACAGTTCCTCGGTGAGCACCTTTATGGGATCGAATCGCATAATGGATCGCCTTCTTGGCCTCCCGGGCACGCGCTTGCAGCCTTCTTCTTTCGGCTTCCGTCTGGCAGCATTTCCCCCTTGCAGACCGGGAAAGTCGTTTAAAATTCCTCCTCGAAATGCACCGAAAAGCTCTCGGAAAGTTCTTCCACCCAGCCCATCGCCTGGGCCGCCACTATCTCCAGTTGCTCGCCCTTGAGCCCCAGCCGCCGGGTGGCGGCTTCGGAGGGCGTGTACTGCAGCCCCTCCCGGCCGATGCCGATGCCGATCATGAGGCACAACACGTTGGCGATGTGGACGACATCGATCAGGTTGTTGGGCGGGTCGGCCGCATCGGGGTCGTGGTGCCAACGCACGGCAGTGATGATGGTTTCCGGAAACGACCAGTTGCTCAGGATGCGGGCGCCGATCTCGGCATGGTCGATGCCGAACAGACGCTGTTCGACCTTCTCGAAGGAGACCTCACGCAGGGATTCGTCATCGATGCTGCTGGTGTTGTCCCGGATGAAATCGCCCAGCACGAGCTTGCCCACGTCGTGCAGCAGGGCGGCCGTGAAAATCTCGTCCACACCGGTGACGCCCAGTTCCCTGGACAGGCCTTCGGCCACCACCGATACCGCGATGGAGTGACGCCAGAGTTCACCAGGCTGCAGGTCGTAGCCGGGCACCGGCTTGGCCATCACCGCGGTGGTGCAGGCCGACAGAATCAACTGGGCCAGCTTTTTCCAGCCCAGCAGGACCAGCGCCTGGTTGACAGACCCCACCTTGCTGGGCAACCCGAAGTAGGAGGAGTTGGTCAGTTTGAGCAGGTTGGCGGTCAGCCCCGGGTCGTAGCGCAGGATCTCACCGATCTGCTCTGCGGAAGTATCCGGATCGTCAAGCAACGAGAGGATTTTGGCCGCCGCCGAGGGAATGTTGGGGAAAGCGTCAATCCTGGAAATGATGTCCTCTTCACTTGGCCGTTTCACAGCTCTTTTCTCTTTTCCTTGATCCTGATAATGGTTTTACCGCTGGACAAGTCCACGTGGACCGTGCGGCTGTCCGTGCCGCCGACGTCCTCGGCGTGCAGCGCAACGTTGTTTTTCTCCAGCAGCTTTCTGAGGACCTTGTAATTGCGCTCGCCGATCTTGAACATGGCGTTCTTTCCCAGGGGGCTGCCGCACCCGGTGGCCTTGACAATAAGACGCTGCTTCTGGCCGCCCATCTGGTAAACGGCCTTGAACAGCAGCGGAACACCCCTGTCCACGAACATGTAGGGATGCGACTCGGCTTTCTGGAGATTGATCCGGGAAAGCGGCAGCATGGCGTGCAGCAGCCCGCCTACCTTGGCCACGGGGTCGTAAACCACCAGCCCCAGGCAGCTGCCCAGGGCATGGGTGACCAGAATGTCTCCATCCCTGCCGACTTTCATGTCCCCCACTGCCACGATCTGTTTCATAGGCTGTACTTTCACTCGACCCCGCCATACCCGTTCCCGCGCGGGGCGAAGAATCATTCTTTCATGTAGGTCGCCGGGCACACGTACTTGAGGCGGTGGGTGATCCCGGAAAGGCCCTCGGAGTGACCCACGAAAAGATAGCCGCCGGTTCCCAGATAGTGCCAGAAACGGTCGATCAGCCGCTGCTGTGTGGCCCGCTCGAAGTAGATCATCACGTTGCGGCAGAAAATGACGTCAAAAGGGCCTTTCATGGGCCACCGCTCCATCAGGTTGAGCCGCGCGTAGTGGATCATGTTGGCCACCTGCGGCTTGACGCGGTAGCGGCGCACACCGTCACGCACGTCCAGTGGACTGAACCAGGCGGCGCGTCGGGCCGTGTCCAGTCCCTCCATTTCGTTCTCGGTGTAAACGCCGCGGCTGGCCTTTTCCAGGACGCGGCTCGATATGTCCGTAGCCAGGATACGCAGGTCCCGGGCATCTGGTGCGGCAAGCGCCTCTCGCAGAACGATGGCCGCCGAAACCGCCTCCTGCCCCGACGAGCAGGCCGCGATCCAGAAACGGATACGAGTGTTCGTCAACCCGGGCACGACGGTTTTGCGCAAAAAGTCGAAATGGGTCTCTTCCCGAAAAAAACTGGTCTTGTTGGTGGTCAGCACGTCGATCATGGCACCCAGCTCCCGGCTGCCTCGGGGGCTCTCCACCAACGCCAGGTATTCCTCGAAACCGGCCATGCCCAACACCCGCAGGCGTTTGGCCAGGCGGGTCTGAACGAGCGTCTTTTTTTTGGCGTGCAGATGAATGCCGCTGAGGTCCTGGACCATGCGGCTGATGCGATCGAACTGGCGGTCCGTGAGGTTGACCGATGGCGGGGTCATGAACCGCTGAACGGCGGCCGAACTCCCGGTGGCGGCCAGCCTAGCCATAGCAGACGGCCTCTTCCGTCGATGGGCCGCGCGCATCCGCACCCGCGGCCGTGGCCATGCGCAGAATGCCGCCCACGTCGATGATCAGCCCCACCCGGCCGTTGGGCAAAATGGCGCCACCAGAAATGCCGGGGATGTCCTTCATGGATTCGCCCAGGGTCTTGATGACCACCTGCTGGCGGCCGATGAGTTCGTCGATGACCAGCCCGGCCTGGTGTCCGTCATCTTCGATGACCACCACCAGGGTGTTCTCCGGTTCGCGGGCCGGGGTTTCGATGCCGTAAAGCTCGGCCAGGCTGAAAAGCGGGATCAACCGCCCGTTCTGCAGCAGCATTTCCTCCTGCTTAAAGACCGACGAAAGTGCTTCGGCACCAGGTTTGGCCAGACGCACGATGGAAACCGTGGGAATGATGTAGCGCTCCTCGCCCACCCGCACCACCATGCCGTCAATGATTGCCAGGGTCAGCGGCAGCCGCATCTTGAAAATGGAGCCCTTGCCCAGTTCGGACTGGATCTCCACCTGCCCGCGCAGTGATTCAATGTTCTTCTTGACCACGTCCATGCCTACACCGCGCCCCGAGACGTCGGTCACGGTCTCGGCGGTGGAAAAACCGGGTTCGAAAATCAGGTTAAACACCTCCCGGTCGGTCATGATGCTTCCGTCCTCCACCAGTCCGCGGTCACGGGCTTTTTCCAGGATCTTCTGGCGGTCCAGACCTTTGCCGTCGTCGCGGATTTCGACCACCACGCTGCCGGCGGAGTGGTAGGCCAGCAACTGTACCTTGCCGGCCGGCGGTTTTCCCGCCGCCTCGCGTTCTTCGGGCGTCTCGATGCCGTGGTCCACGGCGTTGCGAACCATGTGGACCAGCGGATCGTTGACGATGTCCACCAGATTGCGGTCGATCTCGGTCTCTTCGCCCTCGGTGACCAGGGTCACTTTCTTGCCGACCTTGCGCGACAGATCACGGACGAGTCGGGCCATCTTGTTGAACGTGGACTTCAGGGGCACCATGCGCATGGACATGCTCAGATCCTGGAGTTCGCGCACGATCTTGCTGGTGTGGGCCACCTTTTTCTGGAGCTCGTGGTTGCCGGTGCGGATCACCACCTCGTCCTGGGCCACCATGGAGTGCGCGATGACCATCTCCCCCACCATGTCGATGAGCTTGTCCAGGCGGCGGGTACTGACGCGCACCGAGGAATCGGTGAACTTGTGCGGCCCGGCGATGCGTTTCTGGGTGCGCAGGGCCTGGCTGACGTCGGACACGGTGGCGGCCTTGGACTTGACCAGGGCCATGCCTATACGCTCCCCGCCTGACTCGGCCGCGGCGTCCGCCGCTTCGCGCCCCACCTTGCCCTGGGCCACCAGGATGTCCCCCACGCGCATCGCTTCGATCTGCTCGTCTTCTTCAGAAACACCGGCCGCCTCGGGATCGGCCAGAATTCTCATCAGCTCGTCGTAGCCCTCCGGCTTCTGCAACGCTGCTCCGCCAAGGGCGGCCTGCACCCGCTGGATGAGGTCTTTAATCATGTCCAGGGCGTTGAGCGCCAGATCGGCGTACCCGCCGCTGTAGCGGATTTCGCCGTCCCGCACGCGGCTGAGCAGCGACTCGGCGTGGTGGGCCATTTCCGAGACCAAATCCAGCTCCATGAATGCGGCCGTTCCCTTGACGGTGTGAAAAGCCCGAAAAACGGTTCCCACGGCCTCGGTGTCTTCGGGATCCACCTCCAGGCGCAGCAGGGCGTCCTCGGCACTGGCGATCAGTTCGCTGCCCTCGGTGACAAATTCCGCCACCAGCTCCGAGTCCGCGTCGGCGGGCATGTAATCCGAAGGCTCTTCAGCCGGGGGATGGTCCGTCGACGGGGTCTTCGAAGGCGAAACTGCGGCAGGCTCCTGCGCGGCGGCCGTCGCCTCCGCCTGGTCAACGGGATTTTGCTCCGCCGTATCCATGGCGTCCATGGCTTTCTCGATCAGCTCTCCGACGGATTCCAGCACTCCCCCGTCGCGCTGCCCGGGGGCTTCGGCAAGCAGGTCCTCAAGGCGGCGGCCGGCCTGCTGAAGGGCATTTACCGCAGCCGAAGGCAGATCTTCGCCGTCCTGCAGGGCCTGCACGCGCTCGCAGAGATGCCGCAGTTCCCCGTCGTCACAGCAGTCGAGCTGGATCAGTTCGGTGGCAATGTCATCGATGGAAGGCGCCTCGCCCCCGCTTGCCAGCAGCCGGGCCAGCTCGTCGGCGGCCCGCCGTAGGGTATCCGCCTCCCCTTCCTCCTGCTGCAGAAAAGATTCCATCGCCCGCAGGCCTTCATAGACCGGATCCACCAGCGAAAGCGTGTCGGCAAAGGACTTGTGCGAGATGGCCACCAGCCCCTCGTGGCACAGATCGGCCAGCACCGCAAGTGTCTCCGGCTGGTCCCGGAAATGGGCCCTGACCGCGTCCAGCTGGTCGCACAGACTCTCCCAGCCCTGCTTGTCGTTGAGGTTGAGTGTGTCGATGCTCTCCTGGAGCTTGCGGATGGTTTCGATGGCCGCCGCATCTACTTGCGTCATTTCAAATCGTTCCTGGTCTGCGGTTAGTTGTCACACGCTTCCCGAAAGCAGCCTGCCAGCCCCCATAGTCCTCTGCATCCTGCCGCCGGCGTGATAGACGCAACCCTCCGACAGGTTCTCCTCCAGGAATCGAAGGGAACTGCGGGTCAGGGCAAGGCCATGGGCCACCAGTTCGCGGTTACCGCGCTGAAGGGCGCGCACCCGGCCGACAATGGCCTTGAACCAGGTCCGCTGGCGTGACAGCCGTTCCCCTTCCTGGCCCGGCAGCGAGGCGGCCAGGCGTTTCATGGTCAGGTTGTGTGCCGGGAACCCCAGGCGGGCGGCCAGGGCCGCCTGCAATTCACCCCGCCGCCGTTCCTGGTGACGCAGGCGGCAAAGAAGGTCCTTTTTAATCTCCAGTCCCCCCGTGAGCCGTTTGAGATCCAGTTCCAGCAGGGACTGCTTTTCGGATTCCAGCGCCGCCAGCAGCTCACCGTAAAGCAGTCCCTCCTCGTTGAGCAGCTGGCTGAACTCCTGCAGCAGATCGTTCATTAAAAATCCCCAGATCCCCGGCGGGCCGGGGGTTTGCGGTAAAGTCCTACAGTAGGTCGTCGAGCAGTGACTGGTCGATCATCTTGTCCGCGACCTTCTGGGCGTCGACCTGATAGGTTCCGTTGGAAACCTGAAGTCTCAGGCGGGCCACTTTCGCACTGTCAACATCGGGAAGAGCCGTCACCACGTTTTTCGCCTCCGAAATCTGTTTCGCCTTGGATGAGAGCACTACCTTGTCTTCCTGGAGGACCTGTCCGGCGTTCTTGCCCGGTGGAGCATCTGCTTTGGGTTGCTCCCTGACCTGTTTCTCGCCTACCTGTCTCAGGTAGTTTTCCAGGTGAATGGAATCGTCTTTTCCGGTCACTTTCATTTTCCTCTCCTCCTTTGACCGTCGGACTCAGATGCCGGAGTGCATCCGCCATCCGGGAGGTCCGAGGCTTGTCTTCATCGTTTCCAACCTGTTTATCGGTCATTGTCGGAGAGAGCTTTAGCAGGAAGCGTCAATTTTTTGGCATTGGAGTGATACGTATATTCCCCACAGGCCTTGAGCCTGTCGTAAATCATGTCCGCCAGGCCGATGCCGCCCTCCCGCGCCAGCTGGCGCGACAGCTGCATGTCGATCAGCGTGGTGTGGATGTCCTTGCCGGGGGCGTTTTCCATCAGGCCGGAGTGCGGTATGGTGTTGCGCATCTCTTTGAGCAGCTGCTGAATGAACAGTGACTCCAGTTCCACCGCTGCCTTGCGCAGCGCCCGGTCATCCCGGCCCGCCGCATCCACCCGCCGGCGGATATCCTCCAGCCGGCGCATAGCGGCGTCGCCGCGCACCGCCATGGGCCGTAGGGTCATGCCGGCGCCCATGGGAACCTCCCCCGCCGGTGGCGGCCCATGGCATCGAACGTACCGGCGCATGCGTTCAGGACTGTGAAAAACATTTCACAGGTGTGGTCGTACGGTGTCGTTTCCGGAAAATGGTTCGACATCAGATGATCTCCAGCTTGGCCTGCAGGGCCCCGGAAGCCTTCATGGCCTGGAAAATAGAAATCAGGTCGCGCGGCGAAACCCCCAGGGCGTTGAGGGCGCGCACCACGTCGCCGATACTGACGCCCGAATCCACCACGTACAACGGGGAGCGGCCCTCGATGGCGGTCACGTCGGTGCGCGGCACCACTGTGGTCGCCCCGCCGGGCGAGAAGGGCATTGGTTGGCTGACCTGCGGGTTTTCCTGGATCTGCATGCTCAGGTTGCCGTGGGCGATGGCCACCGTCGAGATGCGCACGTTTTCACCGATGACCACAGTGCCGGTGCGTTCGTTGATCACCACCTTGGCTTCGTTGTCGGGCACCACGTTGAGCCCTTCGATGAGGGTCACGAAACCCACCGGGTTTTTGCGGTAGCGTTCGGGGATGCGCACCTCGATGGTGCCGGCATCCAGCGTGTTGGCCAGGTGCATGCCCATCATGGCAGCGTTGACCGCCTGGGAGATGCGGTTGGCGGTAGTGAAATCGGGGTTCTGGAGCATGAGGGTCAGCTTCTTCTGGTGGCCGAAATCGTTGTGCAGCTCCCGCTCCACCAATGCGCCTTCGACCACGCGGCCCACGGTAGGGAAGTTCTTCTGCACCCCGGCCCCGGCCCCCGCCAGGCGGAAACCGCCCGTGCTGACCGGCCCCTGAGCCACGGCGTAGACCCGGCCATCGGTGGCCTTGAGCGGGGTAAACAGCAGGGTCCCCCCCTGCAGGTTGACGGCGTCGCCGATGGAGCTGACCAGCACGTCCAGACGGCTTCCCGACCGCACGAAGGGCGGAAGATCGCAAGTTACCATGACGGCCGCCACGTTTTTGACCTTGATGTCCTCTGGATTGACGGTCAGCCCCATTTTCTCCAGCATGCTGGCCAGGGACTGGAAGGTGAACTTGGTCTTGTCCTTGTCGCCGGTCCCCATCAGGCCAACCACCAGCCCGTAGCCCACCAGCTGGTTGTGGCGCACGCCCTTGATCTCGGTGATGTCCTTAATGCGCACGGCCCGCGCCGGCGCCGCCGAAAGTATCAGAAGCACCGCCGCCGCAAGAACCGCGAGGCACCGCGATGTCGTTTGGCAGATGTTTCCGGACAAATTGCGCTGATTCATGACCGCTTCGCTCCCCGTTTTAAAGACGGCTTCGTCTCCACTCCGCCGGCCCGCGCCGGCGGGATTCAGAACGGAAAAATGACGTCAAATAGGCGTGCCAGCCACCCCGGCCGCTGCCGGTCGTTGACCACCCCGATGCCATTGTAAGTGATGCGGGCGTCGGCGATGCGCGAAGACAGCACCACGTTGTCCACCGAAATGTCGCGCGGCCGGATGATGCCCGTCAGCGTGATCAACTGGGCTTCGTTGTTGATCATCACCTGTCGGAAGCCCCGGATGCGCAGGTTGCCCCCGGGCAGCACCTCCACCACACGGGCCGTAATCTTGGCGTCCAGTTTGCCGCTGCGTTTGGTGGCGCCTTTGCCCTTGAAGGTGCTCTGGAGCCCTGCCTTGACCTCTCCGAAAGGATTGAAGGTCGAGTTCTCCTTGGGATAGTCGCTCTGAAACCCCAGGAATTTCTCCACCTGGGCGGAAAAATCCGAGGCCCGCTGGGTGTCGGTGGAGGCTTCGTTGGTGGCCTTGGAGGACTCCTCGATCATCACCGTGACGATGTCCCCGATGCGCCCGGCCTTGGGGTTCACGAACAGCTCGTTGAGCGGTCCGTTGTCGTTCCACAGGGACCCGTCGCGCCCGGCGCTGTTGGCCCGGGGCATGGCGGCACTCAGATCGTGGGCCGTGACCCGGGGTCGCTGCAGCTTCGCCTGCCTGGGCTGGCTGGACCCCAGACAGCCGCTCAGTACCATGGCACAAGCCGCCAGCCACAGCGCCAGGTGCACGCTTGCGGCGACCGAATGTTTTGTTTTTTTCAACTTCATCTTGGATTCTCCTAAAAGTCCACGGCCACGGTGTTGCTGTCCACCACCCGGGCGTAGACGGTTTTCCTGGAGTCCAGGTTGACCACCTTGATGCGGTCGCCGCGGCGCCCCTTCTGGCGCGCCTCGCCCAGCGTGGTTACCTGCATACCCTTCATGGCGGCCACGATGACCACCACGTCCCTGCGGTGGATCAGGCAGGGGATTTCCACCATGTCCGGCCGCAGGGCGGCGGCCGCGGCAACCCGCCGTTTGGTTTTCTTACCCAGGATGTCGGCCAGGCTGTCGATGTAGTTGCGGGGCAGCCGGGAACGCGGCGTCGAACGCAACGCCACGTCGTCCTCGCCGATGACATGGTTGCGCTTCAAAGCCCGGCGCGCGAAAACCGCTTTGCACACCACGTCCACGTCCGCACTGACGAACACTTTCTTGACCATCCGCCCGTCCACCACCAGATCGACGCTCAGGGGCAGCCGGCCGTTGGGCAGGCCGCGCTTGAGCGCTGCCACACGCAGTTCCAGCTCACCCGGCGGAACCACCTCCTGCCGGCGCCCCACGTGGATTTCTCCGATGCGCAGCTCTTCAGGCCGTCCGGCGCGCCACAGCGCCAGGTAACGGGAGACAGCCGCCTCAATTTTATCGGCCGGTACGCGCTGAACCCCCCTGGCGATGGTGACCGGCGCGGTCATCTGCAGGCGGATGCGGTGCAGG
>JAMOVG010000059.1 GCA_027061725.1 Desulfobacteraceae bacterium
CAGCATCTCGCGGGGGCCGATGAGTTCGAAGCGGCCGTTGACGTAGTCGTCGTGCAGCGGGGTTCCCGGGATCAGCATCAGCGTCAGGGCACCCACGTAGTGCGGGTCCATGGCCGACAGGGCATCGCCCGTGGCCGCGGCGTGGATCTGTGAGCGCTCGCGGCCGGCGATGCCCAGCAGCACGGTAACCGAAAGCTTGAAACCCGCATCGATGGCCTTCCTGCCCATGCGAACCATGTGCGCAGCCGTGGCGCCCTTGTTGATGCGTTTGAGGGTCACGTCGTCGCCGCTCTCCAGGCCCATGTAGAGGATGCCCAACCCCAGGGATCGCAGGGCTTCGAGTTCTTCGGGGGTCTTCATGTCCAGGGCCTTGGCGTTGGCGTAGGCCCCCACCCGCGTGACCCAGGGCAGCTGCCGCCGGATTTCCTCCAGGATGTGCACCAGCCGCCGCTGGGGGATGACCAGGGCGTCGCCGTCGCACAGGAAGACCCGCCGCTGCCGGCGACAGTGCCGGGCGGCAAAGGCGATGTCGGCCAGGATGATTTCGTCGGGTTTGATCCGGAAGCGCTCCCCGCGGTACGTGCCGCAGAAGGTGCACTTGTTGCGCGAGCACCCCACCGTCACCTGCAGCAGGATCGAGTTGGCTTCGCTGGGCGGGCGAATGATGTTTCCCTCGTAGTGCATGTCGTCGTTTTCTCCTCCCTTTCGGGTCGTCTCCACAGGACAATCGCAAACAGCCTGATCCGGCAGGCTGGCCGGGTATCGCCTGCGCTGCGTGAGCCCCGGCCTCAACGTATACCTGGGCGCTGCTTGCGGCTGCCCGGGTTGTCTTCAATTAACCGCTTGACTTCACCGCTTATTTAATTATATGTGTTCATCAGTCAATTGCAACCCGCCAACGCCAAAAAGCGCAGGATAGAGGACGGAGCCCCGCCTGCCTGCGAATTACTTCACTGAACCTCGGATTGAACCGGGCTGTCCCCCGACGCGCCGTGCAATCGCACCTGTTCGGTGGAGACGACAGGACAATGAATGGATGATTTTCTGTACAAGCTGAGAAACGCACGGAAGAAAACCGGATACGACCGCAATCGCCGCAACCAGGACAACTATTCTCCGCGCAATGACCGCAACAAGCCCAAGGGCAAGAAACCGCAGACCCTGCCGGTGGGCGTCGACCACCTGTCCGCCATTCGCCGGACCCTGGAGGCCATCGCCGAAAACCAGAAGCAGATGATGGCGGCCGAACGCCAGCGCCGGAACATTGAGGAGCGCAAGTCTCGTGCGCTGGAGGACATCGTCCGTCTGATGGATCGACAGGTGCGGGAGGATGTGACACCCGCTGCCGCGGATGAGGACCGCCGGGAGGCCCCGCAGCCGCGGGAATCGGCGGCCGTCAAGGCGAATGCGACCGGATCCGCAAAACCCTCGCGGGCCCACCGGGAAAGGATCCTGAAGATCATCCACGGCCTGCGGGAAAAGGGGCAGACCTACGAAGGCATCGCCCGGCACCTCGAGACGCAGAACATCCCGACGCTGTCCGGACGCGGCAAATGGCGCAGCCAGACCATTTACCGCCTATACAAGGAAAGCGTCTGAGGGCGCCTGCGGCCCGTGGCCGTTTTCGGCGCCGGAACTGCGGCCGCGGCCGCAGGACGACATGGAGGCTGGAGGACGGAAACGTCCGTGTGTGGGAGCTTGCCTCGTCGCGGTGGGCCAGCCTGACGACGACGGCTGCCGGCATTCGGCTGCCGCCGACAGATGCGCCGGAAGACCGCAGGGGGGGCGCGATGTCAAAGGAGGTTGGCTACATGGCTGTTGGAATTGTGAAGTGGTTCAACAACAGGAAGGGGTTCGGCTTCATCGAGCAGGAAGAGGGCGGGGACATCTTCGTCCACTACTCGTCCATCGAGATGCAGGGATTCAAGTCCCTGGAGGAGGGCGAGCGGGTGAGCTTTGAAGTGGAAGAGACCGACCGCGGCCCGGCCGCCAAACACGTTCAAAAACTCTGACCCCCGCGGGTGTCGACCAAAAGAAGAGGCATCCCGGCCATGCGGCCGGCGGTGCCTTTTTTTATTTTTCCATTTCGCTCAGGCAGGCCATGAAGTCGTCGGCGAAGCGGTCCATGACGGCCTGCTGATCAGCGGCCTCGGCCGGGTCGGTAACTTCGTTGGCGCGCTCGCCGTAGGCCACCTCCCAGCCCCTGTCGCGGAGCCGCCGGATCAGCTCATCCACGTCTTCACGGGTGGCCCCCGGTCCAATGTTTTTTTCTGCGATGTAGAATTTCATGTCTGCAGGCGCCTCCCCTCAGGCCGGCATCTGGGTGTCGTGGGTGTGTTCGAAAGCCGTGATCTGCGCTTCGTGCGTGAGCGTCTTGGTGATGTCGTCAAGCCCCTTGAGCAGGCGCTCCTTGATGGCCGGGTCGATGTCAAAGCTGATCACGGGGCTGTTCTCGGCGTGCAGCGTGATCTGCTGGGCGGGCAGGTCCACGGTGGCCTGCATGCCGGGATGGCGCTCGATCAGGGCGAAGATGCCGTCCACCTGGCTCTCGGAGAGCTCCACCGTCAACACGCCGTTCTTGGCGCAGTTGTTGCGGAATATATCGGCAAACCCCGGGATGCGGTTGCCGTTCTCGTCGCGCTGGGGGGCGATGATCACACGGAAGCCGTACTGCGCAATGGCCCACACGGCGTGCTCGCGGCTGGAGCCGCAGCCGAAGTTGTGGCGCGTCACCAGGATGGCGGCCCCCCGGAAGGCTTCGTCGTTGAGGATAAATTCCGGGTCGGGGCTGCCGTCGGCCCGGTAGCGCCAGTCGAAAAACAGGTTTTCGCCGAATCCCGTGCGCGAGATGGACTTGAGGAACTGCTTGGGAATAATCTGGTCGGTGTCCACGTTGGCCCGATCCAGGGGCGCGATGACACCGCGAACGGTTTTCAGGGGTTCCATCGGTCTGCTATCCTTTCTGCCAGCTGCGGATGTCTACGAAGTGTCCGGTAACGGCCGCCGCGGCCGCCATCTGCGGGCTCACCAGGTGGGTGCGCCCGTCCTTGCCCTGGCGGCCCTCGAAGTTGCGGTTGGACGTGGAGGCGCAGCGCTGGCCGGGTTCCAGTTTGTCCGGATTCATGGCCAGGCACATGCTGCAGCCGGACTGGCGCCACTGGGCGCCGGCTTCGCGGAAGATGCGGTCCAGCCCCTCGGCCTCGGCCTGGCGCAGGACCTGCTGGGAACCGGGGACCACCAGCACGCGCACACCCTCGGCCACCCTGCGTCCCTGGAAGATGGCCGCCGCCGCCCGCAGGTCCTCGATGCGGCCGTTGGTGCAGCTGCCGATGAAAACGGTGTCCACGGCGATGTCCGTGATGGGTGTGCCGGGTGCGAGCCCCATGTATTCCAGGCTCTTTTCCACGTCTGCGGGGCTGTACCCCGGAACCTGGTCCGGGAAAGGCACCCGCGCCGACACGTCGGTCACCATGCCCGGGCTGGTGCCCCAGGTCACCTGGGGGGCGATTTCGGAGGCATCAATGGTGAGTTCACGGTCGAAGACAGCGCCCTCGTCTCCTGGCAGCGTGCGCCAGAAGGCGATGGCCTTTTCGAGGGCCTCTCCCCGGGGGGCATAGGGACGCGGGGTCCTGCAGATGTATTCGATGGTGGTGTCGTCCGGCGCCACCATGCCGGCCCGTGCGCCGGCCTCGATGGTCATGTTGCAGACCGTCATGCGGCCCTCCATGGACAGCGCCCGGATGGCCGGCCCGCAGTATTCCAGCACGTAGCCGGTGCCGCCGGCGGTGCCAATGGTGCCGATGAGCTTGAGTACCATGTCCTTGGCCGTCACGCCGGGCTGCAGCCGCCCCTCGAAGGTCACCCGGAAGGTTTTGGGGCGCGCCTGGGGAAGGCACTGGGTGGCCAGCACGTGCTCCACCTCGGAAGTGCCGATGCCGTAGGCCAGTGCGCCGAAGGCACCGTGGGTGGAGGTGTGCGAGTCGCCGCACACAATGGTGGTGCCGGGCAGGGTGATGCCCAGTTCCGGGCCGATGATGTGCACGATGCCCTGGCGTTCGTCGTCCAGGTCGAAGAGGGTGATGCCGAACTCCCTGCAGTTGCGGGTCAGGGCGTCCACCTGGGCCCTGGAGACGGGATCGGTGATCTCGTGGCGGTTCTCGGTGGGCACGTTGTGGTCCAGGGTGGCGAAGGTCAGCTCGGGCCGGCGCACCTTGCGGCCGGCCAGGCGCAGGCCCTCGAAGGCCTGGGGACTGGTGACCTCGTGGACCAGGTGGCGGTCGATGTACAGCAGCGTCGTGCCGTCTTCGAAGCCGGTCACCCGGTGGCGTTCCCAGATTTTTTCAAACAGCGTTTTTGGCATGATGGATCATGGCTCCCTTCGATGTTGTCCGCAGGCAGTGGCCCCTTGTCCGTCGGAGATGGCCGGCGAACGGCAGATGTGCACCGCCCGACGGCGGTCTTGAACCCGTGCGGATTTTATACTATTTATTGATTCAAGTAACCTCAATCTAACCGGACCACTTAGGCTAAAATAAACGCGTCTGGCTGAATTGCAAGCCGAATTCGCAGCCCCTTCACCGCATCACGTCTGACACAGGAGGATTTTATGGCTCCCGAACTGGCCCCCGGACTGGAATCGACCTTTGAATTCAAGATCCCGGAAACCAAGACCATCGCCCATCTGTTTCCCGAAGCCACCGAGTTTCAGCAGATGCCCAAGGTACTGGCAACGGGGTTCATGGTAGGGCTCATCGAGTGGGCCTGCATCGAGGCCATCAAGCCGCATATCGACTGGCCCCGGGAGCAGAGCGTAGGCATTCACGTGGATTTTAGCCACCTGGCGGCCACACCGCCGGGCCTGACCGTGACCGTCAAGACCCGGCTGCTCAAGGTTGAGGGCCGCAAGCTGACCTTTGCCATCAGGGCCCACGACGGTGTGGACCTTATTTCCGAAGGGACCCACCAGCGTTTCATCATCGATGCCCAGAAATTCAGCGCCCGGGTGGCCGAAAAGGCCCGCAAGGCCTGCTCGGCGTAGGCAAGAAACCACCACCCAGGACACGGGGTGAAAATAAACGCCCCATGGCCTGGGTGGTGGCCGATAGCGCTTGCGCTCCGCGGATAGTCCGCAGGCCGGAGTCGCCGGGCTACTCCCCGTGGGCCGGCTTGTGCGCCCCGCTCCCGCCGACGGACTGGATCTGCCCCAGCAGTTTCTTGATGTGATCGAGCTCACGCATCAGGGAAAAGACCTTGGCCGTGAGCTCCCTGTTCTCCTGCATGAGCTCCCGGTTGATATCCTTGCTGGATTCCAGCAGGGTGATTTTCCGGGACAGGGCGCGGTTCTTTTTGGCCAGCAGTTCGTTCTGCAGGCTCAGCTGCTCGTTCTCCTGGGCGATGCCGCGCGCCTCGCGCACTTCCGCACGCAGTTCGGCGGCTTCTTCCTCCAGGGCGTCCAGCTTGCTCTCCAGGGCCTGGTTGCGTTTCTCCAGGGCTTCATATTCTTCCTTGATCTGGTGGGCGTTGCGCGCCTCCGAGCGCAGGGCCGCCATTTCCTTTCGCAAGGCCTGCTTTTCCCGGGCCAAGTCCTGCAGCTTGGCCGCCAGTTCCTCGTTTTCCTTGGCCAGCTGACGGCTCTGGCGGGCTTCCTTCCTGAGCTTAGCCAGCGTGCGCTTTAACTCGGCCTTTTCGTCCACAAGCGCCTTCTGGCGGGTCTTGAGGCGCTGCAGCTCCTCGGTCAGCAGGTCGAATTCCTGCAGGCGGGCGTTGAGCTCGGCGATCTTTTTTTCCAGCTCCTTTTTCTCGGCTGCCAGGGCCTGCTTTTCCCGGCGCAGTGCCTCGCTCTCGTGGGCGGCGGCCTCCAATTTCCGGATCTTTTCTTCGAAGCCCTTCTTGGTCTCCTCGAATTTCTCGATGCGCTCCTTGAGCGCATCGGGCAGATGCTCACTCTTGAGCATCTCGACTTCTTTGGCCAGCTCGTTGCGCTGCTTCTGGAGTTCTTGGGAGCGCTCTTCCAGCGAAGCCACGTATTCGGAGGCCTCTTTCAGGAATGCCTTGTAATCGGGTTTCTTTTCGCCGCGGGAGCCCCACACCATGTAGCCGAACGCGAACCCGGCCGCCAGGATAACCACCGCGATGACCAGCAGGGCCGCCGATTTTTTCTCTTGCGCCATAACGTCTCCTCCAGACCGAATGAGAGGTTTGCAGGGGGGTCCGGCCGGTTTGCGGGAATCGCCCGGGGGATTGCCCCTGAAAGGATTTTGGATGATAATCGCCCGTTTACGGCTTCATCGATTGCAACACGATCTTCACTTATAATTTGAAACCGCCGGCAAATCAATTATTTTATCGCACCATTGCCCGGTCGGGGGACTGCCTCCGGCGCCGCACTACCGTGGGGGCGGGCCGACCACCAGAAATCGTTGGCCTCCACGGGATCGTAGGTCTTGTGCTGACCGTCAATCAGGATGCGGGGAGAAAGGTGCGTTTCGTCACGGCCGCAGCGCAGCAGGCGGTCGGTGGTCATTACCAGCCCCACCAGGGGGCCGTGCCGGGCGATGGCCTGTCGACTGTACTGCGAACAGGAGGGGTACATGGGGCACTGCCCGCCGCGGATAGCGTAGAGGTGATTGAGGGGGCCGCGGTAGATCGCCAGCAGCGCCGGCAAGAAGCCGGCCGGCGGGCCGGTTCGTGGTGCGGCACAGCCGCACAGCAGCGCCGCCAGCAGCAGGCCGCCGACCAACAGACGAATGCCGCTAAGCGCTTTCGGCCGTATTCTCACGGTCAGCCGCCTCCAGTGCTTCGGCCTGCGCCCGGCGGCGCAGGCGTCGGTTTTTAAGGCCATCGACCAGCAGCGACAGGAAAAAGGCCACCCCGGCTACCAGGATGATGGCGGCGCCGGACGTCAGGTCGTAGGTGAACGAGAGCCACAGGCCGCAGATGGTGAAAACCGCCCCCATGAGGGTCGACAGGGCCATCATGGCGAACAGGGAGCGGGCGTATTTTTCGGAGATGAAGGGTGGGATGGTCAGCAGGGCGATCACCAGGATGAGGCCCACCACCTGAATGATGACCACGATCGAAACCGCCAGCAGGGCGATCAGGAAAAAGTAGAGCGCCGTGACCGGCACGCCCCGGATGCGGGCGAACTCCTCGTCGTAGGACATGGCCAGCAGGTCGTTGTAAAGGAACACCAGGGCCACGCCGACCACTGCCGTGATGATCAGCATGAGGCGAATGTCGGCGAAGGGCACCGTCAGGATGCTGCCGAACAGGTAGCTCATGAGGTCGACATTGTAGCCCGGGGTGAGGTCCAGCAGGATGACGCCGATGGCCATGCCCACGGCCCAGATGACGCCGATGATGGTGTCCGCACGGTGGCGGGCACGGATGGTGACCGCCGCCATGAGCACCGCCGCCGCCAGGGTGAATCCCAGCGTGGTCGGAAGGAAGGGCCATCCCATGAAGAAGGCCAGCCCGATGCCGCCGTAAGCCGCGTGGGCGATGCCGCCCGACAGGAAGACGATGCGGTTGACCACCACCAGGGTGCCCATCACCCCGCACAGCACGCTGGCCAGCAGGCCGGCCATCAGGGCGTTGCGCATGAATTCGAACTGCAGGGCCTCGAGCATGTCATTCGTCTCCCGGAATGTGCAGCGGCCGGTGGGGCAGCCCGCGGGCCATCAGCTCCACCTGGCAGGGTTGATCCGGCGTGCAGGGGTACATGGTCTCGAGCATATCGGCCGTGATTTCGGCCTGGTCGTGGTAGTGAAGCCGCCGGTTGATGCAGGCCACGGACTTGACGTAGGCCGAGAGCACCAGCAGGTCGTGGCTGACTACCAGGATGGTCACCGATTCGTTGAGTTCCTTGAGCAGCCCGTAAAATTCGGCCTGCCCGCGGGTGTCGATGTTGGCCGTGGGTTCGTCCAGGAACAGCAGTCGCGGCTCGCTGACCAGGGCGCGGGCCACGAAGATGCGCTGCAGCTGGCCGCCCGAGAGTTCGCCCACGCGGCGGTGGCAGAAGGCGCCCATGCCCAGGCGGTCCAGCGCCTTGTGGGCTTCCAGGCGGTCCTGGTTGCTGTAGCGCGTCCAGCGCCTTCCCGGCTTGAGCTTGCCCATCAGCACCACGTCCAGGGCCGTCACCGGGAAGTGGGTGTTGACGTGCACGTTTTGGGGCATGTACCCGATGAGGTGAGACACCTGGCGCGGCGGCCGTCCGAAAATGCGGATGCTGCCGCCGGTGGGTGTCAGCAGGCCCAGCATGAGCTTGAGCAGGGTGGTCTTGCCGCCCCCGTTGGGCCCGATCATGGCCACGAAGTCACCCTCGTAGATGGTGAGGTCGATGTCCTCCAGAACCGGATGCCCCCCGTAGGCGAAACGCAGGTTGCGGATGGCGATGATGGGTTCGTCTGCCATGGCAACCGACTTTACGCCAGACGGTGGCAGTTTTCAAGTATGGAAAAGGGGCGCAGGTGTGTTGTACCGGGCAAGGAGCTGTGGTACAGCCTCTGGTGAGCGGAGGTGTTTGACCGTCAACCCCGAACCCGGAGGTCCTGATGACTGAGAAGGTAACCGGCATATACGCCCCCCTGAGCACGCCCTTTGTCGACGAGCAGGTGAGCCTGGAGCGGTTGCGGGAAAACGTGGTGCGTTACAGCCGCACACAGTTGGCCGGATTTTTCGCCCTGGGCAGCAACGGCGAGGTCATGAGCCTGGACGAGGCTGAAAAAGTAAAAATCCTGGAAACCGTGCTGGCTCACAAGGCCCCGCACCAGAAGGTGCTGGCTGGCGCGGGCTGCGAGTCCACCCGCGCCACCATCGCCCTGGGAAAGAAGGTGGCCGCCATGGGCGCCGATTTCGTGTCCGTGCTGACGCCCAGCTACTTCAAGAAGGCGCTCACCGACGATGCCCTGGTGGCGCATTACCGCCGCGTGGCCGACGCCCTGCCGGTGCCGGTCTTTATCTACAACGCGCCGCCCTTTACGGGGGTCAACCTCTCGCCGCAGGTCATCGCGCGCCTGGCCGCCCACGGCAACATCGCCGGCATGAAGGACACCTCGCCGGGCACCAGCAGCCGGTACCTGGAAGTTTGCGGAGACGACTTCAGCCTGCTGGCCGGAAACGCCGGCAAGCTCTTTTCCGCACTGGTGCTGGGGGCCAGCGGCGGCGTGCTGTCCTTTGCCGATGCCTTCCCCGACCCCTGCTGCCGGCTTTACGAGGCCTTTGTGGCCGGTGACCTGGCCGAGGCGCGGCGGCTGCACTACCGCATCAGCGGGGCCAACCGCTACATCTCGGGCGCTTTCGGCGTGGCCGGCGTCAAGGCCGCCATGGAACTGGCCGGCTACCACGGCGGTCCGCCGCGGCCGCCGCTGCTGCCGCTGACCGACGAGAACCGCGCCGCCGTCCGCCGGGTGCTGGAAGACGCCGGCCTGCTGCCCTAAAGGAGTCGGCCGTGCCCGATCTGATCACCCTGGGAGAGACCATGGTGTTGTTCTACCCCCTGGCCGGGGGCACGCTGCGCCACGCACCACTTTTCGCCAAGACCGCGGCCGGCGCCGAGAGCAACGTCGCCATCGCCTTCACCCGCCTGGGCGGCAGTGCCGGCTGGATCAGCCGGGTGGGAGACGACGAGTTCGGCCGCTTCGTGGTCGCTTTCGTCCGCGGCGAGGGCGTGGACACCCGTTGCGTGCGGGTGGACCCGGACCGCCAGACGGGCTGCTTCTTCAAGCACCGCCGCCCCGACGGGCGGGTGGAAGTCGAGTACTACCGGCGGCACTCGGCGGCCAGCCGCCTGGCACCGGCGGATGTCGACGAGGCCTACTTCGAGAACGCCCGGCTGCTGCACCTCACCGGCATCACCCCGGCCCTGGGGACCGCCTGCCGGGCGGCCCTGGAGCGCGCCATGGACATCGCCGACGCCCGCGGCATGGAGATCTGCTTCGACCCCAACCTGCGGCGCAAGCTGTGGAGCCCGGAACAGGCGCGGCAGGTGATTCGCCCCCTGGCCGCCCGGGCCCACCTGGTCGTGGCCACGCGCGAGGAATGCCGGCTGCTGTGGGGCGCCCGCGATACCCGGGACGCAGCCCGGCGACTGCTGGATGCCGGGGCCCGTGCGGCGCTCATCAAACTGGGCGCAGCGGGCGCCTATTTCGAGGATTGCGGCGGCCGCTCCTTTCACACCCCGGCCCTTGAAATGCGGCACGTGCAGGACCCCGTGGGTGCCGGTGACGGTTTCGCGGCCGGATTTCTGTACGGCCGGCTGGCGGGATGGGATGCGCGCCGGGCGGTCCGCCTGGCGGTCACCGTGGGCGGCCTGGCCGTTGGGGCCGCCGGTGACACCGAAGGCTATCCGGATATGAGCACCGTGCTGGCGCTGTGGGGAGGCTCATCCGACGTTTTTCGCTGAGCGCAGCGGTGCTTTTCCCCGGTAGGTTCGGCCCCCCCCAGGGGGGCGACGTCCCCTGCCGGCCCTGCCGGGATCCGCTGATGTTGCATGCGGGCCGGGGGGTTCGATCCGACCCGCACCGGGAGATGCTCAGGCCGGCGGCCGGCCGCACCAGTGGCGGAACAGGTCGCGCAGGACGCCGTCGCCGCCGAAGGCGCCGGCCTTGGTGACGGCCGCCAGGCCGTCGAAATCGCCCCCCGCCAGTTCCCCGGCCGCCAGGCCGGCCAGCACCTCGCCGCGCAGCCGCATGCCTTCCACCCCCATCTCCCGGAAAAGCGCGTCGGCCGTGTCGCCGCCGGTGGCCAGCAGTCCGCCCGGCCGCACCGCCCGCATGACGGCCGCCGCCGTTGCGGCCAGTTGTCCGCAGAGCTCGTGCGGGGACCTTCCGTCCACGCGGTCCCCCGGCCCCGGCGGCGCCACGCGCACGGCCAGATGTCCGCCGGCCAGTGCTTCGGCGGCCCGTTGCGTGAGCCTTTCCCGCCGGCGCCGGTCCGCCAGCCGCCGGGGGGAGATGGTGATCACCCGCCAGCCCCGCTCTCGGGCCAGCACATCGATCTGGCGGTGGCTGCGGGCCGCGGCGGAACCGCAGACAACCAGGGCGGGGCCGGTCAGCCGCCCGATGGCGGGCGGCGGCGCCTTTCCGCCATCCGCCCGGCGGGCGAGGCTGGCCGCCAATCCGGCCGAACCCACGGGCAGGATGCGCCGGCCCGGGACGCGCACCAGCCGGGCAACGGTGTCCAGGTGGTGCCGTTCAGCGGCGTCGAAAACCAGATGCCGCACGCCCTGCGCCAGCAGCGCCGCGACGTGGTGCGCAAGTTTTTCCCAGGAGGATTCCAGAAGCGGCAGACCGACGTGGGCCACCGGCAGGCGGGCTTGGCGGCGGACGTTGCGCGACAGGCGCGCGTCGGTGACCGGCGTGACCGGATCGCGGGCAATCTCGGTCTGGGCCACGGGGACGCCGTTTACCCGGTGGATGTCGTCGACCGTGGTGCGGCCCATGGCCGGAAAGGCCGGGGCAATAAAGCTGGCCTCCATGTCCAGGACCGTCAGGAGTGCTTCGGTTTCGGCGCCGATGTTGCCGCGCAGGCAGGAATCGATCTTTTTGTAGACCAGGTCCGGTCGGAGAGCGGCGAGCGCCCCGCCCGCCGCCGCCAGCTTCCGCCGGGCGGCGGCCTCGTCCGCACCGCGGGTGCGGGTGTAGAGGGCCAGGCCGGCCGCTGCCCGCCGGGCGGGCACATGGTCCGTCAGGAGCACCGGGGCCCCCGGCCGGCAGAACTGCACCCCGGTGTCGGCGGCGCCGGTCAGGTCGTCGGCGATGACGGCGACGGGTGCCACCGCTCAGCAGGCCTCGCCCGGCGCCCGGGGATCGTCGTCTTCGAACTTGTGCCGGATGATGGCGCCCTTGTCGGCCGATTCCGCCAGCCGGGCATAGAGGGCCAGGTAACCGCGCCGGAACTTGGGCGCCGGGCGCCGCCAGGCGGCCAGGCGCTTTTGGATCTCGCCGTCGGGTACGTCCAGGTGCAGCCGGCGGTCGGGGATGTCGATGGTGATGCGGTCGCCGTCGCGGACCGCCGCCAGCGGCCCGCCCTCGGCGGCCTCGGGCGAGACGTGGCCCACGAAGCAGCCGTTGTTGGTGCCCGAGAAGCGGCCGTCGGTCACCAGGGCCGTCTTGAGGGCCAGGCCCTTTCCGTAGAGGTACTTCATGGCGATGTACATTTCGCGCATGCCGGGCCCCCCCTTGGGCCCCTCGTAGCGGATGACGACCACCTCGCCGGCGCGCACCTCGTCGGCGAGGATGGCCCGGTTGGCGGCCTCCTCGGAGTCGAAGCAGCGCGCCGTGCCCGTGAAGACCTGCATTTCGGGGGCGATGGCGGCCGGTTTGGTGACAGCCGTGCGGGGCGCCAGGTTGCCGCGCAGCACGGCCAGCCCGCCCCCCCGGCCCCAGGGGTCGTCTATGCTGCGGATGATGCTGCGATCGGGCGGGGCGACATCGACCAGGTTTTCGGACAGCGTGCGTCCGCTGACCGTCATGGCCCCGGCGTCCAGCAGCGGCAGCAGCTCCTTCATGACCGCCGGCACCCCGCCGGCGCGGTGGAAATCGGGCACGTTGGGCGCCGCGGCCGGGTTGATGCGGGCGATGGTGGGCGTCTCGGAACACAGGCGTTCGAACAGCGCCATGTCCACCGCCATGTCCGCCTCGTAGCCGATGGCCGGCAGGTGCAGGGCCACGTTGGTGGAGCCGCCCGTGGCCGTGCTGACCCGAATGGCGTTGTGCATGCCCTCGCGGATGATGCGCCGCGCCGTGACGCCCTGCTCCAGCAGGGCCATGACCTGCCGGCCGGAGGCCTGGGCGGCGCGCAGGCGATCCGCCCAGGTGGCCGGGATGGTGGCGCTGTGGGGCAGGCACATGCCCATGGCCTCGGCCACGCAGCACATGGTGTTGGCCGTACCGTAGAAGGAGCACGAGCCGCAGGTGGGCGCGGCGCAGTCTTCCAGGCGGCGGTAGGTGGCTGCGTCGATGCGGCCGGCGGTGAGCATGCCCAGCCCCTCGGTCAGGCTGGTGGTGTCGGCCGCACGGTTGTCGAAGCGGCAGCCGCCCTCCATGGGGCCGCCGACCACCAGGATGGCCGGGATGTCCAGTCGGGCGGCGGCCATCAGCATGGCCGGCACGATCTTGTCGCAGGAGCCCAGCAGCACCACGGCGTCCAAGCGATGGGCCTGGACCATCATCTCGATGTCGTTGGCGATCAGGTCCCGTGTGGGCAGGATGAAGTGCATGCCGTCGTGGCCCTGGGCGATGCCGTCGCAGGCCGCCATGACGCCGAATTCCACCGGGGTTCCCCCGCCCTGGACGATGCCCTGGCGCACAAATGCGGCCACCCGGCGCAGATTTTCATGTCCCGGAACCACCCGGTTCCAGCTGTTGGCGATGCCCACCAGGGGCCTTTCCAGGTCATAGTCGCTGTAGCCCATGGCCTTGTAGAGGGCGCGGTTCATGGACCACTCGGGCCGTTTCAGAATGTCCTTGCTGCGCCAGTTCATCAGCGGTTCCTCCTCCTGCTAGCGGTCAGATGTTTCGGTTCCCGTGCCCTGCATCCCGTCTTTGAGCGGCCGGGCAACGCCCTGCAGGGGCAAGGTCGTCGCGACCGTCGCCGGCGGCGATAAAGCATTGACAGGCGATCGGCCCTTTGCCATAGTATACTTAACACCAAAATGGTTTTTTATCAATTAGATAGCGTGCCTTCAGGGAGGCCGCCGTGACCGCACGCCACCGGCCTTTCGACGTGATCGTGATCGACGACGAAGGGGGCATCCGCGAGGTGCTGCGCGTGCCCCTGGAAGACGCCGGCTGCCGGGTGTGCGCCACCGCTGGCGGCAAACAGGGGCGGGTGCTGGGCCTGGACCTCAACCCGGCCGCTCCGCACGGCTTCATCGAGCGCGCGGCGGCCTGAGGCCGCACCGACCGGCCCGACCACATCCGGGACCGGGTGCCGGCCGGAGGGCGGGCGCAATCCGTTGGAGGCATCAGGACCCCCGATGATCGCTTCTCTGAAAAAAATCACCAGCGGGCTGCTGCCCAAGCTGATTCTGACCGTGGGGCTGACGCTGCTGGTGACCATTTCGGCCTGGGCCTACTTCAATATCAAGGACCAGAAGCAGCGGTCCATGCGGGAGATCGTGCGGGGCACCGACCGTCTGAGCAACACCATCCTGCTGGGCACCCACTACGCCATGATGCTCAACTCCCGCGACGACATCAACCAGATCATCCGGAACATTGCCCGACAGAAAGAAATCGAGAATATCCGCATCTACAACAAACTGGGCGAGATCAAGTTCTCCAACCGGCCGGCCGAACTGGAGCAGCGCACCAACATCAAGGCCGAAGCCTGCGATATCTGCCACCGCACCAACCCGCCGTCAACCCGCCTGGACCTGGCCCAGCGCATTCGCATTTTCCACGCCCCCGACGGGCACCGCCTGCTGGGCATCATCAGCCCCATTCGCAACGACCCCGGCTGCGCCACCGGCGAGTGCCACGTGCACCCGGCCGGCAAGAAAATCCTGGGGGCCCTGGACGTGGTGGTCTCGCTCAGGGACACCGACCGCGAGGTGCGCCAGACCGAGCGGGGCATCATTTCCCTGGCCGTGCTGATCTTCCTGATCATGTCGGCCTTCATCTTCCTGTTCTTCCTCAAGTTCGTCAACCGTCCCATCCGCCGCCTCATCGAGGGCACCGAGCGCATCGCCCGGGGCGATTACCAGAGCCGCGTGGAAATCGACCAGCACGACGAAATGGGGCAGTTGGCCTCGGCTATCAACCACATGGGGAAGCAGATCTGGGAGAGCTACAACAAGCTCGACCGCCAGCGCAACGAGTACCAGGAGCTTTTCGAGCAGGTGCCCTGCCTGATCACAGTGCAGGACCGCAGCTTCCGGCTGCTGCGCTACAACCGCCAGTTCGCGGAGCGCTTCGACCCCCAGCCCGGGGACTTCTGCTACCGGGCCTACAAGGGCCGCACCGAGAAGTGCGTGGACTGCCCGGTGGAAAAGACTTTCGAAGACGGGCTGCCGCACTCCGGCGAGGAGAGCGGCATCGACAAGGACGGCACGCTGACCCACTGGATTTTCACCACCTCGCCCCTGAAGAACGAAAATGGGGAGATCGTGGCCGCCATG
>JAMOVG010000060.1 GCA_027061725.1 Desulfobacteraceae bacterium
GGTTTTCTTGGACGCATGCACGAAGGGTGCATTTACCGTCGTTGCGGCGACGGCCGCCGCACCCACACCTGCCTTCTTGATGAATTCGCGTCGTTTCATACCTCTGCCTCCTTTCTTGGTGTTTGGGCCGATTGGGTTCAACCCGGCTGGTGGAACGAAGGGTTTTCCGCGAAAATCACTGCCCGCCCCGCGCAATGAGGGCCGAAAACGGGCTAAACTTATAGATGTTTATACAAATTTTTTAAAAAAAACAGCCCCTCCTCCAGATAGCGCAGTTTTTTTTAGAGTGCCGGCTTCACATCGCGGTGGGATGACTCAGTGACCTGGTTGGCTGCGATGAAGCCTGGTGACAAGGCGATTGCTCCCTCGAAACATTGGGTGAACGGCAGACCGAGCCTGAACCGTATTTATGATCTGATTACATTATCATTCCTTCGACTGTCAAGTTTTTTCCCAAAAAGTCCCCCGCGGCATCGCGGTTCAGAAAGTGTAGCCGATGGAGAAATGAAACCGTCCGGCATCCTCGCCTTCCCTCCTGTCCAGCTTGTAGCCGTAGGTGAGGCCGATAGGGCCAATGGGCGTGATGTAGTTCAGCCCCAGCCCGGTGGTGAACCGGAAGCCCCCCCGGCTGTCGGGGTTCGTGGGGAGCCCGATCATGCCGGTGTCCAGAAAGGTGATCAGCTCAAAGCCGTAGCCTACGTCCACGCGCGCCTCCATCGTGCCGCTTAGCATGCTGCGACCGCCCACCGCATTGCCATCACCGTCGCGGCGCAGCATATTTTCCCGGAACCCGCGCACGTCGGCGGCACCGCCCAGGTACAGCAGCTGGTCATCCAGCGGACTGGAAGCGGAGCCGTACATGGCAATGTAGCCCACCCGGGCGGCCATGGCGAAGGTCAGCCGCTTCAGCGGTGTCCAGTAATAGCGCGTGTCCAGGCGGTATTTGATGAAATCGTCGGCGTCACTGTCGAGGCCCTGGGAAACGTAGATGCTTCCCATGGAAAAGATACCGTTCTTGGGCAACAGGATCGAATCGCGGCTGTCGTACTGCAAAAAGCCGGTGGCGTCCACCACGTTGCGCGGGTCGAGATCGCCCGGGTTGATGGGCTCCTGGTCAATCTGGTACTGCCGACGGCGCTGGTAGCCGCCTTTGAGCCCCACGGTGAAATCGTGCCAGTCGCTGCGCAGCACCCCGATGCTGGCCCCCAGCGATTCCGTACCGAAGGGTTTGTTGAACTCTTCCATGCGTTCTCCGAAGATGCGGCCGTCCGCCGAAAAGCGGGATCCGTACACGTTGGGCTTGCGAATCGTCAGGTTGCCGCTGTAGCCAATCTGGCTGGCAAACAGGTGCAGCTGCGAAATGAGGCCCAATCCCCACAGGTTGCGATCCCCCAGGGTCAACAGCCCGAAGCCGCCCCGTCGCGTGTCGTAACCGGCACCGAGTTCCACGGAATAGGGTTTGCGCTCACCGACGCCCACCACCAGCACAATGTCGCGGTCCTTCTGCCGGAGGCCTACCGGCCGCATGCGCACTTCACGAAAGATCTCCAGGTCGCGCAGTCCGCTCTGGCTGACAAGCATCTCTTTGAGCGAAAAAACGTCTCCGGATCTGAGGGTCAGGGCTCGCAGGATCACCCCGGGTCGCGTCTGGAAGTTGCCCTGGATAAAAATACGCCGCAGCCGGGCACGCACGCCCGCGGCGACGTGGTAAACCACCCGCACCGAACCGGCCTGCCCCTCGGGCACGATTTCATCGGTTACCCGGGCGTACGGATAACCGTACCCGGCGAGGGCGGACTGGATCAGGCGGCGGTCGTTTTCGACAAGGTCCATGCGCAGCGGGGTCCCGGGCTGCGTCTGCATCCTGCCGCGCACCTCGGGCGGCAGATCCACGGGCAGGCCGCTGATGCCGGCGGCGCGCACATGCATGGCGCGGCCCTCGTCGATGTAAACCAGCACCTTCACGGTGTTCCGGGCGGCGTCGCGGCGCACCTCGCTGCGCACCCTAACATGCGCGAACCCTTTTGCGTGGTAGAGCGCCCGAATGGCCGCGATGTCTTCGGCCAGCACTGTCGGGCTGAAGGGCGGTTTGTCGGCCGCGTCCCGCGGCGCACTGAGCATCTGGCCTTCCAGCGTCTGGTCATCAACGGCGGCGTTGCCGATGAAACGCACCGCCGTCACACGTTCGACGGGCCCCTCTTCTACGAGCAACCGGATGCGCCGCAGCGGGTCTCCATTTAAGTTCTCATCCTGCACGATGGGGGTCACCCGCACGTGCGCGTATCCGGCATGGCGGTACTTTTCCCGGATCGCCCGAATGCTGCGCCGCAGCCCGAAACCGTGCCGGTAGCCCTTTTCAAAAAGCACCACTTCCTTGCGGAGTTCACGGTCGGAGAAATGCCGGTTGCCCTCGAAAACGATTTCGTAGCGAGGTCCCTCCCGGATCTCCAGGCGCACGGTCACGTGCCCGCTCTGCGGGTCCTTTTCCACTTTCTTTTCGATGCGCACCGAGGCGTAACCGCTGCTCCGGTAGCGGCTCACCAGGTCCCGGATGTCCTTGCGCAGTTCCCCGGATCGAAACCGCCCGGTGATGCCGGGCCACAGGGCGGTGCGCCAGCACTTCATGCGGCTGCGAATGGCGCCCGCCGTGAAATGACGATTGCCGGAAAGGATCACCTGCGTCAGTCGGTAGTATCCGCGTCGCTCGATGACGACCGCCAGTGCCACACTGCCCCGGGCCGGCTCCGTCCGGACGTTCACGAACACACGCGGGTCCAGCAGACCCTCGTCCGCGAGCAGTTTCGCCAGTCGCTTTTTTCCCTCTTCCAGCCGCTGGTTGTTGAAGGCATTTCCGGAACGCAGCCCCAGGGCGTTCATGATGTCGTCCTTGAACAGGGGAAAAGCCCCTTCAATGTCGACGATCCGAACCAGACGGTAGGGCGCCAGTTCAAAGGTCAGCGGCACCGTGGGGCCACTTCCGGGACCGGAATCCGCATGGATGCGCTCGAAGACCCCGCACTCTCCCAGCCGGTCGAGGGCCGCCTTGAGGGCCGGCTCCGAGAAAGGATCACCGGGACGAAGCCGTATCAGGTCGCGCGCCAGCCCCTCGAAACGCGCCGTGCGGGACCCGGCGCCGGGTCCCGCGATGCAAATGTTCACGGGCCCGATGCGCTGTCCGGACCGGGCGGGAAGCAACGCGGCCGGTGAGCCGGCAGCGGCTGGCTGGCCGGCTGGCCAAAGCGCCAGCAACAACAACAGCACCGGTAGCCGGTATCCCGCTGGACAGCGCTGCAGGGGTCTGGTCAAAATCATGCAGGGCATCACCGGAACTCCAACCTGTACTTTAGCATTCCGCCATAAACACCTGTACTTTCTTGGTATCCTATTGCCGATAGATCTTCTAGAAGCTTGTATTCCGCCACGGTGCGCTGGACATTTTCGTCGCCGCCGGTGGTAAACTGGTATTTTACCGAGAGGCGTCGGTTCAGGTTTTTGCCTACCGTGATGCGCACCGGCGCCGTGCTGTCGCCGCTGTTCTCATCCACGGGCTGGGTTTCGGCCTGCAGAATGTCCAGCCCGGCTTTTTTCTTGACCTTGCTGCCCAGGCCGGAAGAAATCAGGCCGGCCGCAACGCTTTCGCCGCTGAACCCCTTTCCGGCCTGGCGCGTGGTGTGGCCCAGCAGAATGAGCGACAGGATAT
>JAMOVG010000061.1 GCA_027061725.1 Desulfobacteraceae bacterium
GGGAGACAGCCGCCTCAATTTTATCGGCCGGTACGCGCTGACCCCCCCTGGCGATGGTGACCGGCGCGGTCATCTGCAGGCGGATGCGGTGCAGGTCCACCCCGTGCTGTTTGAGGCGCATGAGAATGAACTGGCTGTCCAGTGTCCTGGCGCTGCCCGGCGACGGCGACGGCCCGATGACCACCTCCTGCAGGAGGGTACGGCGGCGCGTGTCGGGGTGAACGACGCGCGCGATGTCGCCCAGGCGCACCAGCTTGCCCGTCACCGTGGCACGCGGTCCGATCTCGATGAGGGCCCGATCGGCCGCACAGTGGCCGGCCCGGGCGGCCAGCAACAGAACGATGCCCGCCAGGCAGCCGGCCAGCACGGCCGCCCTCTTCCCGGCAGGATGTCGTTTTGTACGTGTCGTGTTCATGATCGGATTCTCACCGCTAGCGTTTCAGGTTGTTGGCCACTTCCAGCATCTCGTCGGCCGCGTGCACCGCCTTGCTGTTGGTCTCGTAAGCCCGCTGGGCGGCGATCATCTTGACCATCTCGTCCACCACGCTGACGTTGGACCCCTCCAGATACCCCTGGGCGATGGTGCCCAGTCCCTCCTCGCCCGGGGCCGCCGTGATGGGGGCGCCGGAAGCGTCGGTCTCCATGAAGAGGTTGCGGCCGCGGCTGCTCAGGCCGGCCGAGTTGACGAAGCGGGCCAGCTCGATGGCGCCGATTTCCGTGGCTTCCACCTGGCCCTCCTGGATAACGGAGACGATGCCGTCCGTGGAAACCGAAACCGACAGGGTATCACTGGGTACGGTGATGGCCGGCTCCAGGGGATAGCCCTGGGAATTGACCACCTTGCCGTCTTTGTCCACCGTAAAGGACCCGTCCCGAGTGTAGGCCTTGTCTCCATTGGGCAACAGCACCTGGAAGAACCCGTTGCCCTCAATGGCCATATCCAGCGTGTTCTCGGTCTGTTGCAGGCTGCCCTGTATGAAGATCTTCTGGGTGGAGACCGGCATGGTGCCCAGCCCCACCTCGATGCCCGTTGGCGTCTGGCTGCCTTCGGCGGCCGTCACACCAGCCGGGCGCAGGGTCTGGTAGATCAAATCCTGAAAATCGGCGCGGCCCCTTTTGAAGCCGGTGGTATTGAGGTTGGCGATATTGTTGGAAATCACGTCCACGTTGAGCTGCTGCGCCTGCATGCCGGATGCGGCGATGGACAATGCCCTGTTCATGAATCCCTCCTGTACGGCTCAGTCATGCGCATATCAGGTACGCACCCTGCCCAGTTCGTTGACCGCCTTGGACTCCACGCTGTCCAAGGTCTGGACGGTCTTTTGATAACTCTCGTAACCCCGCAACACCTCGATCATCTCGGTCATGATACGCACGGCATCCACGTTGGCCCCCTCCAGTGCGCCCTGCTGCAGGCGCACCGTTTCGGGCGTCGTCTCGGCGGCGCCGGCCACGGTACGAAAAAGATTGCGGCCATCCTTGACCAGCGAACGGGGATCGCTAAAATCAACAACCTTGAGCTTGTCCACCTGGTCTCCGTCCACCGTCACGTTTCCGTCGGCGTCCACGGTCACATCTTTTCCGTTGATCTGAATGGGACCGCCTTCGCCGATCACCTTGAAACCCTCCTGGGTCACCAGGTTCTCTTCGCCGTCCACGGTAAATGATCCGTTGCGCGTATAGCGGGTGCCGTCCGGCGTTTCCACGGCGAAAAACCCCTTGCCGTCGATATACACGTCCAGGGGATTTCCCGTATTGCGGGCCGGACCGGGCGTAAAATCGGTGTAGGTGCCCACCGGCAGCAGCGTGGTCGAATTGCCCGGCAGTCGGGCGGCGGTGACGCGCCTGGCGTAAGCGTCCACCTCCGACTCCGGCAGCGCAGTGAGCTGGGCCACACCGTCGGCCTTGAAGCCGATGGTCTGCATATTGGACAGGTTGTTGGCCAGGGTCGCCAATTTGATTTCATAGATCATAGCCCCCGGCACCAGGCCGGCGATGTCTCCGCTCATGGTCGCGTCCTCCCCGGCGCCGGTGGGGCGCCGTCAGTGCTCGTCTTGCCGTACCGGCCGTCGGTACAGCCTGCTCTCGTCCTGTCTTCCAGCAAAACCCGTACCATGCCGGAACATTTTTGAAATCCTGACAACATTTTGTTTTGACAAGGCATTTAACTTCAGCCTCTCACTACCGTACGAATTTGCCCGGTAATTTTTTCCGCTGCGGCCGCTTTTGCCGGCGGGCAGCGCCGTGTCTCAGGCGTCGTCGATGAGCCCTTCGCGGCGCAACCGCTTGCGCAGGTTGAGCACCGCCTCGGTGTGAATCTGCGAGATGCGCGATTCGGTGAGTCCCATCACCTGGCCGACCTCTTTCATGGTCAACTCCTCCTGGTAGTACAGGGAAATCACCAACTTCTGCTTCTCCGGCAGGTCCTCGATGGCCCGCGCCACGAAACCCTTGAGTTCCTTGAGACGCGTCAGGCTCAGGGCGTCGTCGCCTTCGTTGTTCACCAGGTAGGCCATCATCTTGCGGCGGTCCTTCTTGGAGGAACAGCCAATTTCATCCAGGCTGATGAAAGAAATACTGGCGATTTTCTTGACCTGGCGCACCTGCTTGAGGCTCATGCCCATCTCTTCGGCCACCTCCTCGTCGCTGGCCTGCCGCCCGAGCCGCTTTTCCAGCTTGAGGTAGGCCTTCTCCAGTTCGCGCACTTTCTTACGACTGGAGCGCGAAAGCACATCCCTGGAGCGCAGTTCGCTCAGGATGGCCCCACGTATGCGGAAAGTAGCGAAGGTCAGCAGTTTGGTCTCCCGCGAGGGGTCGTAACGCTCGATGGCCTGAATCAGCCCGATGACTCCGGCGTGCACCAGGTCTTCGAGCTCGATGCTGGCGGGCAGGTAGACCGCGAAACGCTGAACAATGCGATTGACCAGGGGCAGGTACTCGGTCACCAGCTGGTTGCGCAGATTCAGGTCGTCCTTGTAGGGGTGTTTCGTGCTTGCGGCTGAATAGTTCATAGGAGTTCTCTCTTCAGTCGGTTGTATCCCGGGAGATTTTCTCCCAGAAAGAGGATCCTCCACCACCGGTGACGGCGGCCGGCAGTGGCGTGTCAGACAGTTTGCGGGCCAGTGAGAGCAGGCACCGGCTGGCATCGGTTTCCGGGTACAGCTGCCGTACGGCCTTCTGGCGCTTTACCCCGGAAACCACGTTGCGGTCGTACTTGACATAACCGATGTACTCGATGTCGACGTCCAGGAAGCGTTCCGTTACCATGCTCAGCTGGCGAAAGACCTCCTGGGACTCCTTGATGTTGGCGGCCATGTTCACCAGCAGCTTGAACTTGCTGGCGTCGTATTTCACCGAAAGCACCTTGATGAGCGCGTAGGCGTCGGTGATGGAAGTCGGCTCCGGAGACACCACCACCACGATCTCGTGGGCGGCGGCGGCAAAATAGGTGACATTGGAAGAAATGCCCGCCGCCGTGTCGATGAGCAGGATATCCACGGAAGCCAGCAGGCCATTCAGGTCGCTGAGGATCCGGGTGCGCTGCTCGTCGTTGATGGAGGTCAGTTCGTCGATACCCGAGGCCGCCGGCAGGATCTGGATTCCCTCCGGTCCGGACACCACGACTTCCTCCAGGCTCCGGGTGCCGTTGAGAAAATGGGAAAAATTGTAGCGCGGGGCCAGCCCCAGCAGGATATCCAGGTTACCGAGCCCCAGGTCGGCATCCAGGATCATGACGCGCTTGCCCAGCTGGCTCATGGTAATTCCCAGATTGGCCACTATGTTGGTCTTGCCAACCCCGCCCTTACCGCTGGTGATGGTGATCACCTTGGTGGCCGTCTTGGGATGCACCGCTTCTGTGGTCCTGTTGCGGTCCATTCTCCCCTCGAGGCGATCCTTGAGATGAATTACGTTTCCGGATTGTGGCTTGGTCATCAACTTTTCCTTGAGGGGCCCTGCGGCCCGATTCAAACACATATGGATGCTGCAACCCTTTCCTGCATACTGGCCATCGGGGGCGTCAGCCCGTCATCCATCGCGGGACCTCCGATTCATCCGGCTGTTCTCGTGCGCCTTCCGACCAATTCCGGAGCACCAGGCCGGCCAGTTTTTCCAGCGTGGCGATTTTCAGGTCGTCGGGAATCCGCTGTCCCTGGGAAAAATAGGAAACCGGTATCTGCGTGCGGTCCATAATGTTGAGCAGATTGCCGTGGCGGCAGGTCTCGTCCACCCGCGTAAACAGCAGACGGTCAAAGGCCAACGCACCGAAACCTTCGATCATGCGACGCATGTCTTCCTCCTTGGTCGAAGCCGCCAGCAGCAGGTGCATCTCGACCTTGCGGCGGCAGCGCTGGAAGAAGTTCTTCAGCCCAAGGATGTCGTGCCGGTCGGCAACGCTAACGCCGGCCGTGTCCACCAGCACCAGCGCCATCTTGCGGAACTGGCCCAGCACTCGCGACAGTTCGGCCGGTTTGCGCACCACCCGAACCTCGACGCCGACCACGGCGGCGAAATTGAGCAGCTGCTCCACCGCGCCAAGCCGTGCGTTGTCCACCGCTATGATGCCGACCCGCCCGGCGCCCAGGCGGTTGCGGGCTAAAGCCGCCAGTTTGACCACCGTAGTGGTTTTACCGACACCCGGTGGGCCTACCATGGCCGCCACGGTGGCGCGGCCCTGGCGGATGCGGATGCGCTCACAGGCCAAGCCGCATTCGGCCATGGCGGCGGCCAGTGCCCGTCCGGTATCTTCCGGGGAGGCTACGGGCTGTATAAGCGCCGGATGGGCGGCCAGTTCGCGCGCCAGCTCGCTTCCGACGCCCTGATGACAGAGGTGCCGCCGCAAAGCGGCATTCTCACCCTCCACCGTCGCCGACACCTGTGCCGGCGGTGCCTCGTCCCGGGCCGCAGGCGCCGCCGGACGGCTGGCGGAGCGCCCGCGCGGGGAGGGCTTGAGGCGATAGGCTTCCACGGCCTGCCAGGGCCGCGGCGCCGGAAAATCCGGTGATCCGGGTTTGGCGGCCGATCCCTGCGGAGTCTGCATCGACACGTTGGGGCCATCGGTGGCGGCGGTGACTTCCACCCGGCGGCCCTTGAGAAGTCCTGCCCGCACACTGCGTGCCGACAGGATGACGGCGTCGGGGCCGAACTCGCGTTTGACCTGCAACAGGGCCTGGTTCATAGTCTCGGCTTCGAAGATCTTAATGTGCATCGGGTCGTCCTACCATGCCTAGAGATTGAATGGTCACGTCATTCGAGATTTCGTTGTACGACAGCACGGCCAGGTTGGGGATGAAGCGGTCGGCCAGCTTCTTGAAGTGGCTCCGGATGCGCGCCCCGCAGAGGATGATGGGCTGCAGGTTCAACCGGGAAAACTTCTCGAGCTGTCCGGCCACGGCGCCCATGATTTTCTGGGCGTAATCCGGCTCGATGGTCAGATAGGAGCCGTGATCGGCGGACTTGATGGCCTCGGCGATGATGCGCTCCAGTTCCGGGTCCAGCGTCAGGGCCACGATCTTGCCGTCTGCGCTCTGGTAGAGCCGGCTGATGGTGCGGGACAGCGCCTGGCGGACATACTCCGTCAGTACGTCCGTATCCTTGGTCACCGGAGCCCAGTCGGCCAGGGCCTCCACAATGGTCAGCAGGTCTCGAATGGGGATCTGCTCCCGCAGCAGGTTTTGCAGCACCTTCACCACGCCGCCCAGCGACAGCAGGTTGGGCACCAGTTCCTCCACTGCCTTGGGATGTGATTCGGCCAGCGTGTCGAGCATCTGCTGGACGTCCTGGCGTCCGATGAGTTCGTGTGCAAAGCGGCGGATGACATCCGTCAGGTGCGTTGTCAACACGGTGGCATTGTCCACCACTGTGTACCCCTTCTCGACCGCCTCTTCCTTGTCCTTTTCCCGGATCCACAGGGCCGGCAGGCCATATGTCGGTTCGCGCGTGGCCTGTCCCTCAATGTCATGCTCCTCGCCGGCTTCCGGTTTCATGGCCAGGAAGTAGTTGGTCATCAGCTCGCCGCGCGCCACCTCGTTGCCCTTGAGCAGGATGCTGTACTCCCCGGGCTTGAGCTGCATGTTGTCCTGGATGTGCACCGAAGGCACGATGATGCCCAGCTCCTGGACCAGCTGGCGGCGGATGGACTTGATGCGCTCGAGCAGTTCGCCGTTCTGGTCGATGTCCACCAGCGGCACCAGCCCGTAGCCCACTTCCAGGGCCAGCATGTCCACCGGCGGCAGCGGCCGGACGCTGCTGACGGAGGGTTCTTCTTCGGCCGCCGGCACGGGCCGTTCTTCCTCCTGCTGCCGGGCCTTTTCCGCCTGGAACAGGTAGTAGGCGATCACCCCGGCGGTGGCCGACAGCACCAGGAAAGGGACGGTAGGCAACCCCGGGAAGATGCCGAACACGAAGAGCACCACCGCCGCGATGGCAATGGCCCGTGGCTGGGTAATGAGCTGGGAGGAGATTTCCCTCCCCAGACTGGCCTCGGAACCCGCCCGGCTGACGATAATACCGGCCGAAGTGGACACCACCAGGGCCGGGATCTGGGAAACCAGTCCGTCGCCTACGGTCAGCAGGGTGTATGTCTGGGCGGCGTCTGAAAAGCTCATGTTGTTCTGGAAAACGCCGATCAGCAGGCCAGCGATGATGTTGACCATCGTGATCAGGATGCCGGCGATGGCGTCACCGCGCACGAACTTGTTGGCACCGTCCATGGCGCCATAGTACTCCGCCTCCCGGGAGATCTCGGCCCGGCGCGCCTTGGCTTCCTCGTCGTTGATCAGGCCGGCGTTCAGGTCCGCATCGATGCTCATCTGCTTGCCTGGCATGGCGTCCAGGGTGAAGCGCGCCGCCACTTCCGCGATGCGGCCGGCGCCCTTGGTGATGACCACGAAGTTGATCACTACCAGGATCAGAAAGACGATCAGTCCCACCACATAGTTGCCGCCCACCACGAAGCTGCCGAAAGCGTTGATGACGCTGCCGGCGGCCATGGGCCCCTCGCTGCCGTGCAGCAGGATGATGCGCGTGGAGGCGATATTGAGCGAAAGCCTGAACAGTGTGACCAGCAGCAGGATGGAGGGGAAAGAGGACAGATCCAGGGGGCGGTGGATGTACATGCCCACCAGCAGGATCACCAGCGAGCAGGTGATGTTGAGCGAAAGCAGCATGTCCAGCACGATGGAGGGCAGCGGTATCATCATGATCAACAGGATGCCCACCACGCCGGCAGCCATCATGACGTCGGTGTTGCGCGACACCGCCGTCGACCCGTCCATCAGTGTATTCTGCATTTCATACGCCATAATGATTTCACCTTACCGCTGCGGGCGGGACTTCATTTCCCGGAGCCGGTATACATAGGCCAGAACTTCGGCCACGGCCTGGTAGAGGTCCGCAGGAATGAAGGCGCCGATGTCGACACCTTTGAACAGACTGCGGGCCAGGGGCTTCTGCTCGACGATGGGCACCCCGTGTTCCACGGCCAGGTCCCGGATACGCTCGGCCACGTAGCCGGCACCCTTGGCCACCACCTGCGGCGCCGCCATGCTGGCGGCATCGAATTTGAGCGCCACCGCCAGATGGGTGGGGTTGGTAATCACCACCGTGGCCTCGGGCACCTGGTCCATCATGCGGCGCCGGGCCATCTCCAACTGGATGGCACGGATGCGTGACTTGATCTTGGGGTCGCCCTCGGTCTGCTTGAATTCCTCCTTGATTTCCTGCTTGGTCATGCGCAGGTCCTTCTCGTACTGCCAGCGCTGGAAAGCGTAATCCATGGCCGCCAGCACAATCATGGCCAGGCAGGTGTAGGCGCATACCCGGAAGGCCACCTGGCCGAAGAACGCCAAGATGCCGCCTACGCCGGTTTCGATCAGCGAAGGCATCACCCCGACGCGGCCCTTGACCATGGCGAAAGCCACCATCCCCACGAAAACCATCTTGAGCAGGGACTTGAGCAACTCGGCCAGGGATCGCAGCGAAAAGAGACGCTGGATACCCTCAATCGGGTTGAGCTTGGAGAGCTTGAAGGCGAAGGGTTCTTCGATGACCAGGAAACCGATCTGCGCCACGTTGGCGGCCACGGCCACCAGTACGATGGCCGCCAGCAGCGGGAACAGCATCCAGAAAATCTGTTGCGTGAGCTGCCAGAAGAGCGCAGGGATCGTGCTCTGCTGCACGGCCATGGTGCCGATGTTCTGGTAGAAGTGGTGCATAAACCGCGTGAAACGGCCCACCATATTCGACCCCCAGAAGTAGAACACTGCCGTTGCACCGATCAGGATGGCGGCCGACGGGATTTCGCGGCTCTGGGCAACCTGCCCCTTCTTGCGTGCCTGGGCACGCTTTTTGGGTGTCGCCCGCTCGGTTCTTTCCTGGTCGTTTCTCTCCGGCAAGACGCCTTACCTCATAGCCTTGAGCAACAGCACAAGGTCGTTTCCCAGGTTGACAAAAACATGGCCCATGAACCCCGCCAGAAACGGCAGCGACAGGGCCAGGAACACCAGTCCGATGACGATCTTGATCGGCATTGCCACAATGAAAATGTTCATCTGCGGCACCACCCGTGCCACCAGCCCCAGCGTCAGACTGGTCAGCAGCAAGGCCACCATGACCGGCGCGGCGATCTTGACGGCCGTCACGAACATGGCGCCGGTCAGCTCCGAGAGCATGGCCATCACGGAGCGGTTGAAGCGGAACCCCAGCAGCGGGATGATGCGGAAACTCTCGGCCAGGGCCCGCAGGACCAGGTGGTGCGCATTGACCGCCAGGAAGATCAGCATGGCGATCATACTCTCGAGCTGGGACAGCAGGGGCATCTGCATACTGGTCATGGGATCGAATACGTTGGCAATGGCCAGCCCCATCTGGAAGCCGGCCAGCTGGCCGGCCATTTCAGCGGCGGCAAAAATCAGTCGCACGGTAAAACCGATGATCAGTCCCACCAGCATCTCCCCGACGATACCGAACCCCAGCGCCGTGAAGCCACCTGCCGGCATGGGCATACCCTGGCCCAGCAAGGGATAGAGCAGCACGGCCGCCGCCAGCGCCAGGCCGATTTTGAAAAGCGACGGAATGGTGCGGCTGTCGAACAGCGGCGCCGAGAAAACGATGGCCGCCACCCGCACGAAGACCAGCAGGATCATCTGGATCTGGGACAATTTGAGGCTGAGTCCGATCATATGGGCCTTGTTCCCGCCGTCAGCGGATGTAGAACGGAATATTGTTGATCAGGTTCTCGGTGAACGTCACGATCATCTGCAGCATCCAGGGAAAAAAGATCAGCATAGCCACGGCTACAGCGATCATCTTAGGGATGAACACCAGGGTCATCTCATTGATCTGTGTGGCGGCCTGGAACATGCTCACCAGCACGCCGGCCACCAGTCCGAAGAGCAGCACCGGCGCCGCCAGCAAAACGGCCAGCTTGATAGCTTCGAAAAAAAATCCGGTCACGAATTCGGGCGTCATGGCATCATTTTCCTCAGGAGAAACTCTTGACCAGGGACCCCACGATCAGGTACCACCCGTCGGCCAGCACGAAGAGCATCAGCTTGAAGGGCAGCGAGATCATCACCGGGGGCAGCATCATCATGCCCATGGACAGCAATACGCTGGCCACCACCATGTCCAGAATCAGAAACGGCACGTAGAGCAAAAAGCCGATTTCGAAGGCGGTTTTCAGTTCACTGATGATGAAAGACGGAATCAGCACCGACGTGGGCACGTCCTCGATGCTGCGGGGCTTCTTGAGTTTGGAGATCTTGACGAACAGCGCCAGGTCTTTTTCGCGCGTCTGGTGATACATGAACCGGCGGATGGGGTCCGCGGCTTTTTTGAATGCCTCCTGCTGGGAGATCTTCTTTCCCAGGAAAGGCTGTATGGCCTGGCTGTTGACCTGCTGCCACACCGGCGTCATGATGAAAAAAGTCAGGAAAAGTGCCAGGCCCAGGATGATCTGGTTGGGCGGCATCTGATGGGTGCCCAGCGCTTGGCGCAGGAGAGAAAGCACGATGGCGATGCGGGTGAACGAGGTCACCATGATCAGGATGGCCGGCGCCAGCGAAAGAATGGTCAGCAGCACGAAAATCTGCAGCACCACGGTCATGTCGCCCGGGTTTTCGCTGTTCTGGTAGTCCACCTTGACCAGCGGAAACCCCTGCGCTTCGGCCCGGGTCCTTCCCACGCCGGCACCCAGCACCAACAGGACCACCAGCAGAACCATGATCCACGGGATCCGCCTGCCGTGCGTGTTGACTGTGCCCCCTTGGGATTTCATGATGACGACTCTCAATTTTCCGATTTCCCGGTCCGTTTCCGGAACTGGTTCAGATGGGCCAGAAAGCTTGCGGCACCGCCGTCATTTTCCCGGCGAAGCCGGCTCAGCGCTTCGGGGTCCTCGATCTTGTCCAGCAGGTTAATGCGATCGCCGGTGACGCCCAGCACCAGCACCGACCCAGGCACCTCCAGCAGCATGATGTTCTTCTTGACGCCCACGTACTGGCTGGCCACTATGCGAAGGCCGGAGCCGCCCACGCTGGTGCGGCGCCCGAGGTAGCGGCGGGCGACCCAGGCCACCAGCAGCACGGTGCCCAGCACCAGCACCAGCGCGGCCGTCATCTTGAGGCCGCTGGTCAGCATGTCAGGCGTGGCGATCATCGCAGCGTCTCCACCCTTTCCATGGGGCTGATAATTTCGGTAAGACGGATGGCGTACTTCTCCTTGCTGACCACCACTTCGCCCTTGGCGATGAGCCGGTTGTTGGCCAGGATTTCAAGATTTTCCCCGGCGCTTTTCCCCAGTTCAATGACCGACCCCTGGCCCAGCTTCAGCAGTTCGTTGATCTGCATTTGCGTTCGCCCGAGTTCCACCCGTATCTCCAGGGGAATATCCAGTATGAAATCAATCTGCTCTTCGGGTTCGGTGGCCGGCGCCTGCGACTGGGGGTCTGCGATGTCCTGCCTTTCGGGCATCTGCTCTTTATCGGCTTCGGGAGAAGATATTTCCTGTTGCGTGTCGTTCTCAAACTCTGGCATTTGTGCTGCGCCCTCCGTGGCGATCTATTTTTTCGACAACTTCCACCGCACGGCTTCCCTTGATGATACCTGGGAATCCCCGGAACTTGGGTATACTGTTAACCTTCAGCGTCACGTAATCCTGTGGTCCGGTACCCAGTCGAAGGACATCGCCTTTTTTGAAATTGAGGATGTCCCGCACCTGCCGTGTCGTACGCCCCAGTTCGGCGACGACCTCCATTTCGGCGTCCTTGATCAGTTCCTGGATTTCGCGGCTCCACTTCAGCTCAATGTCCTTTTCACGCATGTAGCTGTCGGAAAGCTTCTCTTTGATGGGCTCCAGTGTGAGGTAGGAGACACAAAAGGCGATGACGCCCTCGAACTCTTCGGCCTTGACCGAAAAGGAGGCCACCAGCACCATCTCTGAGGGCCCGAAAACGTGCACGAATTCCGGCTTGGTTTCCACTTTCTTGGACTCGACTTCCGAAGGGCTGACGACTTCCCAGGCCTTTTCCAGCGCCCGGTGAATCTCGGCGTTGACCTTCCCGGCCATACTAATCTCGATGAGTGTAAACTCGCGTATCTTGCCGAAAGGTTTTCCGGAGCCGCCGAACAGGCAGTCTATGAAAGAAAACACCAGTCCCGGCTCCACAACCACCAGCGCTGTGCCGAGCAGCGGCTCCATGGACAGCGTGTCAAACAGGGTCGGGGTAGTGCAGCCGTTGATCAGCTTGTCGAAGGTCTTGACTTCCTTAGTGTCGAACTCGACCATCACTTCCCGTTGCATTAGCGCGGACAGGGATTTGCGCAAGAGCGAAGCGAACTTGTCGAAGACCTCGTCCAAGGCGCTGAACTCGTCTTCCAGTTGCACGCTCTTGGAAGTCAGGTCGTAGGGAACGACCTCGTTCTTCTTTTCCTCTTCCGCCTCGAGATCGACCTCGCCGTTGGCCATGGCCCCCAGCAGGGCGTCGATCTCTTCCTGTGACAGTATCTGATCGGCCATTTCGAAAAGCTGCCTACTGGATGACGAACTCTGTGAAGTAAATGTGGGTTATGGGTGCATCCTTGAGGAACCCGTTGATCTTCTTCATGATCTCCTGGCGCAAAGCGATCTTTCCCTCCACCGTATGCAGTTCGGCATATTTCTTGGTGGGCAGGATCATCAGGATGCTGTCCTTGATCTTGGGCAGGTGGTCCTCCACCTCTTTAACCATCTCGGCATTCTTTACTTCCAGCTCCATGGTCACCCGCAGGAAACGGTTGCCGCCATCATCGGCCAAGTTGACGATAAAAGGGTCCAGGTGAAAGGTCGGCCCCATGCCCGCTTCGGCCTTCTTCTCGGCCTTCTCGGCGGAAGCCTGCACGTTCTGAACGCCGATGGCCGAAATTTTCTGCCACATGATGAAAAAGCCTGCCCCCAGGCCGCCGAGCACCACCATGGAGCCCACGATGACGATAATAAGTACTTTTTTAGACATTTTAATTTTCCTCCGAAACCAGAATGATCTCCACTCTGCGGTTACCGGCCCTGCCCTTGGCGGTGGCGTTGGAGTACAGGGGCCTGGAATCCCCGTAGCCGACCGCCGACATGCGCACCGGCAGGATCGGCCCGGCTTTGATCAGGTACTTCAGAACGTTGACCGCGCGTGCCACGGAAAGCTCCCAGTTGGAGGGGTACAACTCGGTGGCGATAGGAACATCGTCGGTGTGCCCCTCGATGCGAATACGGTTGGGAAGCGTTTTGAGCTTGGCGGCGATTTTGTCCAGGACGGCATACCCGCGCGGATCGATGTCGGCCTGTCCGGGCTTGAAGAGAACGCTGTTCTCCAGCGAAAGGTTGACGCCTTCGGGGGTGAAACGTGCCTGAATTTCGGGATCCGCATTCAGTTCCTGCATGAACTTCGCCAGTTCGGGTGACCTGCGCTGCCGTGCCGCCGCCTGGGCCTGCTGCAACGCGTCTCTGAGCTGCTCTTCGCTGGGGATCCTGCGCTCCCCGTTTGTGTCGACGTTCTGTTCAAAAGCGTTCTGTGAGGGCGTGTCCGTCACGGCGATGGAAACTCTGCGTCCGGCCATCATCACACCCAGGGCGCTCTGCAGGTTCTCGATGAGGCCTTCCGTGCGGTTGATGTCCAGCGTGCTCATGGAGAATATGAGCACGAAGAAAACCATCAGCAGGGTCATCATGTCGTTGAAGGTCGTCAGCCAGGCGGCGTTGTGCTTTTCTTCCGGCTCCTGGCTGAAGCGCCGTTTACCCCTTGTCGATCGCATCATCACTCCTTGACGGTCTCGCGCTGGAAGACGATTTCCACACGCCGGTTCCTGGCCCGGTGGGCAGCGCTGTCGTTGTCGGTCAGCGGCTGGTACTTGCCGTATCCGGCCGCCGAAAGCTTGTCGGGCCTGACTCCGCCGCGCTGCGTCAGGAACCGCAGGACGTTCACGGCGCGGGCCGTGGACAGCTCCCAGTTGGAGGGAAAGCGCCGCGTGTGGATGGGCCGATCGTCGGTGTGCCCTTCAATACGCACAAGGTGTTTGCTCGCCTTGATCACGCGGGCCACCTTGAGCAGCAGTGGCATGGAAGCCGGCCGGATGTCGGCCGACCCGGTGTCGAACAAGATGGCGTTGGCCAGCCGCATGACCAGGTTCTTGTCGGTGAAGGCGATGTCGATGCTGTCTTCCAGGCCCAGCCGGCGGGCGTGCGTGATGACATCGCGGAAAATGTTCGCAAGGCCGCTCTTCTCATCGACCATGTCGGCCGAGTCCGGCAGGGCGATATCTCCCTTTTCCATCTTTACCCCGCCGCTGAAAATGCTCACCGCCAGGTTGAACGACTTCACGAAGCGCGTCACCTTTGACTGCTGCATGGTCGAAAAGGAGCACAGCATGATGAAGAAGCACAGCAGGATCAGGATGAAGCCGGTGTACACGATCTCCCATCCGCCGCCCACGGATCCGTCGCCGCTCTGCCGTTTTTTTCCGCCGCGCTTGAGAAACATGGATCAGGCCTCGACTTCCTCTCCCAGCTCCCGGGCCATCTCCTTGGGGGAGATAAAGGCCTTGAGCTTCTGTTCGATGATACGGTGATTCTCCCCGGACTGGATGGCCAGCACACCCTCGATGACCATCTGCTTGGACAGCACTTCCTGCTTGCTGAGGGTCTTGAGCTTGCCTGCCATGGGAAGAAACAGCAGGTTGGCCAGGATGGTGCCGTAAAAAGTTGTCAGCAGCGCCACGGCCATGGGTTCGCCGATGGCGCTGGGATCTTCCATCTGCATGAGCATCTGAACCAGGCCGATGATGGTGCCCAGCATACCGATGGCGGGGGCAAAGGTTCCCATGGTGGAAAAAATCTCGGAGCCCAGTTTGTGGCGCTCCTGCAGCGCCGCCACCTCGGTGCTCATCACGTCCTCGATGGCGCCGGCCTCCATGCCGTCGATGGCCATCTGGATGCCCTTGGCCAGAAACGGGTCTTCGATTTCCTGCAGCTGTGACTCAAAGGAGAGGATGCCCTCCTGGCGGGCCTTCTTGGCGAAATCGACGATAATGGGGATGAGCTTGCTAGCCGGCTGGGCCTTGTAGAGGAAAACGTTTTTGGCCACGCCGAAGACGCTCATGACTTCCGAGAGCGGGTAGGCGATGAAGGTGGCGCCCATGGTGCCACCGATGACGATCATCAGGGATGGGTAGTTGATGAACCAGGTGCCGGACCCCCCCATCAGAATGGAGCCGGCGACCAGCCCTCCGGCGACCAGAAGTCCAATGAAGGTGGTAATATCCAAGGGGCTTTCTCCTTTGAGGCAACGACTTTGAAACCTTTGCCCTGTCCGGCCGCATGCCGGCAGGGAAACAACGCCACAGCACCCCTTGTTTGAGCAAATTGTGTGCCGGAATGGCGGTTGGCCCCGGACCGAAAGCCCATAAAAAGCATCAAAGACACAACCAACTATAATTACAACACATTTCACAAAGGAACATACCAGTGGAAGCAGGATCAGGCGAAAAATTCGGTTGGGGGGCGG
>JAMOVG010000062.1 GCA_027061725.1 Desulfobacteraceae bacterium
AGGCGCAGGTGTTCTCCGAGGTGGCGTTGACCGCAGTGCCCGCCTCGTCGAGCAGCAGGATGGCGCCCGCGTCGTCCACCGCTTCGCTCCAGTCCAGCTCGATCCGCCGGCCGCGCAGCAATAGGCAGCCGGTGTCGGTGACCACGCCGGCGTAAGGGCCGGGGTAGATCACGCTGCGGCGCACCGTTGGCGCCGGACGCACGGCGGCGTATGTCAATGAGTAGAAGGTGTGCCCCCGCACCCGCCGGTAGAAAAAACGCTTGATGAGGCGGATGTTCGCAAAGCCCACGGCCTCCAGCAGCGACAGCAGGCGGTCCTGCACCATGGCACCGGCGATGCACTCTCCGCGCAGGGCCGGGTCGTTGGCGATGGCCGGCGAAAAGGGCCGGTCGGTGACCACATCGGAGATCACCAGGCGGCCGCCGGGTTTGAGGATGCGGTGGATTTCGGAAAGGGTCTGGCGCTTGTCCTCGCTGAGGTTGATGACGCAGTTGGACAGCACCGCGTCGGCAAAGGCATCCTCCAGCGGCAGGTCCTCCAGGTACCCCTTGCGGAAAGACACGTTGTCGTAGCCCAGCTGCCGGGAGACGCTTTCGGCCGCCGCCCGCGCACGCGCCAGCATGTCGTCGAGCATGTCGATGCCGACCACCCGCCCGGCGGGCCCCACCTGGCGCGCGGCGATGAAGCACTCCACGCCGGTGCCGCTTCCCAGGTCCACCACGGTTTCGCCGGGCGCAAGGCCCGCGTCCATGACCGGGCTGCCGCATCCGTAAGAGCGCACCCGGGCCTCGGCCGGAATATGGGCCACATCGTCTTCGGGGTAGCAGACCGGGTTGCGGATGTCGGCCTTGGGTTCGCGGGCCGCCTGGGTGTAGAAATCCCCCACCACGCGGTGCGTGGCGGACAGGGTCAGCACGCAGTTGGCGTGTGTCAGGGCCACGCCGTCGGCGGCGCTGTGACACTGCAGCAGGCGGTCGCCCATCTTCAGCCGCACCTGGGGCCAGGGCATCTGCCGGGCACGGCGGGCGGCCTCGGCGATGCGCCACAGGGCCACGCGGTTGTACAGCGGCACGTAGGGGTCGTGGCCGGTGAAGTCTCCGCCGGCGTAAAAGCTGTGGTCGATGTCGCCGCCGCCCACCAGGAACCGCAGCGGGTTGCGTGCGTAGCGGGGCACATCCACCAGCGAACGGCGGCGCAGGTCCTCGAGCAGGGGACTTGCGCGCCACACGCGCTCGAGCCCGCGATCGATGTGGCCGGCGCAGGCCGCGTCTTGTCCCACCAGGGCCGGCGTGGGGTAGACACGCCCGTCCGGGCCCACGGCAAGGGACTCCCAGGCCGCGTTGCCAAGGTCGTGGCGCGTGCCCGGCGCCGAGAACACCTGGGACTCCAGCGTGCCGATGTTGTCGATGATCACACCGTGCTGTGCGGCACGCTGCTGGGCGTCGGCCAGACGGGCAAAAAGGATCTCCGGCGTTACGAAGTCCGCCGGGCGCGCCTTGCCGGTCACCAGCAGCCACAGGTAGTGCACCGACACGGCCCCCCAGCGGGCGGCCAGATCCACCACGTCGGTCATCTGATGCACGTTGCCGGCGTGCACGGCCATGGCCAGCGACGCGCGAACGCCCTGCTGGGGCAGGCGTGCCATGATCCCTGTGAGCCGGTCGAAGCAGCCCAGGCCCCGCAGCCGGTCGTGGACGGCCTCGAGGCCGTCCACGCTGACCTGCAGGTGCAGGCGATCGGCGGGCAGGGACGACAGCAGTTTGCGCCGCGAAGGGATCAGCAACCCGTTGGTGAGCATCACCAGCAGGGTGTCGTCGTGCGCCAGCAGGATCTGCCGGCAGATCTCATCGATTTCCGGGTGCATCAGCGGTTCGCCGCCGGTGAGATAGAAAACGCGCGTGCCCAGCGCATAGGCCTCGGACACGACGCGCGCAACGTGCGCCGCCGTTAGGCTGGTGAGGGTGTCCGCAGAGCAGGCGAACAGGCAGTGCCGGCAGGCCAGGTTACAGCGGTCGGTAATGTGCAACCAGCACTCCCGTAGCCGCTCCAGGCAAAGCAGCGCGCCCCGCCCCGGGTAAGGGCGGCCGTCGGCCTCGGGAATCAGTGACAGGAACTGCTCGGTGCGCAGCAGGGCCATGGCGCTGTCCCCGTTTCGCGACAGCGCCAGCTGCGCCGCCAGCTCCCGGGGCCGGGCACCGGCGGCCAGGTGCCGCAGCAGACGGTCGCCGCTGGGGCTGGGCACCAGCCATTCGGGGCCTTCGGGGTACACATATATCGGTGTCTCGCCCCACGAAAGGCGCTTCCATCGATTTATATTTTCCGTTATCTGCATCGTGATTTCCTGGGATAATGGGCCGGCATGCGCCGACCGTTTCCAATGTTTCCGGTTTGGCAGAATCTGTCGTCCGCCGGAGGCGAACCTTACAGTCTGCGACACCGCCATCACAGGACAATGGCAGTCACACCACTTCTTATCCGGAAGCCATACCGGCAGGCTGTTTTTCGGTGCGGGGAGGCTTCGCCGGCTCTGCGGGAGCCCGGGCGAAGGCATTCCGGTCGCCATTACTTCGCACTTTGCAGGCAACGGGCTTTGTGATAGAGGGGCCGAACACTTCGGCTCCCGCCGCCGACCGCTGCAACGGCCCCCAGGCCACCGGAAGGATCCATGCAGGCCAACAAACCACCGCGTCACAGGAGAACACGCTTCACCCTCTCCACCTACATCCTGTTGGGGGTGGTGATGGGCATCCTGAGTGGCATCTTTTTCGGTAAATACTGCGCGCCCCTGGGAAGCACCGGCAACGCCTTCATCGGTCTGCTGCAGATGACCATCCTGCCTTGCATCATCATTTCGCTGATCCTGGCCATCGGCAGCCTGCGCTATGGCCAGACCGGGCGGCTGGCTGTCAGGGCCGCCGTTTTGCAACAGATGTTCTGGGGGATTGTCTTTGCCATCACCCTGCTCATGCCGCTGTCGTTTCCCAAGTGGGAGTCGGCCTCCTGAGGATGTACCTGGTGAGCTACAACGTGCCGCCATGCGGCTGTGCTTCGCCAGCCTGCCCTTGCTGCTCAAACCCTGCACGCCCCTTAAGTGCGGCGATATCATGCGGCTGTCGCGCGACGCGCTGATCATGGCCTTCACCACCGGAAACCAGTGGTGCTGCCGGTGCTCACCGAGACCTGCAAAACCCTGTTCAGACAGTACAACCTGGCGCGGGAGGACACCGACGTCTCCATCGACGTCATGATCCCGGTGTCGTTCAATTTTCCCAACACCGGCAAGCTCATCATGCTGCTGTTCATCCCCTTTGCCGGGTGGTTCACCGGCAGCAGCCTGGCGCTCAACCAGTACCCTACTTTGGTGATCTCCGGTCTGCTGTCCCTCTTCGGCAGTGTGGACGCGGCCCTGCCCTTCATGCCCAACCTGCTGCACCCGCCGGCCTGCTGCACCCGCCGGCGGACATGTACCAGCTCTACGTGGTGACAGGCGTCATCAACGGGCGCACCTCGTGGGAGTGGCCTGCGTCATCGCCAGCCTGGCGGCCGTCCTCCTGCGCCGTAACTACTTCGACTTCGCCGTCGAGGAGAAGTACGACCGCACCAAAGTACTCGAACGCATGCACGTGCTGGATGTTCCCCTCAAGGCCAAGGTCTACAGGCGTGCCGAAAAACTCCCGCCGTCTCCCGGAAAACCCAGCACCTTGGCGCAGATCCAAAAACGCGGGTTTCTGTACGTGGGCTATAGTGAAGACGGGCTGCCGTTCACCTTCTTCAAGCAGGCCGGTGAACTGGTGGGCTACGACGTGGACATGGCCTGCGAACTGCGGCAGGACATGGGCATCGACATTATTTTCATCCCCTATCGCTATGATCGGCTCGTGGAAATAATCCGGAAAGGACAGATCGATGTGGTCCAAACGGCTGGCCATGCCCCCCAGCCGTTTCGGCCATAACTGCTTCAGCGATCCCAGCCTGGAACGGACCTACTCCTTCGCGGTGCCCGACTACCGCAAGCAGGAATTTGCCGACACCGATGAGATCCGCAGGCGCGACGATCTGTCCATCGCGGTGTTCGACGACGAGTACCGGGTCAGGTGCATTAAAGAGAACTTTTCCAAAGCCACCATCGAACCCACCCGTTCGTACCTGCAGTCCTTCGAGGGCTACATCGGCACCTGAGACGCGCTGGCCATCAGCGCCGAGGCCGGCGCACCCGGGGCAACGCCCGCCTGGCCTCCGCCCGCACGGGGCGGCGGTTCTACTTGAACAGCTTGCCGCCGAAGTTGTCCATGACCGCTTCGATCTCCTTGGCAAAGTGCTCCAGGAACTTCTCCAGTTTTTCGCCCTCGGCCGTCATGACTTTCTCGGAGATACACGACGCCTTTTCATAGGCTTTCTCGAATTCGTGGTCTTTGAGCCCGCTGAGCTCTTTGGCGTCTTCCTTGGAAATGTGCCCGGTATGGGCAAAAAACGAAGCCAGTATGCCACTGAGATGTTTTACCTTTTCCTTGGCCATGCTTACCTCCCTCGTAGGTTTTTCCCCTTCTGATGGCTTGCCGGCGGCATTCGCCCCCAGTGAAAACTGCCGCTATATATAGCTTCAATAGTCCGGGAATGCAAGCAAAGCCCCGTCGTGTATAGAGCAATCGCATGTAACGCTCGGCACGGTTGGTGCCAGGGCCTTTCACGGGTTGGGTGCCCCGGCTTCGAGGGGGGAGGCAGGTACCGGTATCGCGCAGTTGGAGAACGGGCGAGGACAAGATGCGCAGGCCAACTGTGCGCAAAAAAGGCCGCACTGCATAGGCGAAGCGAGGTTTCGCCCTTCCGCGCCCGGGGCCTTTGCATCCCCGTAAGGGCCCACGCAGCGCTGCCGATACCCATCCACGAAAAAACCGGTAGACAAATATAGCGGCGGGAAAACCTGAATTATGAAACGGGCTCCGCGGGGCGCGGCCGCCTCTCAGGGGTGAAGCCGGGGCCGCGCCCCGCGGTCCGGAAAGATGGCGGCCCTGCTGCTGCCCCCGGCGGTGGGACTGGCCGCATCTGGTCGGCCGTCAAGGCAATCAAGGTGGTGGACGACCATCGTGCAGTTCATCCTCAAAAAGCCGGCCCCATCGACCTGACCGCCTTCTCCCAGTACGGCGCCTTCCCTTTTTTCCTTTAAGTCGGCCGAAAAGGGCACCGACTGGTTCATGCAGGGCTATAACGCCGGGACCGGCCCCTACCGGGTGGCCTCCTGGCGACGGGCAACTGGCCGGCTTTTGCCGGCGCCCTGCGCCACATGATCCTGCCGGCCATGCCCCTGTCCTTCGCCTCGCTGGCCGTGGTCACGCGCGGGTCGCGTTCTTCGGTGCTGGAAGTACTTCAAGATGATTTCATCGAGACCCGTCTGGCCTACGGCGTGCGCACCCGTACGTTGCTGTACCGCTATGCCCTGTGCAATGCCATGATTCCCACCGTCACCGTGGTGGGTCTGAGCTACGGCTTGATGCTGGGGGGGCTCCTTCATGGTGGAGTCCATTTTCGACTGGCCCGGGCTAAGGCGGCGGTGCTGGCCGGTCTGGTGGCGGCCGCTCTGTTCGCCCCCCTGGATCACGCGGCGCGCATCCTTCTGGAGGGTGACGTGCCGTCGCCTATTGATCCGCCCGTGGGGGGTACCGTTTCCATACCCGCTGGCGCCAAGCGCAGCCCGTCTGCCGACAGTCCGCACCCGTCTGGCGGAAAGTGGCGGCGGACCGGCGAGGGATTCCGGCGTCTAGGTGCGCTCAACGACGGGGCCGGCGGTTCCGGCGACGAAAGCGACCCGTCCGAGTAGAAGGCGCGGTCTCTTTGCTGCTCCCGCCCGCCCGACATCCACCGCGCCATCCCCCGGTTGCCGAAAAGCTTGCGTCCTGACCGTGCAGCATGTATTTTCAACGGCATGAATACACCTCTGAAGAGTACCGATCTGCAGCGCTACATCGATCGCAACGGCATCCGGGCTGTCATCCTGCGCCTGGACGAGCACACGGCCACGGTGGAAGATGCGGCCCGGGTGCTGAAGGTGGCCGCCGACCAGATCATCAAATCACTGGTTTTCGTGGCCGACGGCCAGCCCCTGCTGGTGATCAACAACGGCCTGGCGCGCGTGGACCGCCGCAAACTGGCCGCGGTGCTGGACATGAGCCGGCGCCGCGTCAAGTTCGCTACAGCCGAACAGGTGCTGGAAATCACGGGCTTCGTGGTAGGCAGCATGCCGCCCTTCGGCCACCGGCGGAAACTGCGCACGCTGATCGATCCGGCCGTCACCCGCCAGGAAACGGTTTTCGGCGGCGGCGGAGACCTGGACGCCATGATGGAACTGACCCCCGCCGAACTGCTGCGGGTCACCGCCGCGGAAACAGTGGAAATCTCCTGAAACGGATCTGCCATGCGCCTGTTCAGAAGCGTTCTGTTCGCTTGGCTACACCTGTGCCACCTGTTCGAACGCGCCACGGGTCGCGGGGCCTTCGGGCGGCCGGAAGTGCAAGTTCTGCAAAACGCCTTTCCGGAAACGGACAACCGCCTGAAAAGTGCCCTGTGGAAACACTACGTGCGCCAGTTCAACGCCGCCTCCTGCTCGGTGGCCACGGTGGCCACCGTCATCAACGCGCTGCTGGAGAGCAGCGGGCGGCTGACGCACCCCGTAACCCAGGCCGAACTGCTGGACACGGTGCGCACTGCCAACTGGAAACAGCGTATGAGCCCTGCGGGCGACCACGGGCGGCGCGGTCTGCCCCTGCCGCTGCTGGCCCGCATCGTCGAGAGCAGTCTGAAAGCCTACGGCATCGCGTACCGTTCCCTGGAGATACTCCAGGCTGTCAAGCCCCCCAGGCGGGCCGGCCGCGTCCAACAGACGCTGGCGGGACACCTGGCGGCGTTTGAAAGCCGGGGAGACCGCGTCGTCATCGCTCACTTTGACCAGGGCGAACTGCTGCGCACGCTGCACATCCCCCACATCTCGCCGGTGGGGGCCTTTGATGACCGGGGCGGACAGGTCAGCGTGCTGGACGTCGATCCCGAGGCCCCCGGCCCCTACCGTGTCAGCCTGGACGTCTTCTACCGTTCGCTGAGCGCCGACTACAACCCGCTGTTCCGAAAATTCGGCTACGGCAGCGGCGGCTGCGTCATCATCCGAACCGCCGCGACCAAACCACAGAACCCGAAAAGTTTTCCCACGGGAGATTCCCATGACCCTGCTGACCGTTGACCCTGAAAGATGCGACCGTGACGGCCGCTGCATCGCCGCCTGCCCCGCCGGCATCATCGCATTTTCCGAAAAAGGAACCCTTCCTGCCATGGTGGCGGGCGGCGAGGATTTCTGCATTCGCTGCGGCCACTGCGTGGCGGTCTGCCCCCGCGATGCCATGACCCACCGCGTGATGGGCCCGGCGGACTGTCCCCCATTCCATCCCGAACGCCTGCCGGACCCGGACCAGGCGGAGCACTTCCTGCGCGCGCGCCGCTCCATCCGCAACTATCGCAGGCAGCCGGTGCCGCGGGAGACGCTGACCCGACTCATCGGGATCGCGAGCCACGCCCCCTCGGGCCACAACCGGCAGCCGGTACACTGGCGGGTCATCTACCGGCGGCCGGAAATCGAACGCCTCAACGGCATCGTCATCGACTGGATGCGCCATCTCATCGATCAGGGGTCCCCTTTGGCGGAGGCCATGCACCTGGACCGCGTGGTCGCGGCCCAGGCCGAGGGCAAAGACCGCATCTGCCGGGGAGCGCCGCACCTGGTGGCGGCCCACGCCCCCGAGGACGAGCGCACGGCCCCGGCGGCCTGCACCATCGCGCTGACCTACTTTGACCTGGCGGCCGTCTCCTTCGGCCTGGGCACCTGCTGGGCCGGCTACTTCAACGCCGCCGCCAACTTCTGGCCGGACATGCGCGCGGCCCTGGAACTGCCGCCGGGGCATACCACTTTCGGCGCCCTGATGGTGGGCTACCCGCGCTTCACCTACCATCGCCTGCCGCGGCGAAAACCGCCGCGCGTCACCTGGAAATAGCGCCCTCTCCCTCCGGAGAAAAAAGACCCGGTCACCCCCGGAGGGCCAAGGCAAGCCGCATGGTTCGAATACTGGCAAACCTCACCCGCGAGCAGGCCGACACTTTCGCACTGGTGCTGGCATCGGCGAACATCGCCAGCCGCACCCGCGGAGTTGCGATAGACTGCGAACTGTGGGTCGACGAGGAGCACGCGGGCGAAGCGGCGGAACTCATCCGTGCCTACCGGGAGGAAAACCGGCCGCAGCACCCGGCCGGCGGGCCGTCGCTGCTGCGCGAATACGGCCGGACGACGGCCGGCCTGTGGGGCGCCCTGATCCTGCTGGTCTGCCACCTGGCGGTGGTCTACGGCGGCGGCCTCAACGCCTACAGCCGGGTCTACGGTGCCGCCTCGGGACTCATCCAGCGCGGCCAGCTCTACCGCTGCGCCACCGCCTTGCTGCTGCACGCCGACGCCGTCCACCTGGCCGGCAACCTGCTGAGCATCGCCATGTTCGCAACCGCCGTGTGCTCGGTGGCCGGCTGGGGAATGGGCTGGCTCATGATCCTCGCCACGGGCATTGCAGGCAACCTGGCCAATGCTTATTTTTACAGTGCGGGGCACCTTTCCATCGGGGCCTCCACGGCGGTTTTCGGCGCCGTGGGCATCCTGTCGGCCCTGCAGCTGGTGCGCAAGATCGGGCGGCCGGGACAGCGCTTCAAGGCTCTCCTGCCCCTGGCCGCCGGGCTGGCGCTGCTGGCCATGCTGGGCGCCTCCGAGAACGCGGACCTGACGGCCCACCTGTTCGGGTTTTTCAGCGGGCTGCTGCTGGGCGCGCTGTACGGCCTGCAGGTCCGGCGGGCGCCCGGCGCCAAAGTCCAGGCCGGCGCCCTGCTGGCGACGGCGGCGGTCCTGGTGGCCGCCTGGCTCAGGGGACTGTGACATGCCACGCAAAGACGCACAACGGGTCATCCGGGAGCTTCTGGCCGAAGCCGACGTGCGCGTGAACGGCGACCGGCCCTGGGACATCCGCGTCCGCGACCCGGCCTTTTACGGGCGGCTGCTGGCCGGCGGTTCCCTGGCCCTGGGGGAAAGCTACATGGACGGCTGGTGGGACTGCGCTTCGCTGGACCGGTTCTTCGACCGCATCCTGCACGCCGGCCTGGACCGCAGGGCGCGCCTTTCCCGGGAAGTCCTGTGGGCCGCGCTGCGGGCGCGACTGCTGAACCCGCAGCGCCCCTCGCGGGCCTTCGACATCGGCCGGCGCCACTACGACCTGGGCAACCGGCTGTTCTCGGTCATGCTGGACAGGAATATGAATTACTCCTGCGCCTACTGGGAGAACGCCAACACGCTCGACGAGGCCCAGGCGGCCAAGCTGGAGCTCATCTGCCGCAAGCTGGACCTTGCGCCCGGCATGACGGTGCTGGACATCGGGTGCGGCTGGGGCGGCTTCGCCCGCTATGCCGCCGAGACCCGCGGGGTGTCGGTCATCGGCATCACGGTCTCCCGGCGCCAGGCGGAATTCGCCCGGCGCCGCTGCCGGGGGCTGCCCGTACGCATCGAGCTGCAGGATTACCGTTCCCTGGGCCCCACCGTCGACCGCATCGTCTCCATCGGCATGTTCGAACACGTGGGCTGCAAGAATTACCGCCGGTTCATGAAAATTGTACACCGCTGCCTGAAGCCGGAGGGGCTCTTCCTGCTGCACACCATCGGCGGCAACACCTCGGTGCGCTCCACCGACCCCTGGATCGGGCGCTACATCTTCCCCAACTCCATGCTGCCCTCGGCGGCCCAGATCGCCTCGTCCGCCGAGGGGCTTTTCGTCCTCGAGGACTGGCACAGCTTCGGCGCGCACTACGACACCACCCTCATGGCCTGGCACCGCAACTTCACCCGCGGCTGGCACCTGCTGGCCGAAGACTACGACCAGCGCTTCTACCGCATGTGGGTCTACTTCCTGCTGTCCTGCGCCGGCAGCTTCCGGGCACGCGTCAACCAGCTGTGGCAGGTGGTCTTCTCCAAAAACGGCATACGCGGCGGCTACCGGCGCGTCTGTTCGGACGCCGGAAACCGCCGTTCAGCGTAGGGGGGTCCATGGCGGGCCGATTCGGCAAATACGGCGAAGTAAAGAGGATCGCCGCGCTGCGCCGCAGCGCCCGCTCCAAGGCAGCGGCACAACAACAGCGGCGGCCGGAAAGCCCCCTGCGCAAGACGCCTGGCCCACCGCAAAAGCGGCCGCCGGGATCAGGCCAGCCGCCGGGGGGTGCTCTTTTTGTGCAGGAAAACGGCGAGGACACAAAACCCCACGGTGAAGGCGGCCAGGGCACCCATGGACAGCGCTGCGGGAAAGTAGCCGCTGCCCAACAGCCCGTGGCGGGCGAGATCGCAGGTATAGGTCAGGGGCGAGCAGGCGGCGATGGTGCGCCCCCAGGCGGGCATGTCCCCCAGGGGCATGAAGACACCGCTGACGAAGATCAGCGGCAGCCGGATGACATTGAGCACCAGCATGATGTTGCCGGGCGAGTCCGTGGGCAGGGTGGCGATGAGGCTGCCCAGCGCCGAGAAGCAGACCGCCGACAGGCAGATGTCGATGCCCACCACCAGGGGGTGCACCGGGGCGATGCCCAGGGCGGCGACGCTCACCGCCAGCAGGAAGAGGGAAATGCCGATGCCGTAGACGGCCCCGGCGAAGATGTCGCCCGCCACGATGGCCGTGATGGAGGCCGGCGTGGAGACCAGCCGTTCCAGGGTGCGGCTGAGGGTCTCCCAGGGCGCCACCAGCGGTGAGGTGGAGGAAGACAAGAAAAACAGCGTCATGCCCAGCATGCCCGGCAGCAGCACGGGCATGGGGATGTTCCGCCCGAAGGCGAAGGCCAGAAAGAGGCATACCGGGAAAAAGATGCCAAAGATCAGCACAGGGGGCTTCAGGTAGTAGATACGCATGTCTTTTTCGGCCACCGCCAGCGCGGCGCGGCTCTGCCACAGGAACCTACCGCTCGCCATTTCCCGATCCTTTCGCAGCGGTCAGGTGTACGAAAACGTCCTCCAGGCGCGCCGCACGGGTGTTTATCGACCGCAGTCCCAGACCGCGCTCGCGGGCCAGCAGCGCCACACGGCAGGCCACCTCCCCGGGGCGATCCGTAAACAGGATGTACTTTCCCTTTTCTTGCCGCACCCCGCTGACCGACGCCAGCTCCTGCAAAAGTGCCGGATCCCGCAGCGGCTTTTCGAAGGCCACCTCCACGCTCTGGGCGCTGCTGAAGTCGGCCCGCAGCGCGTCGGGGCTGTCGATAGCCGCGATACGCCCGCGGCACACGATGGCCACCCGGTCGCACAGCCGGGCGGCCTCCTGCATATCGTGAGTGGTCAGGAAGACCGTCACGCCGCGGGTGTTGAGGTCCACGATAAGCCGGCGGATCAGGCGCGTGCTCTCCACGTCCAGGCCTGAGGTGGGCTCGTCCAGAAACAGCAGCCGGGGGTCATGGATCAGGGCCATGGACAGGCTGATGCGCTGGTTGAGACCCTTGGACAGGGTCTTGGTTTTGGCCCGGCGGCGGTCCAGCAGCCCGAAATACTCCAGCAACTGCAGTGCCTTCTGCTCGCGGCGCTTTTTGGCCATGCCGTACAGGCGCCCCATGAGCATGAGGTTGTGCCACGCTGACAGATCGCGGTAGGGGTTGGCGTTTTCGGGCACCACGCCCACGTGCCGCTTGGCCGCCACGGGGTCTTTGCGCAGGTCGCGCCCCATGATGCGAATGTCGCCGGCGGTGGGGCGCAGCACACCGGTCAGCAGGCGCTGGGTGGTGGTCTTGCCGGCGCCGTTGGGCCCCAGGAAGCCGAAAATTTCGCCTTCGGCAACCGCAAAGGAAATGTTGTCCACGGCCCGCAGGCTTCCGAAGTCCTTGCGCAGGCCGGCGACCTCGATACTGTTTGACGTCATCGGGCTACTGACTACTCCCATGACTGGCCTTCTGTCAACAAATGTGGTATACTTTTTCCGAAAAACAGCCTACGGTTTTCCCTGGTTGGCCGATTCAGGATATCACCGCCGTCAGGGAGGGAAACAGCGATGCAACCCCAAGACATCCCATCCATCCTAGATGCCCTGACGGAGATGATCGTCTGCCAGGACCGTGACCTGCGTGTGTTGTGGGCCAACGGCGCCTCGGCCGCCTCCGCCGGCGAAACGCCGGAAAGCATGGTGGGACGCCACTGCTACGAGATCTGGTATCACCGCCAATCCCCCTGCCCGAACTGCCCGCTGCTCGAGGCCATGCGCACCCGACGCCCGGCCGAGGCGCGAATCACAACCACCGACGGCCGATCCCACCTGCTGCGCGGATACCCGACCTTCGACAGAAACGGCAACGTCACCGGTGCCATTGAACTGGGACTGGACATCACCGAGCAGGTGAACCTCGAAAACGCCCTGCGCAACAGCGAGCAGCGTTTCCGCGAGCTTTTCCGGCACGCCGCCACCGGGATGGCCATCTATGCCGCCGTTGACGGAGGGAAAGATTTCGTTTTCCGGGACATCAACCCTGCAGGCGCCCGTGTCGGCGGAATCAGTCGCCAAGACCACCTGAACCGCCGTATCACGGAGGTGTTTCCGTCGGTTCACGAACTGGGTTTCCTGGAGGTGCTGCAAGAGGTCTGGCGGACGGGGAAACCGCGCAGTTACCCCGTGTCGCGTTACGAAAACGGCCAAATCAGGATCTGGCTGGAAAACTACGTCTTCAAACTTTCCTCGGGCGAACTGGTGACCGTTTTCGAAGACCGCACCCGCCAAAAAGTTGCCGAGGCGGAGCTGATTCGCAGCGAAAAGAAGTACCGCCTGCTGGTGGAAAACCAGACCGACCTGGTGGTCAAGGTGGACGTCGAGGGACGCTTCCTGTTTGTCAGCCCCACCTACTGCACTCTCTTCGGCAAAACCGAGAAAGAACTCCTCGGCCGCTCCTTCATGCCCCTGGTGCACAGGGATGACCGTGCCGCCACCGAGCGTGCCATGCGCAAGCTCACCCAGCCGCCCTACACTGCTTATCTGGAACAGCGCGCCATGACCGTGCACGGCTGGCGCTGGCTGGCCTGGGCAGACAAGGCCGTGCTGGACGACAGCGGCAACGTCACCGCCATCGTGGGCGTGGGTCGCGACATCACCGACAGGAAAACCCTGGAAAAAAAGCTCATCCAGGTTCAGAAAATGGAGGCCATCGGCACACTGGCCGGCGGTATCGCTCACGATTTCAACAACCTGCTTATGGGTATTCAGGGACGGGCGTCGCTGCTGCTGTCGGGCATCGATGCCAGTCACCCCCACTACGAACACCTCAGAGGCATCGAGGAGTACGTCAAAAGCGCCGCCGACCTGACCCGCCAGCTGCTGGGGTTCGCCCGTGGTGGCAAATTCGCGGTGGCCCCCGTAGACCTGAACCGCATCGCCGAAAAGTGCGTCGGCATGTTTGCACGCACCCGCAAGGAGATCGGCGTTGATACTAAGTTCGCCCCCGATCTGCCACCGGTGGAAGCCGACCGCGCCCAGATCGAGCAGGTGCTGCTGAACCTGTTTGTCAACGCCTGGCAGGCCATGCCCGGTGGAGGCACCCTGTATCTGCAAACCGAAGTGGTCGAGATTGATGCGATGTACGCCGAATCACACCACGCGCTGCCTGGCCGCTACGTGCGGATCTCGGTCACCGACACCGGAACCGGCATGAGCGAGGCCACCAGGAGCCGTATCTTTGACCCCTTTTTTACCACCCGCGAAATGGGCCGCGGCACCGGTCTGGGCCTGGCCTCGGTGTACGGCATCGTCAAGAATCACAAGGGGTTCATCAACGTATACAGCGAGAAGGGGTGCGGTTCGACCTTCAACATCTACTTGCCGGCCGCGGACGGCAGTGTTTCCGATGCTGCAAAGGCCGAAAAAGCCCCGCTTCGGGGGTCGGGCACCATCTTGCTGGTGGACGACGAAGCCGTGGTGCTGGATGTCAACCGCCCCATGCTGGAACGGCTGGGCTACCGGGTGCACTGCGCCGGCAGCGGACGGGAGGCCATTGACTTCATCCGCGAACACGGGGACGGCATCGACCTGGTGCTTCTGGACATGATCATGCCGGACATGGGTGGCGGGGAGACCTTCGACCGCATCCGCCAGCTTGCGCCCAATGTCCGCGTACTGCTGTGCAGCGGATACAGTCTCAACGGCCAAGCCGCCGAAATCCTCAAGCGGGGCTGCGACGGCTTCCTGCAGAAGCCTTTCAGCATGAGCCAGCTGTCCGAAAAACTGGAAGCCATCCTCAAAAACCGCGCGTAGCCTCCCCGGACCGGCCTCACCTGCGGGAAGTCCAGGCCCCATGCGGCGCGCTCACATCGGGCATTGATCCACGGGCACGAATTGATGTATGCTGCCTTCTACGAAACCACCGGCGGGGGACCGTGGATCGCGCCGTGCACCACGGCTGCAGACAATCCACCTGTTCGTCGCACCCGGTCACACGCCACCTACGGAGAGGACCGCATGGACCAGAAACGCTACATCTCGGCTCAGGAATTGCTTGACGACTCTTTCCGGCTGGGCATCCGCATCTTCAAAAGCGGTTTCCGGCCCAGCTTTATCATCGGCATCTGGCGGGGCGGCACCCCTGTGGGCATCGCCGTCCAGGAAATCCTGGACCAGCTGGGGGTCAAGACCGATCACATCGCTATCCGCACCTCCAGCTACACCGGCATCGGCCAGCGCAACAAGACGGTGCGCGTTCACGGACTGGAATACGTGGTGCGCCACGCCAACTGGGACGACGGTCTGCTCATCGTGGACGACGTCTTTGACAGCGGCAACAGCATCAAGGCGGTCATCAAGACCCTTGAGGAAAAGATGCGCCGCAACCT
>JAMOVG010000063.1 GCA_027061725.1 Desulfobacteraceae bacterium
AGGGCCTTCCGGCGATACGCCGCCATGGTGTCTGCATCGCGCAGCAAGGCTTCGAGCACCTGTTGCAGCGCGGGTCCGCCTGCCGATCCCCGGTAGGACAGGCCGGCGTCACCGATGGTCTCCAGGTTCTCGACCGTGTCGTTGACCACCACGCAGTTGCCCAGCGCCATGGCCTCCAGCAGTGCCGGATGGGTTCCGCCGACCCCCGAAGTCTCCACGAAGACGGCGGCGTTGGAGCCCAGTTCGCGGTAGCCGCGGCCGAATAGGTACCCGGTGAACACGATGCGCCCGTCGTCTCCGGCCGCAGCCTTCAGCGCCTCTTTGTAGGCTTCGGCATAGGGAGCGTCGCCTACTATCACGCACTTCAGGGAAGTGTCAAGGTGACGGAAAGCCTCCACCAGGTGGTGGGCGCAGTTCTCGGGCACCAGCCGGCCGACGAAAAGAACGTAGCCTCTCGGCTTCAGCCCCCAGCGGGCCAGGGTTTCCCCGGGCGGTTCGGGCGTCACTTCGGAGCCGTAGGGGATGTAAGGCGGCCTTTTGCCGTAGCGACGCGCATAGTAGGCCTGCACCGCCCGCGAATCGGTCAGAAACGCATCGGGCAAAACGGTGGCCAGATACTCTGCCGCCTGGATATAGCGCTTGGCCGCCGCAGGCCACTTGTCACGCTTCCAGTCCAGCCCGTCCACGTTGAGCAGGGTACGTGTGCCGACCAGGCGCGGGATCCAGGTCACCGGGCTGTTTCCGGCAATGAAATACAACCCGATGTCAAAGCGCTGTCCCAGGGCGTGAATCGAAGAAATGAAACTGTGCAGCAGGGTATCGAGATATTTGTTCGCCAGAGTCGGCAGCCGGACGAGGCGCATCCCGCGGTAATAGGGCTGCGCGTAACGAATGTGATGTGAGCGGCAGTACACCGTCACGCGATGCCCGCGCTGCACCAGGCGGCGGCCCAGTTCCTCGACGCAGGTCTCAAAACCGCTGTAGCTGGCCGGCACCCCCCGAGTGCCGAGCATGGCGATATTCAAGCTCGTCTCCCCCACCCTTCCCCCTTCTCACGTTCTCCCGGAACCCCGGAAAAGATTGATCATGTAGTCTTCTCCCGCCCGCCTGCGTGCCTGGATAAGCCGACGCTTGCGCAGGGTTCGGGGCATCAGCTGAACCACCTGCCAGAGAGCCGGCAGAGAACGGTGTTCCGCCAGCAGCACATAGCCGACTACCAGCAGGTCCCGGTACAGGGCCGGCAGCGCATAGCGCCGGGCGTGACGCACGCTCTGGTTCTTGATCCGCATCAGGAAACGGTTCTTCACCGAGTGCATGTTGAGCAGCGGCGCGATGTCCCGCCGCCGGTGCCCGGGCTTTACCCCGCGGGCGTGAAACGCCACTGCACGCGGTGTGTAGCGGCCACGCCAGCCCAGCAACTGCGCCCGCCAGGCCAGGTCGGCATCTTCGCGGTAGATGACGAAGTCCTCGTCGAAGACCTCCCCACCCACGGAAACGTCCGCCAGCATTTCGCGCCGGTAGAGCGGGGCTGCGCCGGACGGCCCGAAAACGTCTCCCGCCCGGTCGAACTGCCCGCGGTCGATTTCGTCAGCGCCACGGTCGAAATGGCGCATCTGGGCCGTGAAGAACATGCCCGTGGAGTCAATCACCGGCGGTGCCGGTGGCCGCAGGTCTCGATCCATGCGCAGCAGTTTGCCGGAGAGCATGCCAACCGAGGGGTCCGCTTCGGCTGCGGCCACCATTTGGCGGACGAATCCCGGCGTGAGCACCACATCGGCGTTGAGCAGCAGCACGTAGTCACCGCTGGTGCGGCGGATGCCGATGTTGTTGGCCCGGCAGAAAAACAGGTTGCGGGGAAATGCCAGCACCGCGAATTGCGGGTATCGCCGCCGGACCTCCTCGACGGCCCCGTCGCCCGAGGCGTTGTCCATGAAGAGGACTTCCAGTCCAGGGTAGTCCTGCCCGGCGACACTGTCCAGACAGGCCCTCAGCGACCAGCGGGATCGGTAATACAGAATGACGACACTCACCGACGGGGCCCCGCGGGCCGCCGAAATGTCGGTTGCGGAAATGGCTTTCTGTTTCTTCTTCACTGTACGCTGTAGGCCGACGTCGCAAGCCTGCCGGTAACAGGCCTCAGGGCCCGCTGAAAGATCCCGCCGTGGGAGAGGATCGCGTGAATGTCATCGGCACTCGCACGCCTTTGGCGCTGGATCCGTCGGCGTTTGCGGTGCATGCGGTTCAGGCCCCCGAGCGCGTCCCGGTAGGCGCGAAAGAGAAGTGCCGCCCTGCCCCTGAGCGGATGATAGGCCAGGGAGGCCAGGTTGTAAAACAGCATCTGCGGCCAGTAGCGGCGCAGCAGTTCGCGCGGCATGTTTTTAACGACCACCCAAAGCTGGTTGCGGCGCATGAGGTAGAACCAGCGCGGCGATTGCCCGATGGTGGCCCCGCCCTTGTGATAGACGACGGCACCGGGCACGTAGCGGCACTCATAGCCGGCCAGCCGTGCCCGGAAGCTCAGGTCCACGTCCTCGCCGTTGGCGAAAAAGTCTTCGTCCAGCAGCCCGATTTCTTCCAGCATGTCCCGGCGGTAGAGGGCCGCCCCGGCGCAGGCTCCGAATACCGGGCAGGCCCTGTCAAAGCGCGCGTCGTTCTTCTCCAGCCAGCCGCGCTTGGCGGCAAAGCCCGCCGCAAAAAACAGGTCTCCGGCGCTGTCGATGGTGTCGCGGCGGTCGAAAAGCAACATGCGCGAGGCGAACAGCCCGGCCCCGGGGTGGGCCGCGGCGTCCTTGACGAGGCTCTCCAGCCAGCCGGGAGACACCTCGGTGTCATTGTTCAACAGCGCGACCAGTTCTCCCCTGGCGGCCCGCAGCCCCACGTTGTTACCGGCGCAGAAGCCGAGATTGGCGCGATTTTCGATGACACGCACGCCGGCGAAACGCTTCTTTACGAACGCCACCGAGTCGTCCCGGGAACCGTTGTCCACAAGGATGATCTCGACGCCGCCGAGCCGTTGCCGGCGCAGGGATTGCAGGCAATCCTGCAGGTGCGCGCGGCCGTTCCAGTTGAGCACCACAACACTGACGAGCGGTCTGCCCATGGCTCCCGGTGCCTGCATGGCGTCAGGATTGCGCCTTTCGGACAGCCGCTGTCCGCGCCGATTGGCCAGCGGGTTCGTTGCGTCCGTGCTGCTCGGTGTCGTTTTCAATGACCTCGCGAATGGTGTAGGCCGTGTCGTTGGTTTTCTCGAAGTAGATCTTCATCAGCACGTCCGCCAGCAGTCCGGACACGAACAGCTGGATGCCGGTAATGGTCAGGAAGGCGGCCAGCAGCGGAAACGCCGAGTTGGACATGTCCTCGCCCCGCAGAAACAGGAAAAACGTGTAGGCGATGGTGATCATGCCCATCAGCAGGCACACCAGGCCGCCCCCGCCGAGCAGGTGCAGCGGCCGCACGGCGTACTTGTTCCAGAACCACACCGACAGGATATCCACAAAGCCCTTGATGGTGCGGCGCCAGTCGTACTTGGTGCGGCCGGCTACGCGCGGCCGGTGGTTGACCGGCAGTTCCCCGATCTTGAAGCCCTTGATTTTCAGCAGGGCCGGTATGAAACGGTGCATTTCACCGTAAAGCCGGACGTGGTCGAAACAGCTGCGCCGGTATATCTTCAGCGAGCAGCCGCTGTCATGGATGCCGTCTTTGAGGAGCATGCGCCGAAGGAAATGGGCGCCCCGGGACACCAGGCGCTTGCCGGTCTTGTCGCGCCGGTTGACCCGCCACCCGGAAACGGCATCCAGACGGTTTTCTTCCAGGTATGCAACCAGTCGCGGAATGTCGTGAGGGTCGTTCTGGCGATCGCCGTCCATGGTGACGATGTAGTCGTACTTCGCGTGTGCGATGCCGGCGTCCATGGCGGCGGTCTGTCCGAAATTCTTCTGAAAACACACCAGTTTGACCGGCCGCAGTTTGGCGGCGATCTGCGCCGTTTCGTCGGTGGACCCGTCGTCGACAATGATGATCTCGTAGCGATAGCCGTGGTGCTCGCACACCTCGACGATCTCCTGGTGAAGGGCGGCGATGTTTTCCGCCTCGTTCATAACCGGAATAATGATGGAAATATTGGTCATTGGGGGACTCCGGAGTTGCCGAGTGTCTCTTCGACGGCCGCCGCCCAGACATGCAGAATGAACACGTGCGCCTCCTGGATGCGCGCTGTGCGCCGGGCCGGAACCACTACCGCCGTTCGGCAGAGGTCCTTGAGGACGCCGCCGTCTGCGCCCAGCAGGCCGATGGTGGCCATCCCTTTGTCTGCCGCCCTTTTGAAAGCTTCGGCCACGTTTTGCGAGCGCCCGGATGTTGAAATGCCCAGCAGGACGTCCTCCGGTTTTCCGAGGGCCTCCACCTGCCGGGCGAACACGCCGGAAAAATCATAGTCATTGGCCACGGCCGTCATAATGGAGGAGTCGGTGGTCAGCGCCACCGCGGCCAGGGCCTGCCGCTCGGTTTCGAAGCGACCCACCAGTTCGGCCGCCAGGTGCTGCGCATCGGCCGCCGATCCGCCGTTGCCGCAGATCAGAACCTTACCGCCCTTCTGCAGGGTTTCGATAATGGCCTGCGCGGCCCGGTCCACCGCCGGTGCGATCTCTGCAAGCTTCTCGAAACAGCGCCGGTGCTCTTGCAGCGATTGAAGAAACATGATGACGGTTCCTTTCGGTAATCCGGTGGCCGTCAGACCTTTGGGATGGGCAGCAGACCGTAAAAAAGAAAGGAGTATGTGCCCAGAATAAAAAGACAGATCACCACCAGATTCAGCAGTTTCGCGGGAAGCCGCTTCTCCGCCTGCACCATCAGCATGCCGGCCATGGCAAAAACCGGCAGAAAATAGCGTCCCTGATTCTGCAGGTCCACATTCCAGGAGTTCCAGAAGGCCGCCGCCACCAGCGCAGCGGCGCACACCAGCAGGTTGGCCATGTCCATCTTGAGAGAAAGCGGCGTGCGCCACAGTGTCGCCCACAGCAGCAGTGCGGCCAGCAGGTACAGCAGGTATTTCACGGCCTGGTAATAGAAAGGCGACCCGTAAAGGGACATGTATCCGTAGACACCGAAGGTGCTTTGAAAGGATACGCGTCCCCAGCCGTAGCGCTCAAACACCTGGCGCACACTGACGCCCCGCTTTCTCAGGTTCAGCCCGAAATACTGGTCCTTGAGCGGCGTGTCCGGCCTGAAGCGCGGGCGTGCCTGCCGGTTGCGGCAGTCCGTCAGTTTCTCGGATCGGTGCCAGCCGTTCTGGTAGACGTCGAAGCCGAAGCGGCCGGCCGCCAGCACCATGGCGATGAGTGCCACCATGGCCAGGCGTTTCCAGACAACAGCCGGAAGCGAGAAACCGTTTTCCAGGAGCCGGATCGCCAGGAAGACGACCAGAAAAATACCGAAAAAGTAAAAATTGAGCTTCAGCAGGGGAACCATCGCCAGCATCACACAGGTAAACGCCAGTCGGACGAGGAAACCGGCGGTGGGCAGGTCTTCGAGCAGCAGACGGCTTGCCGGGCTTTTTCGCTCAACGACCATGTAGCCCAGCAGAAAACAGGTGAACAGCGAAAACGCGTCGGAATTGAAATAGCTGAAGATATACCAGACCTGGGGACTTGCCAGCAGCGGCAGGTACAGCAAGCGGTGGCGGCTTTTGACCAGACACAGCCACAGCAAAATGCCGAACAGCGCTAGATTGAAAAAACGCAGCCGCAGGTAGCGTTCCATCGGCGCCATTTCCAGCATGCGCGAGAATTTACCGGCGAAAAAGTAGACCGCCTCGAAGGAGTCCAGGCGCGACACCCCGTGTACGCTGTAGGTTCCGGCGGCTTCCGCTGCACAGATGGCTGGCGGCAGCCAGTGTGTTTCATAGAAACCGGCGGCCCGCACGTGAACGTACTCGTCGGGGTGCATGTTGAAACGGCTGACCACTGCCATGGCCATGATCAGGCCCAGAACCAGCGCCATCAGCCCCGGGGCGTAATCGAAACCGGCTGGAACCCGCACTGCCATTTCCGCCAGCAACCCCAGTACAGCCGCGAGCACGGCGATTTTCACCACGGCCGCCAGCCAGCTGCGGCTGTCGCTGCGCACCCGGATAGCGGTCTCCAACTGGGGGTCCCGGCCGTCGGTGATGACGGCAATGCCCGCTCTCCGGAATTCAAGCTTCGCGATCTGGTTCAACGGCGCAAGTCGGGGGCTGCCCTGGCGCGACGATATTTCAACGGCTTCGAAAGGCACCTGCGAGATGCGGATTTCGCCGATGACGATTTTGCCGGGTCTGTCCAGGGGGTCGATGCGCAGGCTGTGGATCTTTCCGAGATCACCGATGAAAAAAGCATACTGCTTGCGTCCGGGACGAATGGCCACCGATGCCGAACGGGACTCGCTGTAGCGCTGCCCTTGTCCGGCCCAGTATATTTTGAATACGCCGCGCGTGTCGGTCCGCAGGGTGAGACGCACGAGGGCGTGCCGTGACAGCAGCCAGCCGGACAGCAGCAGTCCGAGCACAAAGAAGACGACCAGGCGTTTTGTAAAAGCAGCGGGCATGGCAGTAGGCACTGTTTGGCCGATAACGGGTCAGCGCAGCGGGACCGGCACCCGTCCGGGGAAAATGTACAGGCTGGGGTCGCTGTTTTTTCCGTCCGCGGTAAGCTGAATCCCGTTGCGCGCTTTTTCCACGCGCCGATCGGACGGCCAGCAGAAGATCTGGCCGGAAGACTCGTAGAGCACGTACCGCGAATCGTTGGAGACGGCGGCCCGGTGACAACGCCCCTGCCCGATAAAGTAAGAGGACTTCGACAGGACGCCCTTTTCAGGGTCGAAATAAGTGATGTAAAGCGGCCGGTTGAGGTTGCCGCGCACCCGGCGGGTCATGACGATAAAGCGCCCGTCCGGCGACCAGGCCGGCTCGCAGTCTCCCTTCAGCATCAGGTCGTTGGCGATGTAGCGCCGTTTTTCCAGGTCCACGATCATGCTGCGGTGTCCCGCATCGGCCGTGAACACCAGCAGGTAACGCCCGCCGAAACGCAGTTCGGCGCACTGGCCCAGCCGGAACCCCTTGTAGGGCGGCCTGCTCTCATCGTGAATCACCCGCGTTCGGCGCGTGGCCAGATCGAGCTCCATCACCCTGCGCGGATCCCGGCGGGAAATAGCCACGATGCGGCGCCCGTCGGTTGTCCAGTACGCGCCGGTGCCGTATTGCGTTACCACATTGCGCAGGACACGCTCTGCGCCGGAAAGGTCGTTTTTCATCAGCCAGACATCGCCTTCCCGTGTGAAAACAAAACGGCTGCCGTCCGGCGACCAGCGTGGGTTCTGTCCCTCGGTGACGCTCCTCGGCTTCCACCGCTTGAGCCGGGAAATGGTGATGCGGCCATCCCGGGACCACAGCAGCACGGCCGTCGGGATGGCCGCCGCCAGCCGCTGCCGCGGTGTTTTGGCCTCGGTGGAGGTCAGGATGCGGGGCTGCAGGGCGTACCAAGCCAGCGCCGCGGCTGCCACCAGCGCCACAGGCAGTCCCACCAGGAGCCGTTTGCGGTGTCTTTTCATGGGCAGGCTTCAGGCGTGGCGCACCTGCCGGCGGGAGAAGAGAGACAGGATCACCAGAAAAGGCATCGTGAGCATCATCTCCAGGCCGATCACATACAGGTTGTGTTTGGAAAAGACGTCCGCCAGAAACTGGCCGATGGTGGCGTCGTCGAGCACCGAGTGCATGACCGGCGGCAGCAGCGGGACCATGAAGTAATGATCCGAGAACGGCCACAGGATGGGGATACCGAAAGGGGGCCGCCCGTCCATGGAGAGCAGGTCCAGCACCAGGTGAGAGCCATAAAGCGCGAACATGAACAGGAATTCGCGTCCAAAGCGTTTCCCGCCCCGCAGGCTGATCAGCGCTCCCGCCACCAGCGCAAACATAAATCCAAAACCGATGCTGTGGCTGATGCCGTGGTGGTACATGTTGGGGGTCCCCCGGAGAATTCCGGGGATGAAATCCAGGTCCGGCGCGTTGGCCAGGAACACGTAGAGCCCCAGCAGCATCAGGCTACGGGGTTTGAGCGACTTGTCGCGCCAGGCGGCAATGACGTAGCCGGCCAGCGAGTGTCCGACGGGGGAAGACATATTTTTATCCGTTTTTACCGTTTGTTGCGGCATTTTCCATAAGGTATGCCTTTAACTGCTCCCGCCCCTGGTTTTCGATGTGCATACGATACCAGACCTCGGCGTTGACCAGCAGCCAGAGGCGGTTTCCGTGGTCGGCCCTGCGCTCCAGGTGCTGCTGCAGCAGTTCGTCGATGGCGGGCTTCGAAAGGTATCCGTCCCGCACCAGCGACGCCTCTTTTAAAAACAGATGATAAAGCAGACGGAACTCGTTTGCAAGAAGGTAGGTGAGCGGCGATGAGAAGCCCTGCTTCTTGCGGTGGACGAGCGCCGGCGGCAGGAGCTTGCGGGCCAGCGCCGTCTGAATGATCCGCCGGCGGGTTCCGCGAATCTTGTACTCCGGCGGCATGCCGGCACAGAACTCCGCCAGTTCGTGGTCCAGAAAAGGGGAACGGGCCTCAAGACCGTGTGCCATGGTCATGCGGTCCAGGATCATGTTGGGGTGATCGGGCATACGCGTCATGGCGTCCACGTAGAGCATACGGTCGATGGCACGTCGGGCGTTGTCGGCGTCAAAATAGCGGGCCAAGTTGGCTTCGGGGTCGAACATGCCCGTCTGCCGCTGGAAATATTCCGTGTAGAGTGTCCGCTTGTAACGGTCCGAGAAATAAAAGTAGCTCAGGCTGCGCGCGTAGCGCAAGCCGCCGCGGTAAAAAGACATCTGGTGGATCCAGCGCAGCTTGTGGCTCAGGCTGCGGTACCAGAACCCTTCGGGCATGCGGTCGAGCAGTTTCTCGATCACCCTGCGCCGCAGCGCCTCTGGCAGCATGGCGTAGTAGCCGGCGTAGATGTTGCCGTAATAGCGGTCGTAGCCGCCGAAAAGTTCATCTCCGCCGTCGCCCCCCAGCACCACCTTGACTTCGCGGCGCGCGAGTTCCGAGATGCAGTACATGCAGACCGACAGGGGATCCGAAGGCTCGTCCAGGTGCCATACCAGGTCGGGCAGTTTGCGCACCAGCGATGGATCGATGGTCAATTCGAAGTGCCGGGTGCCGCACTGCTCGGCCACCATACGGGCATAGGGCAGCTCGCTGTACCCCGCGTAGGGCACGTCCCCCGAAAAAGTCTTGAAGCGTCCGCCGCCGACACGCTGCATCATACGCACTACCAGGCTGGAGTCCAGACCGCCGGACAGAAAAGCACCCACCGGGACGTCGCTGACCAGGTGATACCTGACCGTAGAGGCCATGCGCTCTTCGAGCTCCGCCAGGGTATCCTCAAAAGACTGCCGGCGCTTGGGTTCGAACCGCAGCTGCCAGTAGGAACGAATGTCGACACGCCCGTCTTCGAAGATCAGGCAGTGTCCCGGCGGCAGCTTGCGCACACCGCGAAACATGGACCGCGGCGGGGTGATGACCCGGATGGTGAGGTACTCGTAAAGCGCCTGGCAGTCCATTTCGCGCAGTTCCGGCCTGAGTGCCAGCAGCGCCTTGATTTCGGAAGCGAAGGCGAAACTGTTTCCCCGGTGGTGATAGAAGAGCGGCTTCTGGCCCAGGTGATCACGGGCAATAAAGAGCCGTTTGCGGCGCGTGTCGTAGATGGCCAGCGCGAACATGCCCCGAAGCTCCCGGACGCAGTCTTCGCCTCGTTCCTCGTAGAGGTGCAGCAGGACCTCGGTGTCGCTGCGGGTCCTGAAACGGTGCGGGCGGCGCAACCGGGACCGGATTTCCTCGAAGTTGTAGATCTCCCCGTTGAAGGTGATCCACAGGCTCCCGTCTTCGTTGCTCATGGGCTGATGGCCGCCGTCCAGATCGATAATGGAAAGCCGGCGCTGCCCCAGCCCGACGGTGCCGCTTTCGTGGATGTAAATCCCCTCGTCGTCGGGGCCGCGGTGCGCCAACATGCGGTTCATCCGCTGCAGCTGCGATTCAGTGACTCCCTCGGGGCAAACGATGCCGGTAATGCCGCACACGGTAAGTGGTCTCCTTCCCTTCAGGCCCGGTCGGCGGCCGAAATATCCGCCAGCGCCAGGTAACGGTCCACGATTGCATCGATGCTGTACTTGCGAATCTCGTCGCGGTTTCGGGCCCCCATGCGTTTGCTCATGTCACGATTGTCCAGCAGACGCGCGACGGCTTCGGCGATGGCCCCGGCGTCACAGGGCTCGACCAGGATCCCGTTGACACCGTCTTCGATGAGGTCCACCTGCCCACCGTGGCTGGTAGCCACGACCGGCAGGCCAACCTGCATGGCCTCCTGCAGCACGATGCCGAAGCCCTCGTGAAGCGAGCTGAGAACGTAAATGTCGGCGCAGGCCAGATAGCGGAATTTTTCCCGCTCGGAAACCTGCCCCAGGAAATGCACCCGCCGCTGCAGGCGCAGCCCCTCGGCCAGTTCGACGAGTGCCTGGCGCTCCTTTCCGTCTCCGATGATGAGCGCCTCCACGTCTTCGTCCAGCTTTTCCAGCGCGCGGATCAGGTATTCGAACCCCTTGCGTTTCACCAACCGCCCGACGCTGACCAGGTATCTCCGATCGTCGCGCAGGCCCAGCGCTTCCCGGGAAACCGGCGTGAAAGAGAACGGCTCATAGGGCAGCGGGATGACCGCGATCGGCCTTTCAGGACGATAGAAGCGAACGGCGTTTTCGCGCGTGTTGTTGGACTGCGCCACGATGCGGTCCGATCGGTTCATCAGGAAACGCACGATAGGCCTGAAGAGTGCCGAGCGGTGTGGCGAGCTTTTCTTGGAGGGGTCATAGATGTCGCCGCCATGGATGGAAAGCACGTTCAAGCGCCGGTAAAGGGCCGCCAGCACGACGCCCAGCGGCCCCGTGGGCAAAACGAAATGCGTGTTGATGAAATCGTAGCGGCGATGCCGACACAGGTTCGCGGCCGCTGCCAGGGCCGGGACCAGGTATGAAAACATGGAAACGAAGGTGGCCGTCTGCTGCTCCCTGCGTCCCAGGATCGGTACGCGGTACACCCGGACGCCGTCCATGGTTTCCCTGGCGGCCAGGTCTGCGTAGCGGCTGGTGACAACATCCACGGAGATTCCCCGCTGCACGAATCCACACGCCAGGCTGTGGGAAACCCGCCCCCCGCCGCCGCCCAGGGGCGGGTACTCATAGTTCAGGATCAATATGCGTCGCATGTCATTGGGCCCGCATGGTGGGTACGAATATCCGGTGCAGCACAGGGACGTCCACGAAGAGAAACAGGAGCATGACCCCCACACACAGCGTCGCAAACAGGACGAATCCCCGCTGGCGATAGAGCCGTTCGGGATACTGCGCCGGGCTGTCGGCCAGGAAACCGAGGTGGATGTACCAGCCGATGAAACCGGCGATGAAGGGAAAGGACAGCAGCAGTTCCAGGCGATAGCGCATGATGAAAACACCGAAGAAAAGCCCGAATGCCACGGCGTAATACGCCACGCTGACCAGCAGGCGTTCCTCGTTGTAGTGTCCGAAGCTGCTGCGGTACTGACTGGCCCGTCGGGGATCGGCGATCTTGCGGTACTCGGCGAAGCGTTTGACCGCCATGAAAAAAGCGCCCACCATCCAGTAGGCCACGATCAGAGAAACCGGAGGCAATTTGGTCATACCGGCGGCGTACCACCCGGCCAGCAGCCGCAGCGGGTTGTTGACCGCTTCGCTCAGAACGTCCAGATAGGGTTTGTCCTTGGAACGCAGGGGCGGGATGTTGTAAATGCATCCCATGATCCACAGGCTCGCCGAAACCACCAGCATGGCTGTTCCCAGCAACGCCGAGAGTCCCAGGCCCGCCGCCGCCAGCAGCAGCCATTCCCCATAGGCCAGCCCGATTTTAACCTGCCCCGAGGGGACCGGCCGGAATTTCTTGACCGGGTGGCGGGCATCGTAAGGGGCGTCGATGACCTCGTTGATTACGTAGTTGCTGGAAGCCACCAGCCCGAAGGCCAGCAGCGCCAGTGCTACCCGCCACACCAGGGGCCAGCCGACGATGCCCGGACTGTCGTACACGGCCAGCACGACGCCGGGAAGCATGAAAATATTCTTGAACCAGTGGTCAAATCGGGCGATTTTCAGGTACGCTTGCCAGTTCATAGGGCTCCACCCGCCGCTTCACTTGCGCTGAAGCGAATCGCAGCCTTTCATGTCGCCAAAAAATGCTCGGCTCTGTGCCGCCAGCGGCTGTCAGCGATGAAGAGCGCGCGCGACCGCCGCCCCAGCCAAAACGCCGCCAGCAGTATCAATGCCCAGAAGCATTTGATCATCAGGACCCGGAATCCGGGCGTCTCTGTGCGGATCCGGGCGCCATCGGTTTTGATGCTGACGGGACCCCAGGCACGCAGCGTATGACCGTCAATATCCCGGAGAGAACCGTTTGTCGAAGGCTCCACCATGGCCAGGATATCCCTGCCCTCGAATCGCACCAGCGGGACGTATACGAAAAAAATGTCCGTTCCAAAGGAAAGCCGCTGAATGTCACAGGGGAAGAAATGACGCCCGTAGTACAGACGTCGGGGGCGCTGGCCGGGGTAGAACCGCAGCTCCGTCTCCCCGCCGCCTATAGGAGCCGGAAGGATGAAGTTCAAATCCGTGTCCCGCATTCCCCGGGTGCGATAGACCGAAACGAAAGAGGCGTCCGCCACAGGACGGTTCCGTCGGATGGCAAATTCCGTGGACTCGTAAACCTTGTGAATGCGCAGAGACACCCCTGTCAACGGCAACGGAATCCACGCCGCCAATCCGGCGGCAAGTACCGCGGCCGCCGCCAGGCTCCGCCGGCGCAGAGCGCTCTCCTCCTCGTTTAAAGCCCTGCGCTCCAAGAGCGCAGCCACCGCCAGACCGCAGGCAATGGCCGCCAATGTGACCAGGGCGAACACGTTGTGGCGGCACAGGCGATAGAGCATGACGGCGCCAAGAGCGGCCGTGCCGGACAGCAGAATGAACGCTGCAACCCGCAGGGCACTTCCACGCGGCACCGTTTTTCCCTTCGCGCTTCCGGCTCCGCTAATGGCCATGGCTACTGTCCGTCTTCCGCGGCCGCTTTAGTGAACGACAGGTCGCGCACCTGCCACAGACCGCTGGCCGCCGTCGGCGCCGTACGCCCCTGCAGTGCCACGAGCTGCAGCGCCACACGATCCCCGGCAAGCTTTCCCATGGCCTCTGCCGGCAGCGTGAAATCATAATTGCGCCACTTGCCGGAAAGCCGTCCCCTGGCCGCTTCATGCCCGTTGACCAGGACCCGGAAAACCCCGCTGGAATGCCGTTCCTCCGGCGCCAGCCGGGCCGAAAAACGCAGCCGCGGCCTTTCCCGGAGCACGTCGCTGCGGATGATCTTCGTGATGCGGCTCCCGTTGAGGGGCTTGCGGCGCAGGCGGTAGAGAGAGTAGTTGCCGTCCTTGTCCACCAGTTTCCAGTGCGCTTCGAGATCGGACCATGGAAAGGGCTTGCGCCACCCCCGGGCCAGCCATCGGGTGGCGGGCCGGTCCACGATGAGAAAAACCGGCGGCCAGATACGGGACAGGCGGCGGGTGACCTCTCCGATCTTCCAGTCCCGCAGGAGCCGGGTCAAGTCCGTGAACAGCCGGGGAACAAATCCTGAGATGCCGTTCACCGTGTAGTGGAAGTTGCCGATGGTGTTCATGATGATATTGTTGTTGATAACCTTGGGTTCGGTGGGGATCTGGAAAAGGACGCTCTCCGCGGGCAGCTGCAGCGCCCGGCGCATGACAGGCGATTTGACCAGGTCGACGTAGTCCTCGTAGCGGTACTTGATGTGCCCGGCCTCGTATACCAGCATGCCGATGAGCAACGGCACCAGCCATACCATGCGGTTGTCCGCCCGCACCAGCCGGTCCAGCATGAAACAGCCGGCGGCCACCAGGTACGTCAGCGGGATGATGGCGAAGCGTGTCAGCCCCCGCACAAGACCGAATACCGGCGTTGAGATGAACAGGGGTGCCAGCGGCCCGTACCCCAGCTTGATAAGCTGGGCGTCGTGGCGCACGGTAATGACCGGTCCCAGGCTGATGAAAAAGCAGATCACCGCGCCGGCGGCCATGGCGCCAAGCAGCTGCCTCTCCCGCCCTTGCCATCCGGGCAGCAGCATTTGCAGGAGGTACAGGGCCAGCAGCGCCGCCGAAACGGGCAGCAGCAGAATGTGCCAGCGAAAAAAGTCCCCGGAAAAAGCGTTGGCGATAATGACGGCCCAGAACAGCGTCCACAGCCCGAACTTTCCCAACGCCGCCAGCGTAACGACGCGTCCCCTGGAAGCATCCCGCCGCGACAGTCCGGCGGCCCCCGCGCCCATCCAGGCCAGCGACAGCAGCGCCAGGACGCTGCCGGGGAACAGATAGGTTTCCGACCATCGCACGGGCGGCTCGAACAGGGAGTAGATCAGGTAGGCCGAACGGGTGTCCAGGTAGTGCAGCGCCTGGGCGTGGCTGATCTGGAAATCTTTCAGCCCCCGGGCATAGCCGCCCTGCATCTTGAGGATGACATACGGATAGAGGTAAGCGGCCGCAATAATCACCACGCCGGCGGCAATGACGACAGCGGAGAGGTAGAAACGCCGGTTTCGGCGCAGGTCGCCCCGGCGGACCACCCGCATCAGGAGAATGCACCCCAGCGGGAAGGCCGCCATGTAGGTGTAATAGATGCAGGAAGTGATCGCGATGTAGAATCCC
>JAMOVG010000064.1 GCA_027061725.1 Desulfobacteraceae bacterium
GTGCGCCGTGCGCCGGGGGAAAAATCCCAGGTCTCCCCCGACAGGAAGCGATGGCAGAGGGCAAAATCGTCTCCTCCATCCCGGGAGGTGTATGAACCGGCAGGATTGCCGCCATGGCCCCTGGCAACGCGGCGGCAACCCGCGACCATACCGGCGGCCACGGCGGCGGTGGAACCGGCGAATACGCCGTTGATGAATTCGCGGCGGGTCATGCCGTGCGGTGGCGGACGCCGCAATGCGCCGCCCGGCTCGCCGCCTTTTCGGCGGAAACCATTTCCGCGTTCTCCTGATTTCATATTGGATCCCGCCAAGCCAGCCGCCCAGGCAGCAGACTATCCAGGGCCATCACCCGGCTTGGCCATGCCGGGCACGAACCGTTCCACAGTGTTCCGCAGGGCCGGTCATCCTGCGGATCGGCGACGTTTCACGGACCGCACTTTTCAAACAGCATGACCCCGTGCCTGTCGCCATCCCTGTAGCGCAGGGCCAGCTTCAGCGTCGTGAAGCCGAAATGCTGGACGCCTGCCAGCTGGCGCCGAAAACGCGCCTCGGCCTGCGTCTCCCTTTCGGGACAGGCGCGCCGCGTGCCGCCCACGGGCCCCACCTTCACGTCCCCGGGCATTTCACCGGGCTTGACGTCCGCAAAGTACTGGTTGCAGCCCGAAAACCCCGTCAAACGGCCGTCCTTGTACACCAGCGTGATCGCAGGGGTGCGCTGCGCCGGCTGGCCGTGATTCCAGGCGCGCAGCACCCAGGTGGCGCCGCCCATGGCATCCGGGGTCAGGCGTCCGGATTTGCCGGCCATGGGCTGTTCCTTGAGGCCCGCAGAGGTCAGCTTCCAGCTGCGCCAGACCAGCTGCCCCGGGCAGCAGGCCGCGTCTCTGGGCCCCGCCTGGACGAGTTGCAGCATGAGCAGGCCCTTTTCAATGCGCGCGTCCCGCAGCCCGATGCGGTCGCCGATGGCCTGTGTGGCGACGTTCTCAAGCTTGCCGTCGCGGCGGGCGACCACCGCCAGGTAGTAGAAGCTGCCACTGCCGCCCGAATCCTGCGAAAGCAGCACGACGGCTTCGTCGCAGCCGTCGCCGTCCAGGTCACCGGTCAGGCGAAAATTCCCCACCAGGGACACGGTCGGCCGCGAGGCCCCGCCCTCCAAGAAGGGCTTGCCAACCCACTTGCCGTCCTTGAGGGTCACGGGTCCGTCGGTGTCTTCGAGCCCACGGTAGGTGGCGTTTCTCAGCTCCTGCAGCGTGGGGGCCGCCTGGGCCGCCGGCAGTGCACCCGCCGCGAGGCACAGCGCCATGAACAGGACGCCGAGGCTTTTCTTCATAGCACACCTTTGCTTTCCGCTTTGCGATGCGGAGGCCGCCTAGTCCTCCTTGAGTTCCGGGATGTCGGCATAGTAGTCCAGGGCCTCAGGATTGGACAGGGCGTCCTTGTTGAGCACGGGTTTGCCCTCGATGACCTTCTTGACGGCCAGCTCCACCTTCTTCATGTTCAGGGTGTAAGGGATGTCCGGCACGGCGATGATCTTGGCCGGCACGTGGCGCGGTGAGGCGTTCTCGCGAATGGTTTTGCGGATCCGGTTCTTCAGCTCATCGGTCAGCTCTACGCCCTCGGCCAGCTTGACAAAGAGGATCACGCGCACGTCGTTCTTCCAGTTCTGGCCCACCACCACACTGTCGTCGATCTCCTCCAGCTGCTCCACCTGGCGATAGATCTCGGCCGTGCCGATGCGCACGCCGCCGGGGTTCAGGGTGGCGTCCGAGCGGCCGTAGATCACCACGCCGCCGCGGTCGTTGATCTCGATGTAGTCTCCGTGGCGCCAGACGTTGGGGTACACGTCGAAGTAGGCCTTGTGGTACTTGCTGCCGTCGGGATCATCCCAAAAGTAAATGGGCATGGAGGGGAAAGGTGCGGTGCACACCAGTTCGCCCTGCTGGTTGATCACCGGACGGCCGTTTTCGTCGAAGGCCTCCACCTTCATGGCCAGCCCGCGGCACTGCAGCTCGCCGGCGTAAACGGGCCCCATGGGGTTGCCCAAGGCAAAGCAGCCGTTGAGGTCCGTGCCGCCGGCAATGGAGGCCAGCTGCAGGTCCTGCTTGACTTCGCTGTAGACGTATTTGAAGCCCTCGATGGAAAGCGGCGACCCGGTGGACAGCACCGCCCGCAGCGGAGCCAGGTCGTAGGTCTTGCCCGGCGTGACGCCGGCGTTCATGAGCGCCGAGATATAGCCGGCGCTGGTGCCGAAAACGGTGATCTTGTGGTCCTGGGCCATCTCCCACAGGCTTCCCGGATGGGGGTAAAAGGGGTTGCCGTCGAAGAGCACCAGGGTGGCGCCTACGCCCAGAGAACTGGTCAGCCAGTTCCACATCATCCAGCCGCAGGTGGTAAAATAAAAGATGGTGTCGCTGCGCTTCAGATCCGTGTGCAGCATCAGCTCCTTGAGGTGGTGGATGAGAATGCCGCCGGCGCTTTGCACCATGCACTTGGGCAGCCCGGTGGTTCCCGAAGAGTACATGATGTAAAGGGGATGCTCGAAGGGCAGCTGCTCGAAGACGATCTCCAGGTTGTCTTCCGAAGACTTGAAGTCGTCGTAGTGCACGGCGTGGGGCACGTTGCTGATGTCGGGCTGCGCCTCGGTGTAGGGCACCACCACCACCTTCTCGATGGAGGGCAGTTCCTTGAGGATGTTGGCGATGCGCTCCAGCGAGTCGATCTTGCGGCCCTTGAAAGAATACCCGTTGGCCGTAAACAGCACCCGCGGCTTGATCTGCCCGAAACGGTCCAGCACGCCCTTGATGCCGAAGTCCGGCGAGCACGAGGACCAGGTGGCGCCCACGCTCACCGCCGCCAGCATGGCCACGGTGGTCTGGGGCATGTTGGGCATGAAGCCCACCACACGGTCTCCGGGCTGGATGCCCATGTCGCGCAGGGTTTTGGCCACACGCGCCACCTCGTCGTAGAGCTGGGCATAGGTCATGGTGACGGGATCGCTGTCCTCGCCCTTGAAGATCAGGGCCACCTGGTCGTCCCGGTAGCGCAGCAGGTTCTCGGCGAAGTTGAGCCTGGCGCCCTCGAACCATTTGGCGCCGGGCATCTTGGTCACGTCATCCACCACGCGGGTGTAAGGCGCTGAAGCCTTGATATCGGCGAACTCCCACATCAGGGCCCAGAAATCGGGAATGTTGTCGATGGACCACTGGTACAGCTCCGGGTAGTCCGTGAAAGACTTCCCGAAGCGCTCGTTGACCTGCTGCATGAAGCGGTACATGTTGGTGCGTTTGATCTGTTCCTCGGTCGGTTGCCACAGCAGTTCTGCCATTTTCTTCTCTCCTGTTTTTCCCAAACGTTCAGCAAAGCCTTTTCGGTATTTTGAAAAGCCTTCCTTTTAATGCACGCCAGGTCAAGGCGCCGCGAGATCCGGGGCGCGAGGCGTACGACGGTACGCCGCAGCGAACCCGGGGCGAAGCGCAACGCAGAGATGGGACGTTCTGCGAAGCCATGTCAGTGTTTGAAAATCGCCCTTCCTTTCACACTCGACAGGGCAAAGCAGAACGTTCCAGGTCAAGGCGCCGCGAGATCCGGGGCGCGAGGCGTACGACGGTACGCCGCAGCGAACCCGGGGCGAAGCGCAACGCAGAGATGGGACGTTC
>JAMOVG010000065.1 GCA_027061725.1 Desulfobacteraceae bacterium
CGGCATCCGGCGTTTGGGCCTGAAACCACGGGGCCATCCGCTCAGACACGGATGGCCCTTTTTTTGACAATTGGCCCGGCATCCGTTTCCGGCACCTGGTCACGGGCATTTACTCCCGGGTGAAGTCAACCGCCCGGTCACTCTGAATCATGACAGACATCCCGCCTGAAAAACCCGGTAAGGGAGGAAACGGCGATTCGGCCTCCCATGCCGGTGCCGGCTGCCGGCGCTGCGGCATATGCTGCCGCAAGGGCGGCCCTGCCCTGCACGTGCAGGACATCGAACTGGTGCGCAGCGGCATCATCGGACTGGAGAGCCTGTTCACCATCCGGGCCGGCGAACGCGTGCGCGACAACGTGCGCGACCGGGTGGTGCCGCTGACCGCCGAGATCGTCAAAATCCGCGGCCGCGGGGACGCCTGGACCTGCGTGTTCTACGACGGAGACGACCGCGGCTGCCGCATCTACGCCCACCGGCCCCTGGAGTGCCGTATTCTGGCCTGCTGGAACCCTTCCGAACTGGAACGGGTTTACGAGCGGGGGCGCATCACGCGGGAGGACCTCATCGGCAGCATCCGGGGGCTGTGGGACCTGGTGCAGACCCACGAGGAGCGCTGCTCCCAGCGGAAACTGGCCGCCATGATCGCCCGGCTGCAAACTCCGCCGGACCCCTCACGGACGGATGCCATCTGCCGGTGCATCGCCTACGACCGCCACCTGCGGCGGCTGACCGTGGAAAAGAGCGGCATCTCCCCGAGCCTACTCGACTTTCTTTTCGGGCGCCCGCTGCAGGAAACCGTCAAAGCCTACGGCTTTACGGTCATCGAGGGGGAAGATCAGATCCGTCTGCACTTCAGCCCCTGGAAGAACGATCTTTCATGACGTTGGCTGCGGCACGAAAATTCATCTTTGACGCCTGAACGGTGCTCCGCAATGGGCCCCATCGGGGACACAAAAATGCTGTTGAGAGAAGAACGCGAGCGCATCGTCCATTTCGGCAGGAAACTGGCAAACGCCCATCTCACCACCGGAACCGGCGGAAATCTGAGCATTGCCGACCGCAAAGCGGGCCTGGTGGCCATCAGCCCCTCGGGAATCGGCTATTTTCAGATGCGGCCCCGGGATGTAACGGTGGTGGACATGGCCGGCGAGATCCGCGAAGGGGCGTGTAAGCCGTCTTCAGAACTTGGTTTTCATCTTGCACTATACAGCACCCGCCCCGACGTGCGGGCGGTGGTTCACACCCATTCCGTCTACGCCACCACCATTGCCTGCCTGCACTGGGAGCTGCCGGCAGTGCATTACCTGGTGGGTCTTTCCGGCAAAAAAGTACCCCTGGCGCCCTATGCCACTTACGGCACGAAGGAACTGGCCCGCAATGTGGCCGAGAGCATCGGGGCTTACAACGCGGTCCTGCTGGCCAATCACGGCCTGGTCACGGTTGGTGTCAACATGGACATGGCCTACGCGGTGGCCGAGGAGATCGAGCTGGTGGCCCGGATATATTACCAGGCCAGGAACGTCGGCCAGCCGGTCGTTCTGCCGGATGAGGAGATGGAAATCGTTGTGGAAAAATTCAAGGAATATGGGCAATAATATGGTCGAGTGGCACAAGGGACTCTCACCCCCATGCTCTCACAGATCCGGACATGAACCTCTCGACTCATCCGGCTCCTATTGTCCAGCCACGGTGTTCGAAGGACGCCAATGAACGAAAAGTCCCGGTTCTCTGCGGCGTAAACCCAGGATCCAGGCGCTGGCTCGCCTCCGGCTTCCCTTGAACCTTTTGTACTTCCTAACCGCCCATCTGATCAGGATGCGATCAAAATAGCGCATTATCGGCCTGATTGCCGACCCGTAGAAACGTCCAAAATAGTTGATCCAACCAGTGAGAAATGGATTGCTCCAGCGTGCAATGTCTTCTATGGACAGATCGCTGCGGAGATGAACCCGCCACAACTTGATGGTACGCCGGATTCTCTTGGCCGACTTCTTGCTGATCGCCGGTAAAAACCCCACAAAGAACCTCCCCTGCATAGTCCTGGCCAGACGTGGCCGGAATGTATGGCCGAGAAAGTCAAAGGACTGCCGGGAATAAGTTCCCAAACGACAATCATCCTTGCAGTAAATAATCTTGGTCTTTTCCGGGTGTATCTCCAATCCGCATTCTCTCAGCCGGTTGTCCAGCTTCCACCTTAGCCATTTGGCCTGTTTCTCACTGCGTAAATGACAAATTATGTCATCGGCATAACGCTCGAAGGGGATTGACGGACAATTCCTGTCCATCCACAAGTCAAAGGTGTAATGCAGATAAAGGTTCGCCAGTAGTGGACTGATCACACCTCCTTGAGGTGTACCCTTATCACTGCTCAACACCTGCCCATTGGGAAATTGCACCGGAGCTTGGAGCCATCTTTCGATGTACAGGATCATCCACTTACTGTCGGTGTGACACTTCACCGCCTTCAGTAGCAGCTGGTGATCGATGTTATCGAAAAAGCCCTTCACATCTAAATCCAGCACCCAGTTGTAATCCCAACAACGCTTGCGGGCTGTGGATAATGCCTGGAAAGCGGACCGACCCGGTCGATACCCGTATGAATCCTCATGAAACTGCGGATCCATCTCTGGCTCAAGCCGTCTCTTGACAACCATCTGGGCTATGCGGTCAGTTACCGTAGGAATGCCCAATGGCCTCATGCGGCCATCTGGCTTCGGTATTTCCATCCGCCGAACGCTTGATGGAAAATAGCTCCCCGACGCCATCCGATTCCAAAGCTTGTACAGGTTATTTCCCAAATCCTGCTCAAATTCCTCAATCGTTATCCCGTCTACTCCAGCCGCTCCGCGGTTCGCCTTTACACGCTCATACGCCTCCCAGACTTCCTGTTTGGAAATACAAAACGGCTTCGCCTTATCCACTGGCTCCTCCCCCTGCGGGTTGGCCGAGCGCATTCGGCAGGACAATGCAGCCCCTTCGCTCCGCCGCCATTACAGCGGTTTCATCACTAATACGGGCTGCTCCGCCCCTGTGCCCTGCATCGGTACTCTGGGGCTTGTGAGGGCCTCCCACTTGCCCTTCTCCCTTGGCATCAGGACGACAGGTTCCCACGTTCCGCACCAAAGCCAGGACCAGGTTCACGCTGCCTCCATGCCGGACGCCGCCTGGACAGTATGCAGGTGTCCTCCAGGCTCTGTCCCAGGATGATGAACCGACCCTGGTTTCGACGCCACCGGATTATCTTTCGACACGTCATCAGCAGTTCGCTTGCGCTCGTCTCCCTGGCCCATACCTGACCTGATCTTCGTCATGCCTTTTCCCCAACGCTCACCACCCTGGCTCTTTACCAGCGCAGCTTGAGGTGGTTTGAAGCCTGCCCCTGCAGGCCGACTTCGAGGGGCCTACCCTCATCTCTGGTGCAGCACTGCCACACTTTATATTGTGTGCACATTCGTGGCGCACGTTCATCCGATTAAAGCGTACTTCGCTTTGTGAATTGCCATGATTTTGTGTTTGAAGAACTCCATATCCCGAAAGCCATAGGCTTGGCCTTTCATGGTTTTGATTTTGTTGTTGGTGCCCTCAAGGGGCCCAGTGGAAATGGGGTAATCGTACCAGGCCAGGATGCCGCCGCGGTAGACGCCAAGGGTTCGGGCAAAATTCATCAGCATCGGGATTTTGGAAGCCTCGGCCTGCTCAATCCAGTCGTAAAGAAAGGCCTCGGCGGCTTCTTTGGAAGGCTGATTCCACAGCTGGCGCAGGTCTTCCTTGAGGTAGTAGGCCGTCGCAAGGGGTTTGTTGATCTCCAATGCCTTCCGGAGGCGGTTGGGTTCATTTTTTGTAGCGTCGAGGTTCTCCGGGCTTTTGAGCAGCAGCCAGCGAGTACCCTTTAGAAGACGCTTTTCAAATATGTCGGTCAGTTCGTGATAAAGCTGCCTGCGCAGCTTTGACAGCTTGTCGTTGAGCAGTTTGATGATATGGAAATGATCAAAGACAATAGCGGCCTCCGGGATGTTTTTCTGGACGGCGCACACATAGGCCACGGACATGTCGATGGCTACGGCCTCGATCCTGGCCTTGGCTCTTTTCAGCCGCTTCCAGAAAGGCTCCAATGCATCGGCGCCCTTGCCGTCACCGACAAACACTACCATACCGGATTTGAGGTCCAGCACGACGGTCAGATAGCGGTGTCCCTTACCGATGGAAATCTCGTCAATAGCGATCTGTCGGAGCTTTTTCAGCTTCGGCCTTCTGTAATGGCGGCGAAGATGGCGTTTCTGGATATCCTTGATGACATCCCAGCTGACCCCCAGGTGCCGGGCAACATCCTTGATGGTGGCAAAACGGCACAGCTCGAGCACATAGCGTTCAAAGGTCCGGGTGAAGCGCTTGCGTGCGTCGGCGAAACGGATCTTCACCTGCCGCACCAGCCCGCAGGCAAGGCGCCAGACGCGCGGCACCGCAAATTCGACCCAAACACGCTTGCCTCCGATGGGAACAGAGCGGAACCTTCGCAGCTGGCTGCCCCTGCGGATTACCCGCCTGTTGCCGCAGGCGGAACAACGCAGTGTGTGGCTTTCCTGGCGGATAGTGAAAATCACGCTGCCTTTTTCATAACGGGTGTTCACGTAACTGTAGCCACGGATACTGAAAGCATGATACAGAAGGCTTGTGGACATGACGGTTCTCCCCCTTGGTTAAGATTGGTCTCTTCACCAATGGGAAAAACCTGATTGTCCACTTTTTTTCAAGCCTCAAGTACGCGAATTCCGGATGAACCAATAATATCGTCAGGCCGCCTCTTCACTTTCGATCCGGCACGTTTCGGCGGACGCCCCCTGCAGCCGGAGCCGGCGTCGTCAAGGGCCGTGTTTCCGGCGGCGGTGCGCTCCCTGGGCTGCCACCACATTCCCGTCGCCGTTGAGCACACCGGCGGATACCACGAATCGCCCCGTATTCCCGTGGAATTCACCTGCATCCCCCAGATCTACATGATGACGGCCAGGGCGCTGGAAATCACCTGCGCCAACATGGCCAGACTGGTTGTGCATGCCGACAGGATGCGCTACAATGTCTGTCACAATGTGCTGGACCAGTCGTCATCCGAAAGGCTTATGATAGCCATCTACAAAAAAAACCGGCGAGAAAAACAGAGCGCACACGCTCCTGCACGACCCGGCCGTCAAATCGAATCAAAGCGGCATGCCGTTTAAACCGGTTGTTTTAGGGGACTATTGCATCAATACACTATTTTCCCGAGAAGAACTGGACGCATCGATGGATTTGTCGACCTACACCGGGACCGCATCTCACCAGACGGCACAAGCCGTCGAGGTCATCCAAAACAGGCTGACGCGTTACCGAAAAAAGCGCGGCGGCAACGCGACCGCCGGGCACTAAAAGAGGCTGCCCCATGCCATCCAACCCGTTCGTGGACAAGAACCGATTCAAGGTATTGATCGAAGTCGTACCGCCGGCCGGCCCCGAAGCCGCTCCGCTGCTGGCCGCGCTCAAGTCTCTCGCCCCGCTGCCCGTGGACGGCTTCAACGTCGCCACCAACCCGGTGGCCAAAGCACGCATGAGCGCAATGGCGCTGTGCGCCCTGATCCAGCAGCAAACCGGCCGGCCGGCCGTACTGCACTGCACCACCCGCGACCACAACGTTTTGAGCATCCAGGCGCTGCTGTGGGGTGCACGGGCCCTGGGCATCCGGACCGTACTGGCGACCACCGGCGACTTCGTGGCCCTGGGAGACCGGGCGGTGACCACCACCGTGCGCGACGTGGACGTTTTCGCGCTTATCGCGATGGCCCGTGCGTCCGGCCTGGACGTCGGCGTGGCCTTCGACCCCCACGCGGACGGCGGCAGCCCGCAGCAGGCCGTGCGGCGCCTGGAGCGCAAAGCCGCCGCCGGTGCCCAGTTCGCCGTGACCCAGCCGGTGTACGACCGCGACGGTGCCCGCTGGCTGCTGGAGGCCACGGCCCACATCGGCATTGCCGTCATCATGGGCATTCTGCCGCTGCGCACCGCCCGGCATGCCGAGTTCCTGCACCAGCGCGTGTCCGGCATCGTGGTTCCCCACCAGCTGCGCCGGCGCATGCGCGAAGCCGAAGACCCCGTGGCCGCGGGCGCCGCCAACGCCCGGCAGATGCTTGCCGTGGCACGGGAAGGATTCGCAGGTGCCTGCATTATGCCGCCCTTTGACCACTACGAGGTCATGGGCGACATCCTGGCCCCCTGAAAATATTTTTCCACTTGAAAGCACCCCTCTTTTTCTTTACGTTGGGTCCGAATTCCGGTGCGTTCCGACCTGCAACGCCGAATTCTGCCGTTTTCTCGGGAAACCGGTACCCGTAAACGTCCCCTCCCCGGCACAGTGCACCCTTTCCAGTACCCAGAGAACGCACTTCCCCGGGAACCTTGAACTGCCGACACCGCCAACACTTGAGGAGGATAAAAAATGAATGAAAAAGCCCGGGAACTGTTCGACAGCGCTATGGCGCACGAAAAAGCCTATGACTTCGAAAAGGCCAAGGCCGTCTACGGGGAAATCCTGGAAAATTTTGCAGACGACCCCATCGTCGAAAAAACCGGCCTGCGAATGGAGGACATGGACGACCTGATCGCGGAGAAGCGCCTCTACGAGCGCATCGACGAGAATGGAAGGCGCGTACTGACCGAGATCGGCATGAACATCGCCGAAGACCAGGACTTGATGAACATCCTGATGGAGGCCGACGCGGTGGACTTCGACAACGAAACCGCCGTGTTCATCCCGCTCAAGCGCGACTACATCGACCGCTGCCTGGCGCAGTGCCCGCGCGAGATGCCCGCCGACCCCGGCCCCAACACCTTCGGCACCGGCGCCACCCCGCCTTTCCTCAAGCGCCCCGGAGACGACGAACTGCGGCAGGCCAACCGCCAGGAGTACGAGGAAATCGTCAAGACGGTGGGCGAGTACCAGGACGTTGTGCGCATCTTCAGCCTGCCGGTGGCCCCGGACAAGAGCATCTCGCTCTACGAGGTGGCCCAGCTCATGGAAAACCATTTCCCCGGTCTGAAGATGACCACCACCAAGGGCATGACCGACGACGAAGCCTTTTTCCTCAAGGACAAGCATCACTGGGTGGACGGCACCAGCCTGATCACATCGCTGCGGCCCATGGGCACCATGGTGCAGCCCTTTCTGCGCAGTTGCCGGACGGGCGTCAACCTGCTGCTGCTGGACCTGACCATCGCCGGCTCCTCGGGCCCCGGAAGCCCCGAGGCCCTGCTGACCCAGATCCACGCCCAGGTGCTGTTCATGATGGTCATCGCCCAGACCATCAACCCGGGCATCTTCTGCATGCACGGCGGCATCCCAGGCGTCACCGAGGCCGGCGGAGACCTGTCCTACAGCTCCCCGCATCAGCCGCTGATCAACGCCGCCATGGCGCGTGTCAACACCTGGATTACCAAGTTTCCCTCGGCACAGTCCGGCGGCAGCACCAGCCTGCCGGATGTCAACCAGCAGGCCATGGTGGAGTCGGAGCTGAGCCGCAACACGCTGCGCAAGTACGGCGTGCACATCATCCGCCACGCCATGGGCGCTCTGGGCAGCCTGAACTTCTTCAGCCTGGACAAGTTCATCGAGGACTGCGAGCGCGAGCGCAAGGCGCAGAAGATCTTCGACGAGGCCCCCAAAGACAAGGGCATCATCCCGCTGTACTTCCCGGCCGACGATGAGACCATGGAAGGCATCAGGGAGATCGCGGAAAAGGGCAGCCCCCAGGCCGCCGATCACACCCTGCGAAACGTGGAGTCCTTTATGAAGTGGGAAAACGTCATCAACGAAAAGGCCCGCCGAAAGCTCTACTACCCCCAGCTCAATGACACCGTCATCGAGATGATCAGCCGCGGCGATGTGATTCCCTGAGGAGAATGCCATGAGTAAAAAAACCGGCGACCGGCCGTTCGACCCCTTGATCTTCCGGGTCTCGTCCTTCCTCACGGTGGCCTTTGTGCTGATCTGCTCCGGAGGCCTCAAGGCCCTGCAAACGGCCTCCATTGTGGGGCCTTTGGCCTTCATTTTCGTCATGTTTCCGCTGCGGGTCTCGGCCATCACGGAACTGCTGGCCGAATACCGCCGGCCGGAGAAGTAAAGCCCCCGAGCGTTGGCGTCCATGAACGATTCCCGGTTTTCCGAAAACCTGCCGCCCGTCACGCTGCTGCGCGCGGTATTCCAGGCCGCATTCCTGGGCTACACCCTGTGGATGGGCTACCGCTTCTACCGCTTCTACCTCTGGGCCCTGGGCCAGTCACCGGAGTTCACGGCCCGCCCGCCCGGGGTGGAGGGCTTCCTGCCCATCAGCGCATTGCTGAGTGCCAAGCGCTTTTTTCTGACCGGACAGTACGATCCCGTGCACCCGGCCGGACTGACCATCTTCCTGGCGGCCCTGACCATCGCCGTGCTGCTGCGCAAGAGCTTCTGCGGCTGGATCTGCCCGGTGGGAGGACTTTCCAACCTGTGTGAACGCCTGCTGCGGAGCGTCAGCGCAAAACGCTTCGGCGCCTTCCCGGTCTGGCTGGACAAGCCACTGCTGGTGGTCAAGTACGTGCTTCTGGGCTTTTTCCTGTACATCGTCGTCTGGCAGATGGACCTTCGCAGCGTTACCGCCTTTCAGCACTCCTTCTACAACCTGTCCGTGGACGCCCGCATGCTGCGTTTTTTCCTGGAGCCCACCGTTCTGGCCGGCGTCATCACCCTTTCCATCGTGGCCCTGTCGCTGCTCTTTCGCAACTTCTGGTGTCGCTACCTGTGTCCCTACGGCGCCCTGCTGGGGCTGCTGGCCCTGGCCGGCCCTTTGCGGGTGCAGCGTGACGCGCAGCGCTGCATCGGCTGTCGCCGCTGCGACGAGGTCTGCCCGGCGGCGCTGAAGGTGTCCCGCAGGAAAGTCGTGCGTGCCTGCGAGTGCGTGGGCTGCATGGACTGTCTGGAGGCCTGCCCCCACGACGACTGCCTGACCGTGCGCGCGCCGGGAAACCGCCGCGTGAGCCGCTACCTGGTGCCGGCGGCGGCCGTGCTGATCTTTTGGGCCTTTTTCGCGGCGGCCCTGGCCACCGGCCACTGGCACAGCAGGGTGCCGGTGGAGACCCTGCGCAGGGTCTACATCATGGACGCCCGCTCCGGCCGGTGAAACGACGTGGGGCCTGTCTGCCGCATGGCAGCGCCGGTTGCCTGCGACTGCGCTGCACTTTTCCATGACAGCCCCGCGGGAGTGTGGTACGAATCGGCTCGTCGGGAAATCCGACAACGAAAAACATGCCGAAGGGGCTGTTTCCCCTATGTCCACGAGTAAGCACCGCCTGCTGATGATCGAACCCTACTGGGGCGGCTCGCACCGCGCCTTCCTGGAGGGGCTGCGCCGCCGGCTGGGTGTGGAATGCGGGCTGCTGACCCTGCCGCCGCGCAAGTGGAAAATGCGCATGCAGCTGTCGGCCTTCTGGGCCGCGGAGCACATCGAAAAGATGGCCGCCGCGGGAGAACGCTTCGATGCCGCCCTGTGCTCTACCTTCGTGGATGCTGCGGCCCTGCGCGCCCGCCTCTGCCGCCGGGGAATCCACCTGCCCCTGGCGATCTACTTCCACGAGAACCAGTTCGGCTACCCCGGACAGGTCGAGGATCCCGGCCGCCACCAGTTCACGGCCATCAACTTTGCCTCGGCCCTGGCCGCCGACACGCTGGCCTTCAACAGCCGCTACAACATGGAGACCTTTCTGGACGGCATCCGGCAATACCTGAAGAAGGCGGCCGACATGGATTTGGCCCACCTGACGGCCGTGGTGTCCGCCAAGTCACGGGTGCTTTACCCGGGCATCGACTTCGACGACATCGATGCCGCGCCAAGGCCGACAGGGAAGCCCCCTGCGCCGGTCATCGTCTGGAATCACCGATGGGAACACGACAAGAATCCGGAGCGCTTTTTCCGGGCTCTTTTCGCACTTTCCGAAGCCGGCCTGGACTTCGGCCTCATCGTGATGGGTGAACAGTTCGCCACCTGCCCGGAAATTTTCGAGGTGGCCCGGCAGAGACTCTCCGGCCACATCCTGCATTTCGGCTTCGTGCCTTCCCGCAGAGAATATGCCCGCCGCCTCAGGCAGGGGGACATCGTGGTCTCCACCGCCCGCCAGGAGTTCTTCGGTATCGCGGTGCTTGAGGCCGTGCGCGCCGGCTGCCGCCCCCTGGTGCCGGACCGACTGGCCTACCGCGAACTCTACCCTGCGCAGTTCCGCTACCGGCCAGAGACACTCTTTCCCCGCCTGAAAGGACTGCTCGAAAACGAGTGCAGCTTCTCCGACACGGACGGTCGGAAACTCACGCGCGGGTTTGCCTGGCCGGCGATAATTTCTGATTTTCGCCGCTGGCTGGCGCCGCTGCTTCACAACGACACTCCCGGGGGCTACATCGACAACAGCGTTTAGAAAACGCGCTGTTGGAGTCCCGTGGCGTCGGGGCATGCCCTCCTCTTTCCTGAGGTCAAAACGGATACCTATTCGCCCATCGCGTGCACGGGCTTCTATACGCGGAGAAAGTGGAGGGCCACACGGGTGCTCATCCCGTGCAGGGAAGCAGGGATCACTTTTTCACGTCGAGCCCCAGTGGACAGCGGACCTGGTCCTTTTCGATTTTCCCGTTCAGCGGCTTTTGGGTGACGGCGACACGACCGGCCGGCAGGCCATGGGCCTGCACGGCGGCCGCAACGGCGGCGGCGCGGGCGGCGGCCAGTTTGCCGAGATCCGCCTCGTCCAGGGGCTCTTTGGCAATCAGCAGGTGGTAGATTCCCTGGTAGTACTTCACCATTCCGGGTGAGAGATCCTCTTGGGTGCCGCTCTTGCCCACTTTCCCGGTAGACGGGCCAGCATCGGCCCTGGCCGCAGCCACTTCCCCGGGTGTCAGCCGCTCGGCCGCCAGGGCGTCAAGAACCTTGCGCACCGACGGGTCATTGAGCGCCAGCGGACCGCGCATCTGCTGCATGGCATTGGACAGTCCCAGGCGTGCCGCCAATTCGCGCCGCAGGCGGGCCTCCCTCAGCGCCGCGGCGTCCGCCTCGGGATCGTAGCACCCGTTAACGGCCAGCACCAGCTGGGGGCGCTTTTCCAGGATGGCGGCCACGCGGGCCAACTTTTCGGCCTCGGGAGGCGGAACGTCGGCCCGACCCTTTTCGAAGGCCACGCTGTCGACTCCCTCTGCCTGGGTGCCCAGCAGGTGGGCCAGCGCCTGGAAAGGCGCCGTGACAATCTTCTGGATCAGGTTCAGCAGCGCCTGCCAGATGAGGTGACCATAGCTGAACTGCGGGTCGCTGACGTCGCCGGCGACCGCCAGGCCGATGTCGATGCGGCCCCGGCTGTCTTTGAGAAGCGCCACGGCCAGGTCCAGCGGCAGGTTCACGGCGGCCGGGGATGCGACGTGTTTGCCCAGCATGAAATGATCCAGCACGATACGGTTTTCGCCCTTCAGTCGGCTTTTTTCAATGCGGTAGGCCAGATCCAGGTTCATCTTGCCGGAAGTAATCTCGCGGCCGGCAAACTTGGCGGAGTATGGCGTCAGTTCAGGCATGTCGACGTTGCGGAAGGTCATGATCATCCGGGCGAAGTCGGTCGGCTTTGACGGCAGCAGCAATCCCTTGATTGTGACACTGCCGTATGGTGGAATGCGGCCATTCATCTCCACCGCCGCCCGGCTGTCCGGGTTCGTCGAAAGGCCGGACACGCCGCCGGCCAGGTTCTCGATGAAAACCTCGAAGGGCAACGGCAGGCTGCGGTCGGCGAAATCCATGGTGGCCTTTTCAATGCGCACATATCCGATGGAGAACTCCGGCGGCTTGACGGCGGCGATGTCCGCGGCGCTTGCCCTGGTGCTCTGCGGCCCGCCCACCAGGGCATCGGCCAGGTTGACGCTCCCGTCTCTGCGGATGATCAGCTTCAGAAACGGCGCCACGATCCGTATGCTTTTGATGTTCAACCGGGTCGGCGCCGTGTCGAAGGCCATTTCGGCAATCACCATCCGCTTCAGGGATGCCAGTTTCTCTCCGCTGTCCGGCAGCGTTAGCCCCATGTCGTCCAGCTGCGCCATTCCGCGCCACTTCAGCCCGCCCTCCGCCGTATACGCCAGCCGGCCCTTGACGGAGAGCGCCCCTGAAGCCAGCTTGAGCCGCAACACCGATGAAAGGTAGGGCTGCAGGGGGCTCAGCGCGATGGACCGGATGTCGACGGCGGCCTGCAGTTCGGGCGTAAAGGGTGCCACCGTGGCCGTGATGTCGCCCCCGCCGCCGTCCTGCATCTCGAATGCAACACGGGCCTGGAAGTGTTTGTTCGGGTCGGTGTCAAAGTCCCGGATGTCGATGCGCACCCTTTCGATCGCGCTGGCGGCCTCGGCGATGTAATGGTCTTTGAGCGCGATATGAAAATTTTCGAAGCGCAGGGACGCCACCTTCACCGACCACTGCTGTGAAGCGATCTCTTCGATGCGCTCCGAAACGGCTTTTGCCGCAGCGGCATCGACGGGCGTGAACAGGCGCTGCCAGTTTAGCCGGCCGTCTTTTTCCAGCGCCACCTGCGTCGTCCCGCCCGAGAGCGCCAGTTCGTCCACCGACAGGCGATGGTCGACGGCGTCCAGCACCCCGCCGCGCATCCGGGCCTGCGGCAGGCGCAAAATCGGATCTGCGCCCTCGATGCCCACCACGGTTTCGGAGAGCGTCATTCCAATGTCGCCGAGACGGGTTTGAAAGTCCCCTTCGGCCGGCAGGCGCAGGTTGGCCGAAAGCGTGGCATTGACACTTTTCACCGCCACCTGCACCGGGTCGCGCCAGGTGTGGTCACGGATGTCGACAGCCACGTCCTCAACCGCCACCTGCCTGATGCGGATGGCGAAGGGAAAAGCTACTGCGTCCGACCCTGCGGGCGCCTGCTCCGGCGCAGCGGCAACAATGCGCCCCCAGTTGGTCCTGCCCAGCGAATCCGTGACCGCCTGCACGCGGCCCCGCGAAAAGCGGGCCTTTTCCACCACCAGTTCGTGCGTGCCGAAATCGAAGCGTCCACCGGAAAGGCGTATTTGCGCCATTTTCAGCAGGGGATCCTGCGGCTGGTCTTTCAGCGCCAGCACCAGGCCGTCGAGGCGCACGGACATGCGCTCCAGCGTCATGCGAAAACCGTCGTCCCCGTAGCCGACGTGGTACAGCAGGTCCAGGTCGAGCCGCCCGGCCGGTCGCTGGACACCCAGTTCGTGCTCTACGAACTTCCATCCGACGCCCTCGTTGAAATTGCGCAGAGACAGTTCACCGTCCGAGGAGAAGGGCACCAGCGAGATGCGTCCCTTCCACTTCAGAACGCCGCCGTTGGGCAGGGTGGCGGTCACGGCCTGGCGGCCGTCGTTTCCGGGCAGCGTGGTTAGGTTACGGATCTCCAGGTTGATGGGCTTCACCACGGCCTCGGGCCGCTGCGGCTGGGACTCGTCGGAAATCACCAACTCGCCGTCGTGGATCGCCAGGTGCCGGAAATCCAGGCGCAGGCGGGAGGAGGGTTCGGGCGCCGCCGGAGACTCGTCGGGCGTGTCCGCCCCGGCGGCATCGGTCATCAGGCGCGATACGTTGGACACGCCGTCGGGCGCGATGCGCAGGTTGACCCGGGGGCGGTCCAGGCGCACCTCGGAAAAGACCCACGCCCAGTCGGCCAGACTTCTGAGTTCAACATCGGCCCTGAAACGATCGAACGCCAGCAGCGGTTTTCCGTCGGCCTCGGTCATGGACGCCCCCTCGAGCTCCAGACTGAGACGGAAGGGGTTGAGACGCACCCGTCCGATGGTTAACCGGCGGCCGAGAGCCGTCTTGACATAGCTTTCCAGCTGTCTCTTGATAAGCGGCGGCGCAAGGAAGAAGCCCGCCAGCGTGTATACGAGCAGCACCACCGCGGCGATCGGGAGGGTTTTGCCCAGGGGCAACCGTGCTCGTTTGGCCTTTTCATGGGGGGCCGGTGATGGTTCCGACATCGCTCGATCTTTCGCTGGGGATGATCCGCCGCAGGGATGAAATGAAAGCTTTATGTAAAATAATCACGTCAGAAGGGGTCTGTCAATGCGGCCCCTGCCCCTTGCCGGGGCAATGGCAAGTAACGCCTGACATGATGGATGCCGGGCCCCTTGCTGATAGGCGTACACGTGGCTTCAGGAGGCGGACAGGTATCGGCGGCGCGCAGAGAAAGGCAAACTGTTTAGGCGAAGCGGGTTTTCGCCTTTCAGTGCCGGGCATGCAACTGTTGTCCATGATGCGCCCCATGGCGTTTCTCACGTGCCTGCCGCGCATGATGAAGCAGATGCTTCAGAAGGGGTGGCCGAACATGGCCCATATCTGGCTGCCCTCGTCGGAAACGGCAAAATCCAGCCGTATGACCCCGCCGGACATCAGGAAGCGCAGCCCGGCGCCGGCGTCGAACTTCCAGTCGCTGAAAAGTTCTCCCAGGTCATACGCGTCGGCCACGCGCCCACCCTCCACGAAGCCCACCAGCTGCATCCAGTCCGTGTTGAGAAACTTCAGCCAGGATACGTTGCCCAGGGGGTTCCACTTCAAAGTGTAACGGTACTCGGCCGTGGTATAGATCACCGAGCGATCGTGAAAGCGGTTGAAGGGGTAGCCCCGCATGCGGTAGAACCCCCCCAGGTTGGCGCCCTGGGTGAAGGGCGGCGCGTTGCGCACGACTTCGTTTCCGTTTGCGTC
>JAMOVG010000066.1 GCA_027061725.1 Desulfobacteraceae bacterium
GGATGCGTAGCCGGTGATCATGATTACGAAGGCCTCCGGATCGTCGGCCAGGATCTTTTCGAGCACGTCGAATCCACTGATCTCCGGCATGCACAAGTCCAGCAGAAAAAGATCGTAGCGCTTCCTGCCGAGCGCTTCCCCGATCTCCGCTGGGCAGGTAATGTAATCGACCTGGTAGTTGTGACTCTGCAACAGCGCCTTGATGCTCTCGCAGATTCGCAGTTCATCGTCGATTACCAGAACCTTTGGTAAAAAGTTCATGCATGCCTCTCCTGTGAGATCCGGGATCGAGGCCGGTAAAGACCTCTTCCAGCCACAATGTACTAGTTGGGGGATATATAAAAGACCCATAAGGATGTCAACCGGTTATTATCTGAAAAGTGCGTTGCAGAAAAACGGCGGAAATCGAAGAAATCGTACAAGCCACCCCGGCGGGTGCTTTCGGGAAAGGCTCAGCAGGGCAGGAAAATTCTAAAGACGGTTCCCCTGCCCGGCCGGCTGCCGAACTGCAGCCGACCGCCCAGGGCACGCACCAGCATGCGCACGACATACAGGCCCAATCCAGCGTGGTCGCCTCTCTTGGAAGAGACGTGGGGCTCGAACAGACGGCGCGCAATCCCCGGGTCGATCCCCGGACCGCTGTCGGCGACGGTAATCTCGACACCGGAAACGCGGGCCGCCGAAATCTTCTCCCCGGCGTCGGAAACCCGACGCGTACGGAACAGTAGCCGGCCGCCGTCGGGCATGGCTTCGGCGGCGTTCTTGACCAGGTTCAGCAGGATCTGCTTGAGCGCATTCCAGTCAGTGGCCACGGGTGGCAGCGTTGGGTCCAAGATCGTTCGCAGCCGGATCCCGCGCGGTTGCAGGAGGGTTTTGTCCAGCATCTGCATGAATTCGGCCAGGTGCCGGTTCAGCTCAATGGGACGCCGGATCGGCATTTCCGATGGTATGGTGTAGGCGTATTTTTTTAATATCAGCCCGATGCGATCTATTTCCTCGAGTACCAGTTTCAAATCTGCTCGACCTTCGTGGTCCGCTGGAAGCTTGCGACTCAACAGCCGCAGGTAGTTCTTGACGATGCCCAGCGGGTTGTTGACTTCGTGCAGTATCTTTCGCGAGATTCGCGCCGGCGCCTGTCGGCGGCCCGGTACAGGGCGTTGCCGCCCGAGAAATCGGGCCGTGGAGGCGGTCAGCTGCGCCAGAAGGCCGGCCCCGTCCCGCAGTCTTCTCACGATCTCAGGGCTGGTCCCCATGGCCACGATCCCCCGGCAGCGACCCGCAAACTGCAGGGGTGCACAGCACACCCCCTCGCTGCCAAGCAGGTGCAGGATCTGTTCATCGGCGATGGTGGGCAGACACGGGCCGTGCAAACCGAACGAGTCGGTCACGCGGCCCTGCTCGAAGCATTCGACCAGAATCCCCTTGGCCGATTTTTCCAGCGCCACCGCCGTACCCGGCGGCGGTCCCGGACACCCCTTGACCGCCGCCGGAAGCAGTCGTGTGCCGTCCTCGGCCGGCAGGAAAAACATCAGCCGGTGAATATCGAAATGAATCTTAAGCCCATCGGCCAGCGATCGCAAAACGGCCTGGGTCTGCGGTTCGGCATCCAGCAGGCTCTGCAACCCGGCCGAGAGCATGCAGCGTTCGTTGATTTCGCGGCGGCAGTTGCGCAGGTAGTGCTCCTCCCCGTTGCCGGGATTGATGTCGCTTGCGTGTCCGCCCTCCAGAAACCGGAGCGCTTCCTGGAAATCCTCCTCCGCCCCCTGCAGGACGCGCGCAAGCAACCCGGACGAAATACCGCACAGGCGGTTCGCTATTTTGTCTTCGGGGGCAAAATCTGCTTTGCGTCGGTGGCTCAGCCGATTGGCCAGATAGACGATCCGGACCAGTGCAAAGCCGCCGGATATCCGCTCCAGGCTTTCGTGGTGGTAGCGCACGGCGTCAGCCAGCAGCGTGTCGCCCGTGGCCTGCTCCACCATCAGCGCACCGATGCCGGCGTGGCGTCGCAGCTCCGCCGCCGCTCCCCTGGAGCCAATGAGAGCAAGTTTACCAACGTCGTGGATCAGACCCGCCAGGTAAGCCTCTTCGGGGGCAACCGTTTCTGTTGCGCGGGCCAGCCGCCGCGCGATGAAGGCGCACCTCAGGCTGTGCCGCCAGATACCCATCAGGCTTTCCTGGGTTTGGGATTTGGCCGGCAGGGCGCACTGTTCCACCAGCATGGCGACAATCAGCTGCCGCAAGGCGGCCGTTCCCAGCTGCCGGACGGCGGTCTCAAGCCCGCCTCCGGTGCGCTTCCCGGGGCGGGTCTTTGCGGCGGCGTGCAGAACCGCCAGGCTCAGCCCGGCGTCCAACAGGCAGACAGTGGCCAGCTGCTGGTACTGGACCGTACCGCCTTCACAGGTCTCCAGCGACTTGAGCAGTACTTTCGGTATGCCTGCCAGCGATGTGGTGGTGTTTGCGTTCATCAACGGCCTTGTGATCGTTGCCGGTAACACGGACCGCAGGGATCCGGCCGGCCCTGGCGATTTCTCAGCAGGAGGTTTCGGAACCGCTTTGTTTACCGCATCCGGAGATACGCTTGTCCGGCTTGCCGCGTCGTCTCCGGATGACTCCCTTGTCATCCACCGGATCCAAAGCCGGCTTCTTCTTTTTCCCCGGCCTCTGCTTTTCTTTGAGGTCCTGCAGCATCTGCCGCAGCCTGTCTTCCAGGTGTTTTCGCTGCGCTTCGTCCATTACGCCTCCAGGATTAAGCCTCCTCCCCAACTTTCCTGTAACCGTGGAGAAACCGTTTCTCCATGCCGATTTTCATTCGCCACGATCACTAATGCAAGAAGTGTGCTAACTCAAAAAATATTTTTATTTAATGTGTTTACAGATAGTTAAAGATGTTTGCCTTCGTCGAGGCACCCTTGAAACTATGAAAAAGGAAGCTGAATCGTAGGAAAATTATTTCACACAGCGGCGGGTTCCGGAAGCGGGGAAGGCCGGCCAGTGCACGCTTTGGCGGCAGCAATCCAGCGCGGCAACCGTGGGAAGGAGATGGGCCGGCCGCAAACCGGGGCTATTGGGACGATTCTTCCGAGGTTCTTCACGGCAGGCGTTTTTGCAGAAAATGGGAATCGGGCAGAGCGCCCGCGGTCAGACGAAGGGAACCGGCTTTCCGGTGCAGTAGCCGAGGGCCTGGCAGGACGCGATCAGGGTCCCCTGTTCGTCGTGCACCTCGATACGGTAGCCGGCGGTCTTGCGCGTGCGGCTGTACTGCCGTGCTTCGGCCCGCAGGCGGGCACCGGGCTGTGGGCTGGCGACATAAGTGACGTTTACCGTCAGGGCCACCACGACTTCCCCTTCGGACTGCCCCACGGTCTCGAAGGCTTCGTCGATCAGCGCAAACAGTGCCCCGCCGTGGGCGCGCTGGTAGATATTGTCCATGTTTTCGGGTTGGTAGATCATCTCGACGGCTGAAAAGCCCTGCCGCAGTTCCACCAGCCGCAGGCCCAGCGTCCGGGCGAAGGGTTCGTTTTCCACCTGTCGAAAAATAGCGCGGCGAAGACTGGAATCCATTGATCTCTCCGGTGCGGCGGCCGCCGGGCACCCGCCCCGAGGGGGCATTTGGCCGGCGCCGGGCGGCTTTCAGTCCTGGGGGAT
>JAMOVG010000067.1 GCA_027061725.1 Desulfobacteraceae bacterium
GGGGCTGATCCTCTCGGCGCTCTACTTCATCTACATCGTGGGCCGCTGCTACATCAACCCCGAGCTGGGGCCGCCCATTCCCGAAGAGGACCGCACCCACACCGCCGCCCAGAAGTGGGCCATGACGCTCAAATCCCTGATCCCGCCCATGGCGCTGATACTGACCGTCATGGGCGCCATTCTGACGGGCATCGCCACCCCCACCGAGGCCGCCGCCCTGGGCGTGGTGGGCGCCATGGTGCTGGCCCTGTTCAACCGCAGGCTCAACTGGAAAGTACTCTGGGAAGCCGGCCTGGCCACCTACAAGACCACCGCCATGATCATGATGCTCTTCATCGGCGGCAAGTGGTTCAGCACGGTGTTCCTGAGCATGGGCGGAGGGGACGTGGTGGCGGACTTCCTGCTGGGCACCGGCCTGAACCGCTACGTGGTGCTGGTCATCATGATGGCCATCGTCTTCTTCATGGGCATGTTCATCGACTGGGCCGCCATCCTGCTGGTGACGGTGCCCATCTTCACGCCCATCGCCATGGAGCTGGACTTCAACCCCCTGTGGTTCGCCATGCTGATGTGCGTCAACCTGCAGACGTCTTTCCTGACGCCGCCCTTCGGCTATGCCCTGTTCTACTTCAAGGGCGTGGCGCCCGGCGAGATCACCATCGCCCACATCTACCGGGGGATCATCCCCTTCGTTATCCTGCAGCTCATCGGCCTGGCGCTGCTGGTGATTTTCCCCCAGACCATCACCTGGCTGCCGGATCTGGTGTTCGGGAGGTAAAGCAAAGGCACAAGGTGCAAGGGTTCCTCCCCTTGGTGCCGCTGTGCCTTTGCCCCTCTGTGCCGCGCCCTTATTCCTGCGGCAGGCGAACCGTCAGCACCGGCACCGGGCTGCGGCGCACTACCCGGCGGGCGGTGCTGCCCATGAGGGCCTCCTTGAAGGTGCCGTAGCCGTGGGTGCCCATGACGATGATATCGGCACCGCTTTTGTCCGCGGTTTCCAGGATGGTGGCGACCGCCGGTCCCTCCGGGATAAGGATGTCGCCCACCTGGAAGTTGCAGGCCGTCTTGCCGTTGCTCGCGTCCTGGCACAGCTCCTCGATGCGCTTGTGGATCTTGTCGATGATCTGCTGCTTGTTGCGTTCCAGCAGCTCCAGCCACTGCTTCTCGCCCATGATCTCCCGCACCCGGATGACGGTGCTGGGCGTCAGGTCTTCCAGCACGTGCAAGATGGTGATCGTGGCGCCGTAGCGCTCCGAGAGGCTGGCGGCATAGCCGAAGCAGTGCCGGGCGCTTTCAGAAAGGTCGGTAGCATACAGGATGTTCTTGATCTCTGGTATCATCAATCGCTCTCCTTTTCTCTTAGCTGTTTGCGGATGATCTTTCCCGTGGCGGTCATGGGCAACGTGTCCACAAACTCGACTTCACGGGGGTACTCGTGGGCCGCCAGGCGTTGCCGCACGAACTGCTGAATTTCCTTTTTGAGTTCATCATCGGATCGCGTACCGGGTTTGAGCACGATGAAGGCCTTGACGATCTGGGTGCGCACCGGGTCGGGCTTGCCCACTACCGCCGCCAGGGCCACGGCCGGATGCCGCAGCAGGCAGTCCTCGATTTCGCCCGGGCCCATGCGGTAGCCGGCGCTGGTGATCAGGTCATCCTCGCGGCCCACGAACCACAGGTAGCCGTCCTCGTCGCGGCGCCCCATGTCGCCGGTCAGGCACCAGTTTCCGATGAATTTCCCGCGCGTGGCATCGGGATTGTTCCAGTATTCAAGAAACATGACCGGATCCGGTGCCGCGATGGCGATGTTGCCGGTCTCCCCGTCGGGCAGTACGTTGCCCCCGTCGTCCACGATCTGCACGCGGTGGCCGGGGATGGCGCGCCCCATGGATCCCGGCCGGATGGGCATAATGCGTGCGCAGTTGCCCACCACCAGGTTGACCTCGGTCTGTCCGTAGAACTCGTTGATCTCCACCCCCAGCGTCCGGCGGCCCCACTCCAGCAGCTCCTCGCCCAGGGTTTCGCCGCCGCTGCCGATGCTGCGCAGGCGCAGGTTGAAGCGCCGGTCGGCGTCCCCGACCTGGCGCATCAGCTTCAGCGCCGTGGGCGGCAGAAAGGCGTTGCGCACGCCGTGGCGCGCCATGAGGTCGAAGGCGAACTCGGGGTCGAACTTGCGCGCCCGGTAGGCCAGCACCGGCACGCCGTGGTGCCAGCTGGGAAAAAGCACGTCGATCAGCCCCCCGATCCAGGCCCAGTCGGCCGGTGTCCAGAACAGGTCGCCCGGCTGCGGAAAGAAGTTGTGCGGGAACTCCACCCCCGGCAGGTGCCCCAGCAGGGTGCGGTGGGCGTGCAGCGCCCCCTTGGGCGGCCCCGTGGTGCCCGAGGTGTAAATGATCAGGGCCGGGTCGTCGGCCCGCGTGTCGACCGGCGAAAAGTGGTCGGCGCCCTTTTCCAGCGACGCCCAGAAATCCACGGTGCCCGCTCCGCCGCCGCCCACGACCAGGATCGTCTTCAGCTCCGGGAGGTCTGCACGGATGGAGAGGATCTTCTCCAGGTTATCGCGGTCGGTGACCACCGCCCGCGCGCGGCTGTCGGACAGCCGGTAAGCCAAGGCGTCAGTGCCGAAGAGGGTGAAAAGCGGTATGGCCACGGCGCCCAGTTTATACGCGGCGATGTGGCACAGGGCGGTCTCCACGCTCTGGGACAGCAGGATGCCCATGCGCTCGCCGGCCCCCAGCCCGTGGGCCTGCAGGGCGTTGGCCAGCCGGTTGGAGAGCCGCCGCAGCTCGCCGAAAGTATACTTGCGCACACTTCCGTCATCGCCCTCGTAGATCAGCGCCACGGTCCCGGGCTCCTGCCGGTCGCAGATGTCCACCCCGATGTTGTAGCGCTCCGGAATGCGCCATTGAAACGACCCGTAAACCTCTTCGTACGACTCGGCAAATGTCAGCATTGTTCTTCGTCCGTTGTCTGTTGTCCGTAGTCCGTCGTTGGTCAATCAGCCACCGGCAAAACCGGCCACGGCCCCGCACGGACGCTTTTGTCCGTGGCCCGTCGCAATGCGGTCGACGCCCTGCTTCTCACTTCAAACTGCTCACTTCCCGCTTTCCCTCACAATCACCACCAGTTCCTTGGGCCCGTGCACGCCGAAGACCAGCGTAAACTCGATGTCGGCGGTCTTGGAGGGGCCCGAGACCAGCAGCGCGTTGGTGGGCATACCCTGCGGCCACTGCTGGCGGGCCATGGCCTCGGCAAAGGAGGGGTAGATGTTTTCGGCGTCCAGCACGGCGAGGTGCACGGGCGGCACCAGCGAGATCAGCCGCGGCTCTTCGGCCGTGGGCCACAGGATCAGGGCCCCGGTGTCGGCGATGGCGCCCCGCGTGGTGGTGATGCCGGCGTGGATTTTGAAAAGTTCCTTCTTGAAGCCCTCCACCTCGGCGTCGTAGGCCCGCAGCCGCGGCGCCGGCGGTGCGGAAGCCGCCCAGGCGCCCTCAAGCTCGGCGGCCAGCCAGGTGCCGGGGCCGTAAAGCAGCGATTCGATACCCTTGTCTTTCACGACATCCGCCAGGACCGTCAGCCAGTCGCCCCTGGCCACGCGGTGCACCTCGCTGCGCACGGCC
>JAMOVG010000068.1 GCA_027061725.1 Desulfobacteraceae bacterium
CAAGCGCGTGGTCAATATCATCCGCAAGTCCGGCCAGGAGCAGGCCGGCGACGTGGACGAACGCCTCTTCCAGGATGCAGCCGAGAGCGGGCTCTACAGCGCTTTCCGACAGATCGATCAGCAGGTGTCTTCCCAGCTGGCGCAGGGCGCCTTCCAGGAGGCCCTGGGCGCCATCGCCTCGCTCAAAGGGCGTGTGGACGCTTTTTTCGACGCCGTGATGGTCATGGCCGAGGACGCCGCCCTGCGCACCAACCGACTGGCGCTGCTGGGAAAGATCGCCGGCCTGTTCGCACGTTTTGCGGATTTTTCCAAGATTTCAACCTAGACAAGGAACTCGCATGCCTTTCGATCCCGATAAAGACGTTGTACTCAAACAGTGGCGCTGTGAAGACACGGGCCTGATCATTTCCATCAACCAGTACGCCGGCGGGCAGCCCAAGCTGCAGATCGGCCCGCGCATCCTGAAGAAGAAGGACGGTAGCGACCGGGCGCCGGTCCGCGCGGGACGGCTCAGCATTGAGGACGTTCTTTGGCTCTACGACATCATTGATGAGGTCAAGGACGAACTCGGCGCGCTGGCGGGCCCGCAGTAGCGGCGGCCGCCGGCAAGAGAGCGGTGGTCATGAGCGTCGATGACGCCATCGTCCGGCCCGTGCGCGGGAAGCGCTCTCCCCGGCTGGGGCCTGTGGCCGTCATGGCGGCCACGCGACCGGACCTTGAGCGCATCTGCCGGCTCTGCGGCTTGGCGGAAGGCCGGCGATACCCCCTCTACATCAGCGAGCTGGCCGTCCCCGCCGATCCCGACGGAGGCGTGGCGGTGGCGGGGCCCGTGGTGGGTGCGCCGTACGCGGCCATGATCCTGGAGACACTCCTGTGTTGGGGGGCCCGCGAAGTCCTCTTCTGCGGTTGGTGCGGCGCCATATCCGCTGCGGCCGACATCGGCAGCCTGATCGTACCGCAGAGGGCCTTCATCGACGAGGGAACCTCGCGGCACTACCGTCGACGGAGGGCGGAAGAAGGGCCGGGGGAAGCCCCCTTCTTTTCGACGCCTGCACCGGAGCTGGCGCAGGCGTTGATACGGGCCGCCGGCCGACAGGGCTGCCCGGTGGTGGAGGGGCCGGTGTGGTCCACCGACGCCATCTACCGCGAAACCCCGCGGAAGGTCGAATACTACCGGCAACGGGGCTGTCTGGCCGTGGAGATGGAACTCTCGGCGCTTTTCTCGGTGGCCGCCTTCCGGCGGGCGCCGCTGGCCGGCATGCTGGTGGTCTCCGATGACCTGTCGACGCTCCACTGGCGGCCGGGCTTCCGGAAGCCGGCTTTCCGGGAGGGACGACACGCCGCCTGCCGGGCGGTGGCCGATCTGGCGCTGCATCGACTGGAAGCTTTTTCAACATAGCGCCCCTCCGGCGCGTCGCTGCTCAACCCGAATGCCCCGGGAAGAGGATCACTTTGCACCTGTAAGCCTTGGTCCCTTTACGCCTTGAAAAAATGAATGACGACATCGACAGACTGGCCGCGGACCTGGAAAAGTACAACCAGGCTTACCGCAGCGGGCAGCCGCTGATCAGCGACCGCGAGTACGACGAACTGGTGGAGAAGCTGCGGCGCCTGGATCCGCAGCATCCATTCCTGCATCGTGTGGAGCCCGAAGTCTTCGAATCCCGCCGGAAGATCCGCCACCCGGTACCCATGCTCTCCACCGAGAAAGCTTACACCCGCGACCAGTTGCAGCGTTTCGTGGACCGCGTGGAGAAGGAGGCCCGCCAGATAGGCATCGAGGAGGTTCTCTTCCGGGTGACGCCCAAGCTCGACGGCTTGGCCGCGCGGGACGACGGCGACGTGTTCGTAACGCGGGGAAACGGCGAGGTGGGCTACGAGATCAGCAGTGCTTTCGACAAGGGTGTCATTCCGCTGGGAGGCCGCGGAAAGGGGCTGGGCGAGATCGTCATCCGCAAGTCCTACTTCGAGGAGCACCTGGCCTCCGAGTTCGAACACCCGCGCAACATGGTGGTGGGTATCATCGCCTCGGACGTGCTCAACGAGCACGCCCGCCAGGCGCTGCAGGACGGTGCCGTGCACTTTGTGCCTTACAGCGAACTGCCCAGTTGGACCGGCGGCGGCCAGGAGATGGTCGAGAACATCGCGGCTATCAGCGAAGAGCTGATGGCCAAAGTGGACTACCCCACTGACGGCATGGTAGCCGAGGTGACCGACGAGCGCCTGCGGGCTCACATGGGCGCTACGGCCCACCACTACCGCTGGCAGATCGCCATCAAGACCCGCGGGGAGACCGCCGTGACCACTGTTGAGGAGATCCAGTGGCAGGTGGGGCGCACCGGCAACGTGACCCCGGTGCTGCAGGTGGCGCCCGTTTCGCTCTCCGGCGCCACCATTCGGCGCGTGACCGCTCACCATGCCGGCATGGTGAAGCGCATCCGGCCCGGCCGCGGGGCACGCATCGAGATCATCCGCAGCGGGGAAGTGATTCCCAAGATCGAGCGCGTCATCACCCCTTCCGACGACTTCACCATCCCGGAACAGTGCCCCTCCTGCGGTGGGCAGCTCAACTGGCAGAACGATTTCCTCAAGTGCCGCAACCCCGCCTGCCGCGCCCAGGCGGTGCAGCGCATCCGTTACTGGTTCCAGACCCTGGGAACCGCCGACTGGTTCGGTATTAAGACGGTCGAGAAGCTGGTGGCCGCCGGCTATGACACGCTGGAGAAGATCTACGCCATGGACCGGGAGGACTTCGAGAGGCTGGGGTTCGGACCGGTGCAGTCCCGCAACCTGGCCGAGGCCCTGGCACTCAGCCGCAGCAAGCCGGTGGAGGACTGGCGCTTTCTGGCCGCCTTCGGTATCCCCGACCTGGGCAAGGGGGAGAGCCGCCGGCTGCTGGCCTACTTTCCGCTTGAAAAACTGCTGGAAGTAAAGGCCGAGGACATCGAAAAGATCCACGGCTTCGGGGAGATTACCAGCCACTCCATCACCGCCGGCCTAGCGGCCGTGGCCGACACTTTCCGCCACATGTTGGCGCTGGGGTTCAACCTTCAGCGCACGCCGCTGGCCGAGTCGCAACCCGAGGTCCGGAGCCCGGTGGCCGGCAAGGGCATCGTCTTTACGGGCAAAATGCAGGGCGGTTCGCGCGAAGAGATGCAGGAGGAAGCCCGCCGCCTGGGGGCACGCGTGCAGAGCACGGTGAGCCGCAGGACCGACTACCTGGTCTGCGGGGAAAAGGTTGGCCGCACCAAGCTGGACAAGGCCCGGCGGCTGGGGGTGACCATTATGACGGAGGCGCAATACCGCCGGATGATCGGGGAGAGCGCTCGGCCGGCGGGAACAGAAGAACCGTCAGGAGGAGAGCCGTGAACGAGCGAGTGCGCGCACACGTGATTGTCAGCGGTCGGGTGCAGGGCGTTTTTTTTCGTGCCGAGACCCGACAGGCCGCCCGTCGCATCGGGGTTTCGGGATGGGTCCGGAACCTGCCCGACGGAACCGTGGAGGCCGTTTTCGAGGGAACCCGCGCCCAGGTGGACGCCATGCTGGACTGGTGTCGCCAGGGACCACCGACGGCCCGTGTGGACGATCTGCAGGTGCAGGAGCAGGCGGCCACGGGAGCGTTTTCAGGGTTTGATGTCAGGTACTGACGAGGTGTCAGGCGTCAGATAGGAGGCGCCAACTGTCAGGTCTCAGACCCAAAAACCATTGTATCGGCCACGCTGGGCAGGGGAGCGGATAACACGACAGGCGAACTACACCATCAGCGGTCATTGCTGGCCGCCGGTGGTGACATTCGCCTGTCGTGGGATGACTTTTCTTTAGATGGCGTCTTTTAACTTCTTGCCGGGCTTGAACTTGACGACGTTGCAGGCCTTGATCTTGATGGCCTCGCCGGTCTGAGGATTGCGTCCCTTGCGGGCCTTGCGGCGGACTTTGGAGAAGGTGCCGAAGCCCACCAGCGTTACCTTGCCGTTCTTCTTTTTCAGGGCCTTGGTGACACCCTCCATGAAGGAATCCAGCGCCGCCGCAGCGGCGGCTTTGGAAATTCCTGCGTCTTTAGCCATTTTTTCAACCAGTTCCGACTTTGTCATGATGCTATCCCCCTTTCCTGTTTTGGATTGCGCCTAAAGCATTTCTACCTGATTTTCTTGCAGTTACTGCAGCTTTTTTTTGATGTCAACACAAAACAGCATCCACCGGGCATTTTTGGATTATTTTTGGTGTAAAGTGCTTCCTGACAGGCTTTTACGGGCTTCAAGGGCTGTAAACGCTGTATCACGGCGGGTTTGCGGCCGTCCACCACCGGGCAAATCGGGGCAGGGTCCGGTTCACATCCCGGGTATGGCTAGAAGAGGGCTTCGGTGAACCGGACGGGGTCGAAATGCTGGAGGTCCTCGATCCCTTCCCCGACGCCGATGTAGGCCAGCGGGACCTGCAGGGTGTCGCAGATACCAATGACGATGCCGCCTTTGGCCGTGCCGTCCAATTTGGTCAGACAGATGCCGGTAATGCCCAGGGCCTCGTGAAACATGGTGGCCTGGGACAGGGCGTTTTGCCCGGTGGTGGCGTCCAGCACCAGCAGGGTTTCATGGGGGGCGTCGGGCAGCTTCTTGGCGATGGTGCGGCGGATCTTCTTGAGTTCCTCCATCAGGTTGACCTTGGTGTGCAGCCGCCCGGCGGTGTCCACCAGCACGATGTCCCTGCCGCGCGCCAGGGCGGCCTCCACGGCGTCATAGGCCACGGCGGCCGGATCGGAGCCGTCGCGGTGGCGCACGATTTCGGCACCGGCGCGCTGCGCCCAGATCTCGAGTTGTTCCATGGCCGCCGCGCGGAAAGTGTCTGCGGCCGCCAGCAGTACACTTTTTCCGGCGGCGGTGTAGTGGGCCGCCAGCTTTCCGATGGTAGTGGTTTTGCCCACACCGTTGACGCCCACCACCATGATGACCCGCGGTTTGGTTTCCGCATCGTCTTGCGCCGGCGCGGAGGTGCTTTTCTCCAGGATGGCCAGGATTTCCTCTCGCAGCACCCGTCGGAGTCCCTCGCTGTCAGAAAACTCGTCGCTGCGGGCCGCAATACGCTCGGTGAGCTCGGTGGCCGTGCGCACCCCGATGTCCGAAGTGATCAGCAGTTCCTCCAGGTCTTCCAGGGCCTCTTCGTCCATGCGCCGGCCGCCGAAGAGACGATCCAGGCTCCCGCTAAAGGTGCTGCGTGTCTTGGCCAGGCCGCTTTTCAGACGCCCGAACAGCCCCGGGCCCGCAGGCGCTTCGGTCGCCTGTCCTTCGGTCGCGGCCTCGGCCGCCTGGGGCCTTTCCGCCGGCAGTACTGCCGGTTCGGGTTCTTCTGGGGGCGCGGGCTCGGCGGGCACGGGTTCGGCCGCCGGCAGGTCGATGGCCTTGGCTTCCCCCTCTGCCGTGTCAAAAGATGCCGCACCCTCCTGCACTGCCTTTTCCGATGCCGCTTCCGGCGCCTCGGCAGGTTCTGGAGGCCTGCGCCTGAGCACCAGCACGATCAACAGGACGAGGAGGACCACCACGGCGATGCCGGCACCCCACCATACCGGAGAGATGCCCGGCATCAGGGAATCGAGTAAATCACTGATCGCGCTGAAATCCATTTTCTATGCTGCTGCTCCGTGTACTGCTGCCGGGTTGCGCCCGGTCAGTTAAGGGTGTCTTTGCGGTTGAGGTTGACCGATACGAGTTTGGAGACGCCTTTCTTCTCCATGGTGACACCGAAGAGCATGTCGGCGAATTCCATGCTCTTCTTGTTGTGCGTGATCATGATGATCTGGGATTTCTCACCGATGATCTTGAGCATGTTGTTGAAACGGTAGATGTTGGCCTCGTCCAGGGGCGCGTCGATTTCATCCATCAGGCAGAAAGAAGCCGGCTTGAGCAGGAAGATGGAGAAGATGAAAGCGATGGCCGCCATGGCCTTCTCACCGCCCGAGAGCAGGCTCATGCGGGTGAGTTTTTTGCCGGGCGGATGAACCATGAACTCCACCCCGGTTTCCAGGGGCTTGGAGGGTTCGGTTAGCACCAGCTTGGCCGAACCACCCTCGAAGAGCCGCGGAAAGACTTCCTTGAGCTTTTCGTTGACAGCGTCGAAGGTCTCCATAAAACGTTTCTGGGTGACGCGGTTGATTTTGTTGACCACACGCTTGAGGTCGTCAATGGCACTGACCAGGTCGTCGCGCTGCTTTACCAGGAAGTCCAACCGTTCGCTGAGTTCGTCGAACTCGCCGGGTGCTTCCAGGTTGACGTCCCCGATGCGCTCCAGGCGCTGGCGCAGGGTGGCGAGTTCCTCTTCCATCTGCTCCGGCGAGGGCGCTTCGGCACCGTCCTCCCGGGACGCGTCGCTCGCCGCCACTTCCCTTTGGAGCTGGGCCAGAGGCTTATGGTAGCTCTCCAGGAGCCGGGCGGCCGTGTTCTCGCACTGCATCTGCAGCCGGTTCTGGTCCAGTTCCAGCATGCGGATCTTCTCCGACAGCGCCTCGCGTTCGCTCTGGATGCGGTTGACGGCCGAGTCCTTTTCCTTCAGCGCGCTGTCGATCTCGGCATAGGCCGCGGTCTGGCTGTCGATCTCCCGGTCCATGCGCTTGAGAGACTCGTAGAGGGCCTCCAGCCGGCTGCGCAGGGCTCCCATGGCCTCTTCGGCCTCCCGGGCCTTGCGGCGCTTGTGGGCGATTTCCTCGCCGGTTTTCTCGTAGCGGGCCTGCCCGTCGCGGTAGAAGGCGTTCAGCCGCTGCAGGGTGCCGCGGTTGTTCTCGAAGCGGCTTTTCAGGGCGTTGTACTCCAGCTGGAGTTCGACCACATCCGCTGCGCTGCGCTCCACCTCGGCCGAAAGCGTCTCGACCTCCAGGCTCGCCCGGTTGACCTGCTCCTGGGCTTGGCGCACTTCCTTCGCCAGGCGCTCCAGGGTCTCCTTCTGGCGTGCCAGTTCTTCGTCGAGGTCCATTTCCTCGCCCATGAACTGTTCCTGTTCCAGGCGCGCGATCTCCAGTCGCTGCCGAGCGAGCTTGAGGGTTTCTTCCAGCCGGAAACACTCCTTTTCCGCCGCGCCGAGATCGGCGTCCAGTTCGCTCTTCTCCTCGAGGAGCTGTTGCAGTTCGATTTCCAGTTCCCGCACCTGCTGTTCAATTTCGTCCTGGTGCTTGCGGGCCGCCTGGATTTGCTGCTCCAGGGAGGCGATCTGCTGGGCCAGCTGGCGGATCTCGTTTTTCTTGGCGAGGATGCCGGCTAGGTTCTCGCTGCTGCCGCCAACCATGATACCGCGTCGGCTGATCAGCTGGCCGTCGGGGGTTACCACGCTCTGTGATTTGCCGTTGGCGTTGAAGATTTCCAGGGCCTCTTCCAGGTCCCGGGCCAGGGTGACGTGGCCCAGCAGGGCTTCGGCGATAGCTTCGAATCCGGGCTGAACCGCCACGTGGTGCAGCAGGCTCTTTTCGGGGTCAGGGCGGGCACCCTCGGGCACCGCAATGGCCTTGAGGGCGGAGACCGGGATAAAGCCGCTGCGGCCCGCGCTTTCCGTCTGCAGGAAGTCGATGGCCCGCCGGCCGGTGTCCTGGTCGCTAACCAGGACATACTGCAGGGATTCGCCCAGCACGGCTTCGACCGCCGTCTCGTAGCCTTGCTGCGGCTCCAGGATGTCGACCATCAGGCCGATGATGCCGTCCGCGGCCTGCGGGGCGAGTCCGGTTTCGGACCGGTCCTTCATGATAGCGCGCACACCGCCCCGGTACCACTCGAAGCTGTCCTCCATTTTTTTGAGGGTGGTGTGCCGCGAAATGGCCTTGTGGCGCTCGAGTTCGAGCGCTTGGGCGGCCTTGACCTGTTCGCCCAGTTCACGGCTCTTGCGGTCCAGGGCCGCCCGGGTGGTTTCGATGCGGCTGTCGACCACGCGGATCTCCTCCTGCAGCCGGCGATGCTGCTCGCGGGCCCTCTGCTCCTGCGCCGTCAGGGTTTCGACCTCGCGGCTGGCGGCGGCTTCCTGTTCGTCGGCGCGCTTGAGGCGCCGCTGCAGGCTTTCGCGGTTGTTCATGGCGGACTGCAGCATGTTCTTGTGGGCGGCCTCGCGGGTCACCAGGTCCATGAGGGCCGACTTGTGCCGCTCCAGGCGCTGCCGACGTTCTTCTAGGCGCTGCCGCGTTTCCTGGGAGGCGGCCTGCAGCTCCCGGAGGCGGTTGCCGGCTGCCTCGATTTTTTCGCGCAGTTCGGCGTTTTCCCGTTCCAGGGCGGCGATGTCGGCCTCGATGGTCTTGTTGTTGCGGCGCAGTTCCTCGCGGGCCGCTTCCAGTTCCTCGGCCTCGCGTTTCAGCCGCCGGCTTTCCTCCTTGAGGTGGGCCAGGTCGTTTTCGGCGCGGTCGGCCTGCCGCTGGGCCTCAAAGCGCTTGGCCCGGCGGGCGCTGATCTCCTTTTCCTTCTCCAGCCGCTTGACGCGGATCTCCTCGATGGCCGCATCGATCTGCTGAAGGTTGGTCTGGTGGCCCATGTCGGCGTCTTTGAGCTGCGACAGCATGGCGCCGATCTCGGCGATCTTGCGGCGCCACTGCTCATAGCGGGCCACGCCCAGGCGGATGTCCAGTTCCCGGATGCGCTGCTGGTACTTCTTGTAGCGCTTGGCCTTCTGTACCTGGCGTTTGAGGCTGCGCAGGCGGCGCTCGATTTCGGAAATGATGTCCTGCACCCGCAGCAGGTTCTGATTGGTGGCCTTGATCTTGCGAAGGGTCTCGTCCTTGCGGGCTTTGTAGCGGGTGATGCCGGCGGCCTCCTCGATGAAGTAGCGGCGCTCTTCCGGGCCGGCCTCGGTGATCGCGCCCACGTTGCCCTGGCTGATGATGGCATAGGAGCGGGTTGTCAGGCCGCTGCCCAGGAAGACGTGGCGGATGTCCTTCAGGCGGCAAGGGCGCTTGTTGAGGAAGTAGCCGCTCTCTCCCGAGCGGTACAGCCGCCGTGTGAGCATGATCTCCGAGTAGTCCTTGAGTTCTTCAGGGGCCGTACCGTTGTCGTTGACCAGGGTCAGGGACACCTCGGCCATGTTCAGCGGCGGCTTGTCCTTGGAGCCCGCGAAAATGACGTCTTCCATGGATTTGCCGCGCAGCGTCTTGACGCTCTGCTCGCCCATGACCCAGCGGATGGCGTCGACCAGGTTGCTCTTACCGCAGCCGTTGGGCCCCACCACGGCGCAGATGCCCTCGGGGAAGTGGATGCTGGTCTTTTCCGGAAAGGACTTGAATCCGTTGATTTCCAGTTTTTTCAGTTTCATGCCCGCTATATTCCGTATATGGAGAAACCGCCCGGCAGGCCGTCGGTCCAGCTGCTACAATATTTCAGCCTCTCAAGCGGTTTTTCAACGATATGGATTTATTTGAGATAGTGAAGACGACAGCCGACTGCCGACGCCCGATGGCTTGCGTTGAGCCTAGATAACAGGAAGCGCTGCGAATGTAAAGAAAAAACACAAGGGAAGGTAGAGAAAAACGCTTCTTCTACAACATGTGGTATGAATTCGGCAGGAAACGCGCTCTCTGCATGCAGGCCGGTTCGGCCGGCCCGGGCGCTTTGTTATGTAAGTCTATGAATTATAGGATGTTACAAAAATCTGCCAGATTTCAGCTTTTCCTGGCACCTTCTTCACAATATCTGGCTCAGGAACAACTTGGTGCGGTCGCTGGTGGGGCTGGTGAAAAAGTGCTCCGCCGTGCCCTCCTCGATGATGCGGCCGTCCTCCATGAAGACCACCCGGTCGGACACCTCGCGGGCGAAGCCCATCTCATGGGTGACGACCACCATGGTCATGCCCTCGCGGGCCAGGTTTTTCATGACGTCCAGCACCTCGCCGATCATTTCCGGGTCCAGTGCGCTGGTGGCCTCGTCGAAAAGCATGATCTTGGGGTGCATGGCCAGGGCGCGGGCGATGGCTACCCGCTGCTGTTGACCCCCCGAGAGCTGCGAGGGGTAGTTGTTCTCCTTTTCGAGGATGCCCACCTTTTCCAGCAGGGCCCGGGCGACCTCGACGGCCTCGGCCTTGTCGCGCTTGCGTACCACGATCTGGGCCAGGGTGACGTTGTCGAGCACCGTTTTGTGCGGGAAGAGGTTAAAGTGCTGGAATACCATACCGACTTCTTCGCGCACCTTGTTCATATTGACCCTGCGGTCGGTAATGTCGACGCCGTCGATGATCAGCTTGCCCTTGTCGATGGCCTCCAGGCGGTTAATGCAGCGCAGGAAGGTGCTCTTGCCGGATCCCGAGGGGCCGATGACGACCACCACCTCTCCCTTGTGGATCTCGATGGAGAAATCCACCAGGGCCTCGACCTTGCGGTGGTCCGGCGTATAGAAAGTCTTGTATACATGCTCGGCCTTAATCACTGATACGGAGTCTCCTTTCGATGAACTGGGTGGCCATGGAGAACGTAAAGGTCAGTACCAGGTACAGGGCCGCCACCGTGAAATAGATCTCGAAGGCATAGTAGGTGCGGGCCACGGCCTGCTGCCCCTGGAACATGAGGTCTGCCAGGGCGATGACCGACACCAGCGAGGAATCCTTGATCAGGGAGATGAACTGGCCGGCCAGCGGCGGGATGATGCGCTTGAAGGCCTGGGGCAGGATGATGTGCCGCATGGCCTGGGCGTAGGACATGCCCAGCGAGCGGGCGGCTTCCATCTGCCCGCGGTCGATGGACTGGATTCCGGCGCGCACGATTTCTCCCACGTAGGCGCCGGCGAAAATGGCCAGGGCGGCGGTGCCGGCGGCGAAGGCCGACACCCGCAGCATGGACCCGGCGAAAAAGTAGATGATGTAGATCTGGACCAGCAGGGGCGTGTTGCGGATCAGTTCCACGTAGGCCGACGAGATCCAGCGGGTAATGGGTTCGGTGGAGAGCCTGGCGATGCCCACCACGGTTCCGATGATGATGGCGAAAAAGGTGGCCACCACCGAGATTTTGAGGGTCATCACGAAGCCGATCATGAGGATCCCCATGCGCAGATGCACCGAGGGATCTTCGGCGGACTTGGGACCGTAGTAGAAGAGCATCTCCGGGATACTCTCCCAGTGCCAGATGTAGCTGATGCCCCGTGTGATGAAAAAATAATAGGCGGCCGCCAGCAGGGCAGCCAGAATGACGAGGGTGATCAGGGACCGCAGGGTGAAACGCAAAACCAGGCCTCCTTGTGGGCCGCCTGTAGGGGCCGACCCGTGTCCGGCGGCCCCTCACAAAGCAGCGCGGGCTATTGTTTCTTGGCCAGCTCGTCGATGTAGTCGACGAACCATTTCTGCTTGAGCTGTTCCCAGCGGCCGTCGCCGCGCACCTGGCGCAGGAAGTTGTTGAGCCAGTTCATGAAATCCGGGTCGCCCTTGTTGATGGCCCAGGCCAGAGGCTCGAAGGTGATGGGCTTGAAAATGCCCACGGTTTTGTCCTTGTACTTGGCGGCGAAGACGCGCACCTGGGGTTCGTCGTAGATGAAGGCGTCGGCCAGCCCGTTGGCCACCTGCAGAGCGCCCTCGGCCTCGGTCTTGAACAGGCGCAGGGTGGCCTTTGGGGCCAGCTTCTCCGCCGTGAAAGCGCCCGTGACTCCCAGCTTGCTGGTGATGACCATGCCCTTCTTGTTCAGGTCGGCGATGCTCTTGATTTTGCCGGCGTTCTTCTTGTTGATCAGCAGGCACTGGCCGATGTAGTAGTAAGGCTCGCAGAAATTGACCTTCAGGTTGCGGCTCTGCAGAAGGGTCATGCCGCTCATGATGATGTCGAACTTGCCGGTCATCAGGGCCGGGATGATGCCGTCCCAGGCCGTGTTGACCAATTTGACCTTCTTTTCACCGCCCTTGCCGAAGATGGCCTTGCCCATCTCGTAGGCCATGTCGACGTCGAATCCCACGATGTTGCCCTTTTCATCCTGCATTTCGAATGGCTGGTAGCCGGCTTCCATGCCCACCCGCAGTTCGCCGCGCTTGATGATCTGCTCCAGCGTCGATTTCTTGGCCAGTTCAATGTCGGCTGCGAAGGCCGTTGCGGACAGGAAGATTCCTGCCACGATCAGTGCCGCCAAACCGAAAAACAACCCTTTTTTCATGCCAGACCTCCTTGTGAAAATAAGTGGTGATGATGTTTGCCCCGGGCCGCCCCGGGCGACAAGAACCGCAAGTCGTTGCAAATACCTATACCGCAGGAGGGGTTCAAAGTAAAGTCTCGTCGAAGCCGTTGGGGTCACGGGTGGGGTCGCCAACGTAGATGGAGGCCACGCGCAGGTCGGTGCGCAGGGTCCAGCCCATGCGTTCCCAGAAACGGGCCCCCTCTGCGTTATTGCGAAGGATGAAAAGATGGCACTTGGCGATGCCGATGGTTTCCAGGGTGGCCAGGCATTTGTCCACCAGGGCGCGGCCGATGCCCTGCCGGCGGTAATCCGGGTGCACGGCCAGGTGGTTGAGGTATCCCCTGCGCCCGTCGTGCCCGCAGAGCACGGCGGCCACCACGCGCATCTTGTCGATGGCCACGTAGCTCAGGCCGGGGTTGCGGAACAGGTAGTTTCGCACGTTGTCGCGCGAGTCGGCTTCGCTCAGACCGATACCCTCGCAGGTCCGCCACAGGGCGACGACCTGGTCGTAGTGTTTCATGGCCATGGGTTGGATCGCGTATGTCACGTCGAAAGCTCCGGCTGTTGGGGTTGGCCCGTTGCAGGGCCCGTCAAGCTAATACCGGCGACCGGACAATGTCAAGTGCGTGATGGCCCCCGGGAAGGGCGATCGCAAGTCGTCTGACCTCGCCCGCTGCACCCGGGTGAACGCGGACCATGAGGCCTCCCGGCCTTGACCCGCCCAATCGTCACTGGCGATCGCCCCGGCCCTCAGGGGTACACTAACCGCGGTCCGGAATTGTGGGTTGACACCCAAACCGCGGACCGGCTATCAGTGGGCAGGCGCTGACGCCTCATGAGCGGAAAAGGACGTTTTCTCAATAGTCTGGTCAACGCAACCCAATATCGGAGCAACCCAATATCGGAGGGACACCATGTCGGCACAGGAACAGTTTTCACTGGATGCGTTTTTGAAACTGCCCGAAGTCAGCGAGATCGTCAGGGAAGAAAACCCCGCACTGGCCGCCCGGCGCCGGAGTATGCCGCCGGTCTGCGATGTTTTCAATGCGCCCTTCACACGCCTGGAGGAGCAGGGGCAGATCCGGTTCGAGATCGACAACGAGACGCGCCGCAAGCTGCCGACCCTGATCAAGAACAAAGTCAAGGCCATCCGCGCCGTCCAGGACCCGGACGAGGCGTTTCGCGAGACCTACCAACGCCGCCGCAACATCGGCATCGTGTTTTCCGGTGGGCCGGCGCCGGGCGGCCACAACGTGATCGCAGGCCTTTACGACGCCGCCAAAAGGGCCAACCCGGACTCGCGCATCTACGGCTTCCTGATGGGCCCCGACGGCATCATCGAGAACCAGGCCGTGGAACTGACCGACGAACTGGTCGACGCCCACCGCAACATGGGCGGTTTCGGCATGATCAAGACCGGGCGTACCAAGATCGACACCGCGGAAAAGATGCAGCTTTCACGCGAGACCTGCCGTGAACTCGGGCTCGACGCCCTGGTGATCGTCGGCGGCGACGACTCCAACACCAATGCGGCGTTCCTTGCCCACGAACTGCTCGACGACGGCGTGCAGGTTATCGGGGTGCCCAAGACCATCGACGGCGACGTGCAGGTGCGCGACGCCGACGGCAACGTGCTGTGCGCCATGTCCTTCGGCTTTCACAGCGCCGCGCGCGCCTTTTCCCAGGACATCAGCAACCTGTGCACCGACTGCAACTCGGACATGAAGTATTGGCACATCTGCAAGGTCATGGGCCGCTCGGCCAGCCATTTGGCCCTGGAGGTGGCGCTGCAGACCCACGCCAACATGACCCTCATCGGCGAGGACCTGGCCGACTACGTGGACCAGGAACGGCTGGAAAAGGCGCGCCGTCAGGGGGACATCGACTTCAACGCATACGGCATGACCCTGCGCCACCTGTCGCGCGTGATCTGCGACGGCATCGTGCGGCGTGCGGCCGTGGGCAAGAACTGCGGCGTGCTGGTGATCCCCGAGGGGGTGCTGGAGTTCATCAACGAGATCCAGGTTTTCATCATCAAGCTCAACACCATCATCGCCGAGTACAACAAGACCCACGACCGGGGGTTTCACGCCGACCATCCCCTGCTGGAGGACAAGCTGGAGTACCTGCGCCGGCTGGCGCGCCGCTCCCGTGAAGACGGCACCTTCTCGGTGTGGAACACCCGCGACGACGACCTGTTCAACGATATTCCGGCCTTTTTTCAGGAGGGCCTGCTGACCGAACGCGACAGTCACGGCAACTTCCAGTTCTCCCAGGTCGAGACCGACAAGGTGATCATGGGGCTGGTGCGCGACTACCTGGACATCCTGTGGGAGGAGGGGCGCTACAAGATGGGCATCGAGCGCAACTACTACCGCCAGGTCATGCGCAAGGCGGGCCTGGATGCCGATGCCTATGAAAAGGCCCTGTTCCGCAATCCCGGCGAAACCTACCTGCTGATGAAGCCCGAGATCATCTCGGAAAAGACCCTGCGGCAGCAGCTGGTCGAGGCCGGCATGCTG
>JAMOVG010000069.1 GCA_027061725.1 Desulfobacteraceae bacterium
CCAGATTTTCACACGCACCGCGGCGCAGCAAAAGCCGGATATTTTCTTCCGGAACCTGCTGGGCCCCATGCTGGGCTATCTTGAAAAGGTTCGGGGGGTCACGTTCCAGTTCCTGTCCGAATCCACCTACAACCGCGACGAGCAGATCCGGACCGAACTCAACGGCTTCTACAGCGGCCTGTTGGAGCGGGTCACGGTCTATCTGGAGGGCAGTCGGCAGCGCGGTGAAATCCGGCCGGAAGTAGACTGCGAGGCCGCCGCCATCCTGTTCACGGGCATCATTCAGTCCTTGACCATCCGCTACCTGCTGTCCGGTCAGTCTGTCAACCTGCAGGAAAAGGGCGATGAGGTGCTGGACGTCTATCTCAGAGGAGTATTGGCATGAAAAAGCTTTACATGCTGCTGTGTCTCTGGCTGCTGGTGCCGGCCGTTGCCCCGGCGCAGCCACTGACCCTGGATGAAGCCGTTCGCCGGGCCATTGACCGGAACCCGGGCCTCCAGGCGCTGCGAGAAACCACGGGGTCCGAGCAGAGCAACGTGGGTGTCCAAAAAGCCCGCCGTTTCGGGGAGGTGCTGCTCAACGGCGGCCTGGTCCACAACAGCGACGAGGTGCTGGTGCGCCCCATGACCAAAGATCTGCTGCAGAATGGATTTGCCGGCCTGCCCTTTGACGACACATCCGGTTACTGGTCGCTGGTGTACCGCCTGCCCCTGTACACCGGCGGCGCCCTGACGGAAAACGCGCGCGCCGCACGATCCGGGATGGAAGCTAAGAAGAACGAGCTGGCGGCGGCCGTAGCCGCCGTCACCTACCAGGTCGCCGAAGCCTACATCGGGCTGTTGTCGGTACAGGACCAGACCCATGCCTGGCACACTTACCGCAAGGCCCTGAAGACACTCGAGGAAAACATCCGCTTTGGGCTGGAAAACGGCAAGTACGCCCGCGTCGACCTGCTCAAGGTGCGCTACGAAATCAAAAATGTGGACCTGAAGCTGGAAATGCTCAAGACCCAGGAGGTGACCGGCACGGCCAGCCTGATGGCCCTGATGGGTGAATCCGAGAAGGGCTCGCCCCCCATGGAGCTGCAGCCCGTGCCTTTCGAAGAGCGCGCCGTCAAATTGCCGGACATCGACACCCTAGTTCGCAAGGCGCTGGAAAACCGCAACGACCTGAAGTCCGCCCGCCGACAAGCCGAGGCCCAGGAGATCAAGGTCAAGGTGGCCCGCGCCGACCGCTATCCGCAGATCAACCTGGACGCCCGGCTGGACGGCGCCGACGGCTTCAACGTCGGCTACGACGACCAGTACTGGGCGGTCAGCGCCAACCTGTCCGTTCCCCTGCTGGATTTCGGCCGCCGCCGGCACGCCGTGCGGCGCGCCCTGCACCAGGCCTCGGCCGCACGAAAGCGCGTCACCGAGGTCGAGCTGCGGGTGCGCCGGGAGGTGCGCTCGGCCGTGGCCAACGTTCAGCTGGCGGAACAGGCCGTCGAAAACAACCGCGCGGCCCTGGATCTGGCGGCCGAAGTGTCGCGCATCGAGCAGCTCAAGTACGACAACGGCCGCGGCAACATTGACGACCTGCTGCGCGCCCGGGCCCAGTACAAGCTGTCCGAAGCCGAACTGGTCAAGGCCCGCTACGACCTGCTGGTGGCGCTGAAGAACCTCAAAAAAACCATCGAAGGGGAACTATAGACGCATGATACGCCGAATCGTTCTGGCAGTATTGGTTATTGCGGTCGTGGTCGGCGCCGTCCGGCTGGTAAAGTACCGCAAGCAGCAGCTGGCATCCATTCGCGTGGCCGAGGTGGCTGCCGTACCCGTGGTCACGGGCCAGGTCCTCCGGGCGCCGTTCGTCGACAGCCGGCGCTACTACGGCGTCCTGGCCTCCGACCGGCAGGCCGTCATCCGGGCCCGCACCATCGGACAGGTGACGCACGTCTTCAAGCGCGAATCCATGCCGGTCAAGGCCGGCGAGGTGCTGGTGGAGCTCGACGGTCTGCCGGACAGCCCCTCGGGTACCCGCGCCATGCTGACCGAATCCATAGGCAACGTGCGCCGGGCCGTTTCCGACATGGCGCTGGCGGTGAAAAACCTCCAGCGCATCTACGACCGCGATCGTATGCTCTACGAGCGGGGCGCCGTTTCCAAGCAGGTCATGGAACAGTCCGAAAGCCGCTGGAAGGAGGCCCGCATCCAGTTGTTCAACCTGAAAAACGAACTCGCCGGCCTGCGGGAGAAACTGGCCTTTTTCACTGTACGGGCGCCTTTCGACGGCCGCGTGGCCACTGTTTCCGTGGACGAGGGGGACGTGGTCAACATGTCCCAGCCGCTGGTGACGATCCAGAACGACACCCCCTGCAAGGTGGTCGTCACGGTGGCCTCGGGCGATTTGGCCGCCCTGCAGCCGGGGACGCCGGCGGTAGTGGAATCCCAGGGGCACCGGCTGGACTGCAGGCTTACACGCGTCTATCCGGCGGCCGACGGCGGCGCCGGGACGGTGGAAATCGTGCTGGACCAGCCCCCCTTTGGCCTTCCGCTGGGCGCCTCGGTGGGAGTACGGCTGGAGACCCGGCGCATCGATGACGCCCTGGTGGTGCCGGTCAACGCCGTGCTGACCGGGGTGGAGCGCGCCATGGTTTTTGCGGTCGTGAACGGCAAGGTACATCCCGTTCCCGTCAGCGTGCTGGCCGAATCAGACACTGCCGCCGCGGTCGACGGCGACCTGCAGCCCGGGCAGGCCGTGGTGCGCGGCAGCGACTCGCTGCTGATGCGCCTCGCGGATGGCACGGCCGTGACGCCCGCAAAGGAGGCCCGATGAGTACCCGCAACGACGCCGGCGCCATCGGCTGGATCCTGCGCAACCCCCACGTGGTGGCCGTGTTCTCCCTGCTGGCGCTGGTGCTGGGCATCTACGGCAGTTTCGTCATCAAAACGGACCTTTTCCCGGGCGTACAGCGCCCCACTGTGGCCGTGCTGGTGACCGAACCGGGGGCTTCGGCCGGCGACATCGCCGCCTACGTCGTGCGCCCCATCGAACGGGTCTGTCACACGGCCAGCAACGTGCGCCGCGTGTCCTCGGTGAGCCGCGACGAGGTGGGTGTCATCACGGTGGAGTTCAACTACGGCAAACCCCTGCAGGAGGCCGTCACCGACGTGATGAGCGCCCTGGACAAGGTCAAGGCCCAGCTGCCCGACGACATTCTTCCGCCGCAGGTTTTCAAGATCGGCGACTTCACCGTGCCGGTGATGACCCTGGCGGTGCGTCCGTCCGACAAAAGCCGCTTCGACCTGGCCCTGGCGCGCCAGCTGGCGAACAATGATCTCAAGGATGCCCTGCTCAACATTCCGGAAGTCTCGGACGTCGAGGTGTTCGGCGGCCACATACGCGAACTTTCCATCCAGGTGGACCCCACACGCCTGGCGGCGCTTAAAGTCCCTTTTTCGGCCCTGATCCACGCCATCGAAGGCAACAACCTGGACATTCCCGAGGGCTTCCTGCTCAACCGGGATTCGCAAATCATCATGAAAACCAGGGGGCAGCTCTCGCGGATGGGTGAAATCGAGGCGCTGCCCATCTCCTACGGGGGGCGTGTCATCCACCTGCGCGACGTGGC
>JAMOVG010000070.1 GCA_027061725.1 Desulfobacteraceae bacterium
GCGTTTCCCCGCGATCGTCACATCCTGGCGGTGATGTAGGCGCCGCAGGCGGCGGCCGCCAGCAGGAAGCACACCAGCAGCAGCCAGGCACGGACACCCGGCCCGGCTTCCAGGGCGGCGTATTCCGGACGACGGGGGTTGTAGTAAACGCGCACCCGGCTTTCCCGGGGATAGCGGGCCGCGATGGCCTTGGCCTGCTGCCTGTCCGGTGTGGAAACAGGGGGGCGGCTGAAGGACAGGAGGCCGTTTTCATACGTGCGGCCGTCCACCGAGTAGCGGTAGGTGATTTCGGGGGTGTAGCGCCAGGCGCCGGCCGGTTTGCCGTCGCGCTGGCGCGTGATCCTGACGGATATGACTTTGCCCGCAACGCTGGGCCAGAAACGGGTCCGCAGGGCCGGGGTGATGCTCCACGCCTGGCCAATGAACAGCAGCGCGCAAAGCGCGAAAACGAATCCCGCCGTTGCGGTGCCCGTGAGAACCGCAAACCCCGCCGGCAGCCCGATCAGGTACATGCAGGCGAACAGCCAGCTCCAGAGTTTGCGGATCCCGGCGGGCGTTTTGGGCATGGGCCTTTTTTCAGAACTCCAGGCTTTTGGGCGTGCGCGGGAAAGGAATCACGTCGCGGATGTTGGTGACCCCGGTGACCATCATCAGGAAGCGCTCGAATCCCAGCCCGAAACCGGCGTGGGGCACGCTGCCGAAGCGCCGGATGTCCAGGTACCACCAGTAGGCCTCCTGGTCGATGCCGGCTTCGTCCATGCGCCGCTGCAGCATGTCCAGGCGCTCTTCGCGCTGGCTGCCGCCCACCAGTTCGCCCACCCGCGGCACCAGCAGGTCCATGGCCGCCACGGTTTTGCCGTCGTCGTTGACCCGCATGTAGAAGGGCTTGATCTCTTTGGGGTAGTCGAAGACGATAACCGGCTTCTTGAAGTGCCGTTCGCACAGGAAGCGTTCGTGTTCGGTCTGCAGGTCACTGCCGAATGCCACCGGGAACTCGAACTTGCGGCCCGATTTCTGAAGGATCTCCACGGCCTCGCCGTAGGGCAGGCGCACGTAAGGTTCGTCCACGATGTTCTCCAGCGTGGCCGTTAGGGTCTTGTCCACGAAGCGCGCGAAAAGCGCCAGGTCATCGCTGCAGTGCTTCATGACGTGGGTCACCATGGCCTTGACCAGGTCCTCGGCCAGGTCCATGTTGTCGTTCAGGTCGGCGAAGGCCACCTCGGGTTCGATCATCCAGAACTCGGCCGCGTGGCGCGGCGTGTTGGAGTTCTCGGCCCGGAAGGTGGGCCCGAAGGTGTACACGCTTCCCAGGGCGCAGGCAAACAGCTCGGCCTCCAGCTGACCGGAGACGGTCAGGTTGGCCTCCTTGCCGAAGAAGTCCTTCTCGAAGACGTCTTCCCCCGGTGACCCCATTTCCGGGACCGCCGGCAGGCGCGTAACGCGGAAGAGCTCCCCGGCGCCCTCGCAGTCCGACCCCGTGATGATGGGGGTGTGCAGGTAGTAAAACCCCTGCTCGCGAAAGTACTGATGAACGGCAAAGGACGCCTCCGAGCGGATGCGGAACAGGGCCCCGTACTTGTTGGTGCGCGGCCGCAGGTGGGCGATGGTTCGAAGGAACTCGTCGCTATGGCGCTTTTTCTGCAGGGGGTAGGCGGTTGCGTCGGCCGGCCCCAGCAGCGTCAGTTTGCGGGCGCGCAGTTCCCACTTCTGGCCCTTGCCCGGCGATTCCACCAGGGCGCCGCGCACTTCCACGGAGGCCCCGGTGTGGATATCCTTCAGGCCGCCGTAAGCATCGGTGCTCTCGTCCACCAGCACCTGCAGGTTCTTCAGGCAGGAACCGTCGTTGATCTCCAGGAAGGAAAAACCCTTGGCGTCGCGCCGGGTCCGCACCCAGCCCTTTACCAGAATCTCGTCGGCTTCCCTCTCGGCCGCCAGGGCCGCCTTGACGCGTGTGCGTTTCATGTTTTACCCGTCCTTATCCGGCAGCACTCGTTCCCGGGGATTGCGCGCCCGGCAGTCAAACGGCGACGTTTCCGCTGCGCCGTCTTCCCGTCCGGGCGCGGCGTATTGTCCACTATTTCGGCATCCAGACTTCTTCCACCTTGTACTTCCCGTTGTGCACACTGATGATGGAAACCCCCTTGAGCGGCACCCCGCTGGGGCGCGTGTAGGAGATTTCACCGGTCACGGCCTTGTAGCCGCGGGTGGCGGCCAGGGCGTCGCGCAGGGCCTTGCCGTCGGTGCTGCCGGCGCGCTTGATGGCATCGGCGATCAGCCCCACCGCATCGAAGCCCAGGGCGGCGAAGGCGTTTTCAGGCGGATGGCCGTATTCCTTCTCGTAAGCCTTCACGAAGGCCACCACCTCGGGGCGGTTGTCCTCGCGATAGGTGTGGGTAGAGAAGTATATATCGTTGGCCAGCTTGGGGCCGGGAACGGTGGTCACCAGTTCGGTGTCGAATCCGTCGCCGCTGACGATGGGCAGCTTGAGTCCCGCTTCACGGATCTGCTTGACGCTCAGCCCGGCCTCGTTGGGGATGGCGGAGATGAAGACCGCGTCCGGCTTGGGCTTGGTGTTTTTCAGCCGTGCGATCTGGGCCGAGAAATCCTTGTCGCCCATCATGAAGAAGTCTTCCAGCACGATCTTGCCGCCCAGCTCCTTGATGCGCTGCTTGTAGAATTTCGACAGCGCCTTGGTGAAGTCCATGGAGTTGTCGGTCCATACGGCGATGTTCTTGGCGCCCAGCTTCTTGACCGTGAAATCGGCGATGGCGAAAGACTGGTCGTCGTCGCCGAAGGGCACCATGAACATGTAATCGCCAACCCACTTGGGCAGCATGGGGTGCGTAGCGCCGGAGGTCACGAAGGGTACGCCCTTTTTCTGGAACAGGGGCGCGGCGGCCATCACGAAGGTGGTGTCGCCGTAGCCCAGCCCGGCCACCACACCCATGGCGAGGGCCTTCTTGGCGCCGGTGGCGGCGGCCTTCTGATCGGTCTTGGTGTCGATGCCGATGACTTCCAGCTGGCGTCCGCCCAGCAGTCCGCCGGCCTGGTTGATCAGCTTGGCCTGCAGTTTGGCGCCGTTCAGGGCCGGGGCATCGATGGAGGACATGCCCCCGGTGAGGTTGTACAGGGCCCCTAACTTGATGGGCTCGCCCGCGGCGGCGGGTGAGACGAAAGCCAGGGCGAAAGCCAACAGCGTGAGCAGCAACAATCCTTTTTTCAACATGGCAAACCTCCTCTGTTTCGGGTTGATGAAAAGGGGGGATTACTGGCGTTCAATCGGCCACGGACGCACTCGGCCCCAGGGGGCTGAACAGTGGCGCTGTAGTCGCTTGTCTGTGGTTCATATCCATGCAAAGATCGCATCTGAAAGGCTTCGGCGGCGCATCCGCCGGTGCCTGGCCGCGGACCCGGAGCGACGGACAGTCCAAAAATGCCATAAGTCCGTGTGGGTCCGTGACTGACTATCAATAAATAGTGCCTCCGTGCACCGCCGTCAACCGTCATCGTCCACCAGAAAACGCGGCTCGCGCGTTCCCAGCATGCCGCCGGGGCGGTAGATGAGGATCAGGATGAGCACCAGGGCCATCAGGATCTCGCCGATGCCGTAAAGTCCGTAGTGCTCCTCCAGGGGCCGGAAGGCCTCGGTCAGCACGGTGAACAGCACGGCCGCCAGCAGCGACCCGGTGATGCTGCCGCTGCCGCCCACCACCACCATGACCACGATGTTGAAGGCCATGATCAGCGAGAAGGACGACGGCGTGATGGCCGTCACCAGGTGGGCCCACAGCCCGCCGGCCACCCCGGCGAAAAAGGCGCCCAGGGCCAGCGATAGCACGCGCGTGAAAAACAGGTTGACGCCCAGGCACTGGGCCGCCAGTTCATCCTCGCGCACGGCGATCATGGTGCGGCCCAGGGACGAGAACTTAACCTTCCAGCTGACGTACAGGGTCAGCAGCACCCACGGCAGCACCTGCCAGACGGTGGTCAGGTCCGCCAGGCCGTTGAGGCCCAGGGGGCCCCGCGTGACGCTGTCCCAGTTGGTGATCAGCACCTGCACGATGATCAGGAAACCCATGGTGGCCACGGCCAGGTAGTGGCCCTTGAGGCGCAGCACGGGCAACCCGATGACCAGGGCCGTGGCCGCAGCGCACAGCCCGCCGACCACCAGCGCCGGAACGAAGGGCGCCTGCAGGCCGGCCAGCCAGGCCGGCAGGTCGGGCAGGAACATGGCCTTTCTCGCTGCCGGCAGGGTCAGGATGGCAGTCACGTAGCCGCCGATGGCCATAAACCCCGGGTGCCCCAGCGAGAACAGGCCCGTCATGCCGTTGGTAATGTTTAAGCTGACGGCCAGGATGATGTTGATGCCCACGAAGTTGACGATGGACATCACGTAGTCGTCCAGCACGGTCTGCAGAACGTAGGCCAGCACGAAGGCGGCCGCCGCCGGCAGCACAAAGCGCAGGGCCGCCGTGTTGCGCCGCTCCGCCGTCATGCCCGCTCCCCCTTGTCGCTGCCCAGCAGGCCGTTGGGCATGATCAGCAGGATAACGATCAGCGTGCCGAACACGAAGGCGTCGCGGTAGGCCGAGTAAATGGGTGGCAGCAGGCCCACGAACAGCACCTCGGCCAGGCCCAGGATATAGCCCCCCAGGATGGCGCCGGGAATGGACCCCACGCCGCCGATGACGGCCGCCACGAAGGATTTCAGACCCGGCACGTAGCCCAGCAGCGGGTCGATTTGTCCGAACTTGCCGCCCCACATGAGCCCGGCGATGCCGGCCAGGGCGCTGCCCATGGCAAAGGCTGCCAGGATGGTGCGGTTGATGTTGATGCCCATCAGCCGCGCCACGTCCAGGTTTTCGGCCGTGGCACGCATGGCCATGCCCAGGCGCGTGCGTTTGACCAGCAGCATGACCAGCACCATGAGCCCCAGGGCCGAGAGCATGATCACCAGGTCGATGACCCGGAAACTGACCGGCCCGGCGTTGATTACCTTCTGCAGGGCGGCCGGGAAGGTGAAGTTGCGCGGCTGGGCCGTGAGCAGCAGGATTCCCAGGTTCTGCAGCATGATGGATACCGCCAGCGAGGCGATGAAGCCGGTTACCTGCGGCGCGCCGCGCATGGGCCGGAAGGCGCCGCGCTCGATGAGTACACCCACCACGGCGCCGGCCGCCAGGGCGCCGGCCGCCACCAGTACGAAGGGCAGGCCGGCCACCTGCATCAGCGCCAGGGTGACGAAGGCGCCGATCATGACCACGTCGCCGTGGGCGAAGTTGATCAGGCGGATGATGCCGTAGATCATGGAAAAGCCGATGGCCACCAGGGCGTACATGCTCCCCAGGATCAGGCCGTTGACGATCTGCTGGGCAATATAGCCGCCGCCCATCAGGCACCCCCCAGGTAGGCCCGGCGGACCTCGGGGTCGGCCGCCAGTTCTTCGCCGCTGCCCGAAAGGGTCACCCGGCCGGTCTCCAGCACGTACGCGCGGTGGGCCAGTTCCAGGGCCATGACGGCGTTCTGTTCCACCAGCAGGATGGTCACGCCGCGGCGGTTGATGTCCGCCAGGGTCGCAAAGAGGGTCTCGACCACCAGCGGTCCCAGCCCCAGCGAGGGTTCGTCCAGGATCAGCAGGCGCGGGCGGCTCATCAGCGCGCGGCCCACGGCCAGCATCTCCTGCTCGCCGCCCGAAAGGCTGCCGGCGGCCTGCCCGGCGCGCTGCCCCAGGATGGGAAAGAGGTCGCACACCCGGCGGTAGTCGTCTTCGATCCCGCGGTTGTCGCGACGCAGATAGGCGCCCACCAGCAGGTTTTCGCGCACCGTCAGGCTGGCGAAGATGCCGCGCCCCTCGGGACAGTGCGAGATGCCGCGGCGCACGATTTCCTCGGCCGGCAGTCGGTCCAGTTCCAGCTCCGGCCCGTCGGCTTCGGGGCGGTAACGTATGTGCCCCCGGCGGGGGTGCAGCAGTCCTGAAATGGTGCGCAGGGTGGTGGTCTTGCCGGCCCCGTTGGCACCGATAAGGGCCACGATTTCGCCCCGGGTGACCCGCAGGCTGATGCCTTTGAGCACGTAGGTGCGTCCGCGGTAGACGTGGATGTCGTCAACTTCCAGCACGGCTGCCCTTTCTCGGTGTCCCCAGGTAGGCCTCGATCACCCGCGGATCCTTGCGGATGTCGGCCGGCCGCCCCTCGCAGAGCACCCGCCCGCGGTCCAGCACCTGGATGCGGTCGCAGCTGGCCATGACCACCTTCATGTCGTGTTCGACCAGAAAGACGGCCAGCCCGTAGCGGTGGTGGATGCGCTCGATGACGGCGATCAGTTCGTCGGTTTCGTTGGGATTCATGCCGGCGGCCGGTTCGTCGAGCAGGATCAGCTGCGGATCGGCGGCCAGTGCGCGGGCGATTTCCGTCCGCCGCTGCAGGCCGTAAGGCAGGTTGCCGGCCCGTTCGCGGCGCACGTCCTGCAGCCCCAGCAGTTCCAGGAACTCCGCGGCGCGTTCGGCCATCTCGCGCTCTGCGCGGCGGAAGGCCGGCGTGTGCACCAGGGTCGGCCACAGCCCGCGGCCGCGGTGCATGTGGAAGGCCACCCGGATGTTGTCGATCACCGACATCTCGGCGAACAGGCGGATGTTCTGGAAAGTGCGTGCGATGCCCAGGGCCGCGCGCCGGTCGGGGCGCGCGGCGGTGATGTCGCGATCGCCCAGCAGGATGCGCCCGGCACTGGGTTTGAACACCCCTGAGAGCAGGTTGAAAACCGTCGTCTTGCCGGCGCCGTTGGGGCCGATGAGGCCCAGCAGTTCACCGCGGCCCATGTTCACACTGTAATCCGCCAGCGCAGTGATGCCGCCAAAGCGCTTTTCCAGCGCTTCGGCTTTGAGCAGCGTCCGGGCACCGCTCTCGGATTGTCTGGGGGCTGCAGAAAGCATGGGAGATGCGCCCGTCCAATTTCAGAATTTTCGCCACAACCCCACATCGTCGCATACCGGCGGAATCGGCGGTGCGCCCCTGCTGCCGGAAGGTGCTGGGATTTCGCTCCAATGAAAAATCCACAAAGCACAACGGGGAAACAGGGTGCCGGCTGTTTTTCGCCGGTAGCCGCGAGGGCCTGAAAAAGCTATAGAGCCGGCAGCGCCCTGTCAAGGGGAAATGCGGAAGCCACAGGCTTCAGCGATTGACAACGTCCGGGTTTTCCCGCCGGCGTTCGTCGAGGCGCTGGCGCATGCGCTCCCGGAAGAGCCGCGACTTGGTGTTGATCACGGTGCAGCCGTAGCGGATGTTCTTCTCCAGCAGGTCCGGCGTGTTTTTCAGCGTGGTCCGCAGCTTGAAGCCGTTGGAGGCCACCTTGCGCAGCAGGTCGATCTCCTTGCCCACCACCTTGGCGTGTCCCCTGCGGACGGCCGAGAGGAAGGCGCGCGGCGTCGGACGACAGTCGCTGTAGGTTACGGCGCGCCCGATGTGCTGAACGCTGTGACTGTCGCTGCCGCCGGTAATGGCCTTGGCCAGGTTGAAGCCCAGCAGGGCGCAGCGCAGGTTCCACTTGGTCAGGTTGGAGGCGTTGATAACTTCCACACCGTCCACTTGCGCCAGAATGGCCTCTAAACGCTCACCGGGGAAGTAGACGTTGCAGACACCGGTGAAGGCCGCGCTGTAGGGGTGGGCGAAGACGGTCAGCGAGGGATACCGCCGGGCCCGCCGCACGATTTCCTCCATTTCCAGTTCGGTGGAAGACATCACCGAGGGGCCCATGTGCGGCTCGATGTCCCGGCGGTAGAACTTTTCCAGGTCGCGAACGTCGTGGAAGTAGACCAGCAGGTGGGTGCCTTCCAGGGAAGTCACCTCGATGCCTGGTATGCTGAAGACGTCCTTGTGCCCGGCCAGTTCCAACGCCCCCTCGATCTGGTTGTGGTCGGTGACGGCCACCCCGATGCCCAGTTCCAGGGCACGCCCGGCGATGTCGTCGACTGACGGCGTGCCGTCGGAGTGGTGACTGTGGATATGCATGTCGACCACGCTGTAGCGCGCGGTCAGCGCCTTGAGGTCCGGTATCTGAAAGACGATGCGGTTCAGTCTGTCCAAGGAGTCCTCGCTGTTTTCGGCGGTTCGCTGGAAATGCCGAGTGAAATCGACGCCATTATTATCGGCCTTTGCAGCAAAGAAGTTTAAGGCATCAGTAGTATAAAATAATACACGCTGCCGAAAAAGAAAGCGGCGCCGGCCCGGAGGGTGGTGCTACCTTGCCGACGCCGCCAGCGCCAGTGCGCAAAGCGTCAGCAGGGCGGCCGCCAGCCATCCCGACTGCCCCGCAGTATAGCAGATTACCGCCGACAGGAGCAAGGTGCACCCCAGCACGGTCCAGGACAGGCGCACAACCGACCGCTCCACGCGGCGCAGCAACCGACGGGCGGCCGGGTCCAGGGCGGCCTGCACCGGCAGACCGCCGCGGTCGGCGGCCGACAGCAGGCGATCCAGGCGCTCGGGGAGGCCGCCCAGCAGGCGCACCAGGGCCTCGAGCTGCGACAGGAAACGATCCCCGCGGTTGCCCAGTTCCTGGCGGGCGAAGCGCTCGGCAAAGGGGATCGTGCCGGCCCAGGGGTCGAAATCAGGATCCAGGCGCGTGGCCAGACCGGCCAGCATGCCCACGGCGCGCACCACGAAGAGCATGTCGGCCTGGAACTGGAAAGGCGCCTTGAGGATCACGTCGCGGTACTCCTCCAGGAAGAAGCGCGCTTCGCTCAGGGCCGTGTCGCGCAGCTGACCCACGCGGATGCCCCAGAAGCGCTCGAAAAGCGCTTCGTGAGTCTCCTCCAGCAGGCGCAGGTCGGCGCCTTCCAGCAGGGCCCCGGCGTGCTGGTAGGCCGCAACGATCATGCGCGCGTCGCGCCGGGCGATGCCGATGGCATACTCGCGCAGGGCCCGCCGCAGACGCCGGGGGATCTCGGCCACCATGCCGAAGTCCACGAAGGCGATCTCGAAGGGGCGCCCCGGCCGCTTCCACTGCCTGGTGCGCGGGTCTGCATCTTCCAGGGGCCGCACGAAGAGGTTCCCCGGGTGGGGGTCCACGTGCACGAAGTGGGTCTCGAACACCTGGCGCATGTAGACGCGGTGCAGCGTGCGGGCCACCTCGGCCGGGCGGATGCCGGCGGCCTCCAGGGCCGGCACATCCCCGATACGGATGGCCGAAACGTCTTCGGAGGCCAGGATGCGGGGACGGCAGAAGTCCCGGTAGATCTGCGGGATGTGCACGTCGGGTTCGTCGGCCAGGTCGTCGGCCAGCCGCTCGGCATGGCGGGCCTCGGCCAGCATGTCCAGTTCGGTGCGCGTCACGGTGGAAAACTCCGCCAGCAGCCAGTCCAGGTCCACGCGGCGGCGCACCGGACGGTAGAGCTTGAGCCACCGGAAGGCCTGGCCGATGGCGCGCAGGTCGGTCTCCACCACCTGTTCGATGCCCGGACGCAGGATTTTGAGCACCATGTGGCGGCCGTCGCGGCTCTCGGCCCGGTGGGCCTGGGCCAGGGAGGCTGACCCCAGGGGCTCGGGGGATACGCTGCGGAAAACTTCTTGCGCAGGCCGCTCGAACTCGGCGGCGATGCACGCCTCGATGCGCGCAAAGGCCACCGGCGCCACCTCGTCCTGCAGCCCGGCCAGTTCGTCGATGATCTCCGGCGGCAGAATGTCGAAGCGGATGCTCAGAAACTGGCCCAGTTTAATCAGTACCCCGCCCAGTTCCACCGCCAGTTCACGAAAGCGCGCCGCGATGCGCCGCCAGCGCTCCAGGGGCGGCCGCCGCAGAACGCGCAGCAGGGGTAGGGACAGCAGAACGTCCCACCACAGAAAATGCGCCACCACTGCCAGGAAGAAGCGGCGCACACGGCGGTAGCGCGCCCGGTCCAGGGGCGGCGGGTTCGGTAGCGGGGTTGGCTGGGTGTTCATATTAAAGTCCGCTTCACATTCTGCCGAGAAAATCAAATGAGCGGTCGGTGCTTTGCCGTTTTACTCCCGGGGCGTGAAATAAGCGGTTGACAGCGCCACCGATTTCTTCTAAGGAGGGTGCCATCCACGCGGGTTCTGCGTGGTGTTTCCCTGAAAAAAATGACAGGTCGCCATCTGGAAGTCAACCACCGGTTGAGCTGTAGCGAAAGGACTTTGCCATCGGATCGCAACAGGCGTTCTTCGCAGATCGGATTGTCAGCCGACGCGGGTTTCTGAAGGCGGGCGCGGGGGCCGCCGCCGGCCTGCTGTCGGCCTCAACGGCGCTGGGCGCCATCATTCCACGCCATGCCGCCGACAGGCGGCTGTGTTTCTACAATGCCCACACGGGCGAGCGGCTGCGCGCCTGCTACTGCCGCGACGGCCGTTACCTTCCTGAAGCACTGTACCGGATCAACTACATCCTGCGGGACTTTCGCACCGGTGAGATCAAACCCATCGACGTCCGCCTGCTGAACACCCTTTACCGCTTGTCCCGCAAAGTCTCGCGCCGCTGCACGTTCCACATCATTTCGGGCTACCGCTCGCCGGCCACCAATGCGCGTCTGCGCCGCAAGAGCCGGGGGGTGGCCAAGAACAGCTACCACATGTACGGCAAGGCCATCGACATTTACGTGCCGGGCTACCGCCTGTCGCGACTGCGGCGCCAGGCCCTGAAACTGCGGGCCGGCGGGGTGGGCTACTACCCTAAAACCGGCTTTGTGCATCTCGATGTCGGTCCCGTCCGGCAGTGGTGATGGCCCTGGCCGGCACCGGCCGGTGCAGGGCCCGGTCCATGGCGCGATCGCGGCCGTAGATATCCTTCCGAAAGTGCAGCACGCCCCCGGCATCCACCCAGGCCGTCCAGTAGAACAGGTGGATGGCGATGGGCCGCTTCAGCCCCACCACCTTTTCCCGGCCGTTTTTGATGGTGGCCTCAATTTGGGCCCTGCTCCAGCCCCGGTTGTCCTTCAGCAGGCGGGCCGCCAGATCCACGGGCTTCTCCAGCCGGATGCAGCCTGAGCTCAGATCCCGCCGGGCACGCAGGAACTGGTCGTGGTCGGGAGTGTCGTGCAGGTAGACGGCATAGCGGTTGGGAAACATAAACTTCATGCGGCCCAGTTCGTTGAGCGGGCCGGGTTCCTGCTGCAGCTTGTAAGCCAGGCGCGACGGCCGGATGGCATTCCAATCGATGGTGCGCGGGTCGATTTCCGGGGCCCCCGGCTGCCAGCTGGCGAAAACGTGAATCCTGCGCTCCGCCAGGTAGTCGGGGTCGGCCTGTACCCGGGGCAGTATATCTTCGCGGGCGATGCGCGGCGGGATGTTCCACGTCGGGTTGATGACCAGGTAGGTGATGCGGCTGCTGAAGACCGGCGTGGGACTGCGCGGTTTGCCCACCGCCACGCGCATGCCCAGCACGGTCCGGCCCTCTTCGACGACGCGCAGCGCGAAGTTGGGCACATTTACCACCACGCGGCGGCGTCCCAGGTCGCGGGGCGCCCAGCGCCAGCGCTCCAGGTTGGTTTCGATGCTGTGGATGCGCGCCGCCACCGGCACGTTCAGCGCCGCCAGCGTAGGCGCGTCCAGCGTTCCGGTGGCCGGCAGCCCGTGCCGGCGCTGGAATCCGGCCAGCGCCCGTACCAGGGCGTCATCGAAGCGGTTTCCCCGGCGGCTTCCCGGCGGGCTGCCCAGGTCGCCCGAGGCCAGCAGCCGCCGGCGCAGCAGCGGAATGCGGGGGCTGCTGTCGCCGGGAAACAGCATTTCGCCCTCGGGGATGCGCGGCCAGCCGCCCCCGGCGGCGATGCGGCGGTAGCGCGCCAGGGCCTTTTTCAGGCGTGTGTAGCCCGCATGCGGCGGACTCAGGGACCGCAGCGTACCGTCGATGTCCCCCGAGTCCAGGGCCGCGCGCAGGGCGGTGGCGGGGTCGGGGTGCAGGCCGGCCCTTGGACGCCGGCCGCCAAAGCGCCGGGGGTCGACACGCCCCCGGCTCAGGTGGGTGGCGTAGCCCAGGAAGGCGTCGGTGAGCAGCAGGTCCAGGCAAGCCCAGTCGCCGAAATCGGGTGGGGCCGCCGTACGTCTGCGGGCGGACTGCAGCTCCCCAACCAGCCCGGACAGGTCGTTCAGGTGGTAATCGGCCGGGGTCATCCCCTCAAGGTGGGCCTGCCGGATGCAGTTCAGCAGTTCGTACGCCGCTGGCAGCACGCGGTAGCCGGCCACCCACACCGGGCGGTAGCGGCGGCCGGCGTAAAAGGCCGTCAACCGATCGGCATCGAACAGCCCGTCCGGGCAACCTCCGGCCGGGCGGCTTTTCTGCGGCCCCGTCAGCATCGACCGGATGCCGCCGGCCACTACGGTGCCGAAATCGTCGGCTGCCGCCGCGGGGGATGCCGCCAGCAGGAAGGCCAGCAGGGCGGCCGCCGCGCATAATCGCCCCGCGCGTGTTTTCTGGGGAGTGGTGCCCATGGTTGCCGTTGGTCTGGTTTGGGGTCTCCGGAACACGGATCCGGAAAACAGGCGCCGCGGTATTGATTTCGCGCGCCGGATTACATAGTCTGAGCCTGAATTGGTAGGGGAACAGCCGCCGGTCTGTCAACAGGTTTTGAGAAAAGGTCTTAACAGCGCATTCGACGAAAGCAGGAATACATGAGTTCAAAAGATTTGCCCGAGAGAGGCGATTACAGCACCTCCCGCCGTGCCGTGTGGGGGTGGGCGCTGTACGATTGGGCCAACTCGGCCTTCGCCACGGCGGTCATGTCCGGCTTTTTCCCGGTTTTCTTCAAGGAATTCTGGAGCGCCGGTACCGACGTCAACCTCAGCACCGCCCGGCTGGGGCTGGCCAACTCCCTGGCCAGCCTGGCCGTGGCCCTGGCGGCGCCGGTGCTGGGCGCCATTGCCGACCGGGGATCGCGCAAAAAGGCCTTCCTGATTTTTTTCGCCTACTTCGGCGTGCTGATGACGGCCCTGCTGTGCCTGGTGGAAAGGGGCGGCTGGCTGTGGGCCACCGTCATCTACGCCCTGGCCATCGTCGGCTTCTCGGGGGCCAACATCTTCTACGACGCCCTGCTACCGTCGGTTTCCGGCGGCCGCAGCATGGACACCGTCTCCAGCCTGGGGTTCGCCATGGGGTACCTGGGCGGCGGCCTACTCTTTTTGCTGGACGTCATCATGGTGCTCAAACCCACGGCTTTCGGCTTTGCCGACGCCACCGGCGCCGTGCGCTTCAGCTTCCTGTCGGTGGCCGTCTGGTGGGGGGTCTTCACCCTTTTCACCATCGTGTGGGTTCCCGAGGAGAAGACGGACCGGCCGCCCGGTGACCGGCGCAGCCTGATCACCGCCGGTTTTTCCCAGTTCGTGGAGACCCTGGGGCAGGTGCGGCGCCTCAAGACCCTTTTTCTCTTTCTGATCGGCTACTGGTGCTACATCGACGGCGTCGACACCATCATCCGCATGGCCATCGACTACGGCATCACCATCGGCCTGAAGTCCAACGACCTGATCACGGCCCTGCTGATGGTCCAGTTTATCGGCTTTCCGGCGGCCCTGGTCTTCGGCCGCTTGGGCAGCCGCTGGGGCGTCAAGCGATCGCTTTTTCTGGCCATCGGGGTGTACGGCGCCGTTACCCTGGCGGCTGCCATGATGACGCGCAAGGAGGAATTCTACATCCTGGCCGCCGCCATCGGTCTGGTGCAGGGCGGCATCCAGGCGCTGAGCCGATCCTACTACGCGCGCCTGATCCCGGCCGGCCGCGATGCCCAGTTCTTCGGGTTCTACAACATGTTCGGCAAGTTTGCCGCCATCCTGGGACCCGTACTGATGGGGGTGGTCGGTCTGGTGGTCAAGCGCATGCTGATTTCGCCGGGGGACACCGCCGCCCAGATCCAGGCGGCCTCCACGCTGGCGGCCCGCTGGGGCATCGTCTCGGTGCTGCTGCTGTTCATCGTCGGCGCTCTGCTGCTGTACTTCGTGGACGAGGAAAAGGGAAAGCGCGAAGCGGCGGCGTTTGAGTAGGGGCAAGGCACGGAAGGGCAAAGGCACAAAGGGGATGTGTCCGTGGCCTGTTGTGCGTTGCAGATTCACGGGCAGGGACCCATCTCCGGCAACGGACGGCAGACAACAGGCGGTGGACAAAATTGACCACAGACCCACACGGACAGGTTCGCCGGGTGACAGCGATCGGAAAACTATCCAGTAGCTGTTGGCGTGCCTGCTGCGCATCCCCGCCGGGGCTCACGGCGTACAGACGATACCTGCCTGTCCCGGCGGGACCAGGCACCACGCGTGGCTTTCTCCAAAGAGGGGCTGTGGCGGGATTGAAAAACAGGGATTGGCAACCATCTTGACCGGCGTACTGGACATCCTCGAACCGCTGTTTTTAAAGACCGTCGACCGGCTGTACCGCCGGCTGCCGCAACCGCGGCCGACGCGGCAGCGGTTGCGGCGTTGCCGCATCGTGTCCCACCGCGGCGAGCACGACAACGTGGCCGTCTTCGAAAACACCCTGCCGGCTTTTGAGGCCGCCGCCGATGCCGGCGTGTGGGGGCTGGAGATGGACCTGCG
>JAMOVG010000071.1 GCA_027061725.1 Desulfobacteraceae bacterium
TACATGAGCGGCCGTGCCCTGCACCCCATCAGCGTCAACCTGGCCGCGCGCCTGCAGGCCGAGTTCGACGGCCAACTGGACATCTCCTTTTCGGCCGGCACCGACTGCTGGAATTTCCCGCGCGTGATCGCCTGCGGCCTCAGGCCGGTGACGGTGTGCTCGGATTTGCTCAAGCCCGGGGGCTACGGCCGGCTGTCGCAATACCTGGAAAACCTGGCCCGCGCCTGCCGAAAAGCCCAGGCCGGCTCGCTGGACGACTTCATCCTGGCGCGGGCCGGCGCGTCCGGAAAAGACGTCGCCCGCGCGGGCCTCGCCAACCTCGAAGACTACGCGCAAAGGGTGGTCGACGACCGCGCCTATCACAAGGAGCGCTTTCCCTGGGAGGGCATCAAGACGCCGCGGCCCCTGACGGCCTTCGACTGCATCGCCGCGCCCTGCACGGTGACCTGCCCGCTGCCCCAGGACGTCCCGCGCTACATGTACCACACCGCCCGCGGCGAGTACGACCGCGCGCTGGCGGTCATTCGCACCACCAACCCCTTTCCCAACGTGCTGGGCATGGTCTGCGACCACCGCTGCCAGGAGAAGTGCACGCGCATCCACTACGACGACCCGCTGCTGATCCGCGAGATCAAGCGTTTCGTGGCCCGCAGCGCCGATCCCGACAGCCGCCCCGTGCCCAGGCCGGCCAACGGCCTGCGGGTGGCCATCGTGGGCGCCGGCCCCTCGGGGCTGTCGTGCGCCCATTTCCTGGCGCTGGACGGCTTCGAGGTGCACCTCTTCGAGGCCAAGTCCTTTGCCGGCGGCTGGGCTGCAGACGCCATCCCGTCCTTCCGCCTGGACGACGAGAGCCTGCGCCGGGACATCGACGCCATCCTGGCCCTGGGTGTTAAAATCCACTACGACACCCCGGTCGACCGCGGGCGCTTTGACCGGCTGCGGCGCGACTTCGACTACGTCTACATCGCCGTGGGCGCCCAGGAGAGCGCCTCCCTGGGGGTCGACGGCGAAGAAGCCGAGGGGGTCTGGGACCAGCTGCGCTTTCTGAGCGCCGTGCGCCGCGGAGAGCGCCCGGACCTGGGAAAGAGCGTGGCCGTCATCGGCGGCGGCAACTCGGCCATGGACGCCGCGCGCACCGCAAAGCGCCTGGTGGGTCCCGACGGCAAAGTGAGCGTCGTCTACCGGCGCACCCGCAGGGAAATGCCCGCCGCCCCCGAGGAGATCCAGGCGCTGCTGGACGAGGGCATCGAACTGGTGGAGCTGACGGCGCCCGAGTGCATGCTGGTCGAGGACGGGCGCCTGCGCGCTAACCTATGCTTCCGCATGAAGCTGGGCGAGGAGGATGAGAGCGGGCGGCGGTCGCCCATCCGCATCGACGGCTCCGAGTTCGAACTGAAGGTGGACAGCGTGATAACGGCCATCGGGCAGCGCATCCGCCTGGACTTCTTTCCCGAAGAGGCCCTGGAGATCGACCCCGAAACCCACGAGACACAGATCGAAAATGTCTTTGCCGGCGGCGACGCCGTGCGCGGCGCCTCGACGCTGGTCAAGGCCGTGGCCGACGGCCGCAAGGTGGCCGGCGTCATCCGCCGCCGGGCGCTGGCCGAAAACGGGGTGCCGGCGCCGGAAGACGAGAAAAAGCCGGATCCGGCCGAATTGCTGCTGCGGCGGGCGCGCCGCGAGGCGGGCGTGCCCCTGCCGGAAATTCCCGTGGCGCGGCGCAACGGTTTCGAGATGGTTATCGAGACCCTCGACGAGGCCGCCGCCCGTCGCGAGGCCGCCCGCTGCCTGCAGTGCGACGAGCTGTGCAATGTATGCGTCAGCGTGTGCCCCAACCGCGCCAACATGGGCGTTGTCATGACGCCCACCACCTATACCCTGCAGCAGGCGCGGCCGGTGGACGGTGGTGTCGAGATCAGCGACCTTGAGACCGTGCGCATCGCCCAGCGCCACCAGGTGGTCAACATCGGCGACTACTGCAACGAGTGCGGCAACTGCACCACCTTCTGCCCCACCAGCGGCGCTCCCTGGAAGGACAAGCCGCGCGTGCACGTCACCGCCGAGAGCCTGGCCGCCTCGGGCCGCGGGTACCGCTTCACGGCTCCCGGCCGCATGGAGGGCATCCGCGACGGAATCGCATGCCGCCTGGAAATCACCGCGGAAGGGTACGTTTACGAGGACGATCGCCTGCGAGCCGCGCTGGACCGCAACTATCGGGCCCGCGAGGTGACGCTAAAGTCCGGCGACCCCGCCCCCGTCAGCCTGCGGCCGGCCGTGGAAACGGCCATCCTGGCGCAGGCGCTGTGTCGAACGGCGCTGCTCGCCCCGGGCAGGGGACGCTGACCCGTCACCCCGTCAAGGAGAGACCCAGGGCGGCACAAACCAACTAATGCGCTCACGAGAGAAGGAAACCGCCGGGGAGTTTACAGCCTGCCCGGCGGTTTTTTGTCGAGACGATCAGGCACCCGGCGGGCATGCTGCCGGCGCTAAATCGCCTGCGCTACTGGCACTGAAGCTCGATTTCCACGCAGATCGACGGTTTGCCGGTGTATTTCAGCCGGTTCTTCTGGATGAAATTGTTGTAGTCGGCGGTATTCAGCGTCTTGATAGCCCATCTGCCGTTCGGGGTCCGCCCGTTGAAAGCGTTGGTGCGGTCGCCGGGGCCTAAGGTCCGATATACTGTGCCTGCGGGCGGTGGCAGGATGTGCTTGATCTCCAGGGCAAAGGGGTTCGGATTCGCCAGGGCGGTGATCACGATCCCGCTGCCGCCGCGCACTTCGTCCTTGACCCAGGTAAAGCCTCCCTGCACGTCGATGGCGTGAGGCACGCAAAGCCGCTGTGGCGCGGGCACCGAGATCAGCTCTACCGAAGCGTGCGCCATCATGGTCTCGGCGTCGTCGAGATCGACGCCGTAATGTTTTTCGATTTCGGCCTGGTGATCACGGATGTACTCTTCCCCCTCGCTCTTACATTCAGTGTTGGCGGCGACCAGGCTGAACCGGTAGCGCCTGGCGACCGATCCCGCCACGACGTGAACGCCGCCGGGCGGCGTTTCATAGACCCCTTTGTCAGGGTTACTCAGGGGCCCCACTTTCTTGGTGAGGGGCACGGATCCCGGCTGGTTGGGTTTGGCCTTGGTCGAATCCCATAGCTTCCAGATGCACGTACCCGCGTCACTGCGGTCGCTGTCTTGATCGAAGTTCTCGATCCTGAAGTGGAGCGCAGGGCTGAAGTCGGTGCCCGGGCAGACCCACTGCGGTTCGGTTTCCAGCCGCGTAATGATGCTGCAGGTGCCCTTGCATCCCGAAAGGGCCATTGCCGCGGCGATGATGCCGAACGCCAGGAAAAGATGGACCAGGGATATCGAATGGCTGTTTTTCAATGTGTTCATGTTTCCTCCTCTCTTTGATTGCTGGGATAAAACAGGTTGCCGGTATGTTGCCGGAATCTTCCCCCTTTCAGATGAGGGGAAGGGCTGTTAAGTACCGGCGGTGTCGGAAAATGAGGCGGCAGAAACGGTTTGCGGAAGGAACTCCGGCACTGTCACGGGACTACTTTGCCCCAACGCAAAAAAG
>JAMOVG010000072.1 GCA_027061725.1 Desulfobacteraceae bacterium
TCACCAGGTAGCGTTGGATACCCACGATGCCGGTGACGGCGCCGATGCGCGCACCGTTGTCCCACAGGACAGGCCCCTGCTCGATGTGCAGTTCGAAAAAGCGGTGGATCGACCCGGCCGGTCTTCGCGCTTCTTCCAGGCACTGCGGCGATCCCCCCAGCCCGGACATGGCCTCGGCCAGGCTCCGCCCCCTCTCGTCGGTGCGTGCCAGCTGCCTCTCTTCTAACAGGCCGGCCATGGCCCGGCTGCCGATGGTCGAAAAGCCGAAAGGCGAGGGTTCTTCGGCCGTGAAGACAACTACCTCCAGGGGGTGGTCTAACGCCACCTGCAGCGCCTCGAAACGACGGCAGACCTCCAGAGCGGCCACCACACCGGCCACGCCGTCGAAGCGGCCGCCGCCGCGCACGGTGTCGATATGGGAACCTGTCATGATCACCGGACCCTGTCTGCGCCCTTCGCGGCGTCCGATGAGGTTGCCGGCAGCATCCACCCGCACCGCCAGACCCACCTCCTGTTCCATAATCCTGCGCACCAGTGCCCGGGCCTGCCGGTCCTGCTCCGAAAAAGCCCGGCGCGTGAAAGGCGGTTCGTCCGGGGCCACCAGTCGTGCGAGCCGCTCGATGTCCCTTCGGATCCGCCTGGCGTCGGGTCGTATTCGTTTCATGACCGTGTCCTTCTGTTAAAAAGCTCCACTAAATGACGGCTGCACCGTTTCGGGCTGCCCTGCCGGGAGATTGTCATCGTATTGATAAATCAGGTCACTAGGCATATATAGATTGTTAATCCACGCCCGCTCTGATAGTAAGTGCTATCCATGGCCTGAAAAAGCGCAACATGCTTCCCCTTGCGCATCATGCTGTTTACATACGATTTCAGCGCCCTTGGCACAAGGTTTTCAAAAGCATGACCGTTGGTTGTTTAGGCAAGAATCACAATGCGGTTGTTTTTATATGCAATTTTATCGTCACGCCATGCCCCCTTATTTGGCCTTTAAAACTCGTCGGGAAAAAACGCGGTTTCTGGGGCAGCTCTTTTTCGCCTTTTTGCGGCTGGGGCTGACGGCTTTCGGAGGGCCGGCCATGGTGGCCTATATCCGGGACCTGGCGGTGCGCAGGAAGGGTTGGCTTACGGAGGAGTCTTTCCGGGACGGCGTGGCCATTTGCCAGACCATCCCCGGCGCCACGGCCATGCAGGCCGCGGCTTATGTGGGTCTGCGGGCGGCCGGACCGCTGGGCGCCGTGGCAACCTATGTAGGCTTCGGCCTGCCGGCCTTCGTTTTGATGGTGGTCCTCTCGGCCGTTTACAGCCGGGTGCACGCGCTGCCCACGGTGCTGTCGCTCTTCACCGGCCTGCAGGTCATCGTGGTGGCCATCGTGACCAACGCCACCCTCAATTTTGGCCGGCGCACCATCCGCCGTTGGCAGGATGGGTTGCTTGGACTGGCGGCGGCCGCATTCCTGGTGACCGGCGGCAGCCCCATCATCGCCATCGCGGCCTCGTCCCTGGCAGCCACCCTGCTCTACCTGCACCTGGACCTGACGCGGCCGGGAGCGCAGAAGCCCCGGACGGCAGGCGCCCTGCGGCTGCTGTATCCGGCCCTGGTCATGACGGCGTTGCTGGCACTGCTGGTGACGGTCCTGTTCTTTTGGCGCCGGGACCTCTTCGACCTTTCGCTGCTGATGCTGCGGGTGGACATGTTCGCCTTCGGCGGCGGCTACGCATCGCTTCCGCTCATGCTCCATGAGGTCGTGGCGGTGCACCACTGGATGGACAGCCGGGTGCTCATGGACGGTATCGCCCTGGGGCAGGTCACGCCAGGGCCGATCGTTATCACGGCCACCTTCGTGGGGTACCTGCTGGCCGGCATTCCCGGCGCCCTGGTGGGCACCGTCAGCATCTTCTCCCCGTCGCTCATCATCCTTACAGCTACGGTCCCCTATTTCGACCGCCTGCAGCACAACGCCGTCATTCAGCGGGCGCTACGCGGCGCTCTGGTTTCTTTCGTGGGACTGCTACTGGCGGTCGCCATTCGTTTCGGCCTGGTCATCCCCTGGAGTATGGCCGCCGTTCTCATCGCCGTCGGCGCCCTGGCCGCCTTGCGCCTGAAGGTGGACATCCTGTGGGTGGTGCTGATCGGCGCCGTAGTGTCGGCCTTGGTGCTGTAGCGCCCCCACTAAAAAAAGAACCGGTTCCGGGCAATACCTCCCGCAACCGGTTCACGTGTTTTTCGTTTTATGAGAAGATCAGGCCAGCGGCAGAATTCCCTCCAGTCGTTCCAGCAGGCCGGGCACATCCTCCGGTCCCGGCGGGTCCGGCAGCCGCGCCATGACCCCCAGGCCCTCGCTGGCCTCGTGAAATTCCGCCTCGGGCAACGAACTGACCACCGCTGTGTTGACCATGGCGTTGGCCTGCAGCAGCTCCATGACCAGCGCCAGGGGTGCCGTATGCGGCAACGCGCTGTCGATGACGGCCAGCTGGGGTGCCGATGCTCGCACCCGGTCCAGTGCCTCGTCGGCGTTCTTAGCCACGGTCAGGACCACATCTTCGGCCTGCCGCAGGCCGTCGACAAAGCCCGCCAGCTGCTGCGGCCGGGCCGTAACCAGCAGGATGTCCGGCATATTGCCCCCCTTTTTGCCGCCGCCCGGGAGATTTTCAGCGACATCTCCCGTTGGACGTTTTCTTTAGTTTGTTTTTCTTTTATTCCTGGCAGTTATCCTGTATTTCCTCATCCTTGGTGACCACCGCCGCCCCCGCAGGTGTTTTCGGTGCTGAACTGCTGCAGGCGGCCCTCGAGGAAAGCCTGGGCCGCCGCCCCTACTGTGGGCGCACCGCCGGCGTAGTACACATCGATGCCCACCTGGTTAAATCCCATCAGTGGGCGGAATCCCATTCCCTGGGCCAGCAAAACCTTGATGCCGTTCTGCTGCAGGTGCTGCACCGGTGCCAGGCAGCCCCCCTGGGCGTGCGGCACGTTGGGCAGCGTTCGGATGTCCTTGATGGAGCCGTCTTCGACCTCAATGACGGTGTACAGGTCGCAGTGCCCGAAGTGGGCACCAAAAGGCGCTTCCAGCCCCCCCGGGTGGGTGGACGGAATGGCGATCAGCGTACTGCTCATGGCAATAAACCTCCTTGGTTATTGAAAATCGTATCGGCGGCCTTTCGGCACGCCGCCACAGGTTTGAATTCGTCAGGAAAGTGCGATTTCCCCCTTCTTGAATTTTTCCACGGCTTGGCGGACGGTCATTTTGTCGCACTCCTGTCCGATCCGGATGCCGGCGGCCTTGAGGGCGTCAAAGGCCTTGGGGCCCACGTAGCCGCTCAGGACCACCTCGGCCCCGGCGTCGGCTACGAGCTTGGCGGCCTGGTAGCCAGCGCCCTTGGGTGCCACCTGGGCGCTGCCGTTGTCTAAATATTCGTTTTCCAGGCTCTCGCTGTCGACGATAACGAACCCTCCGGCCCGCCCGAAACGCGGGTCCACCGGGTCGTCCAGGGTCGGCCCCTCACTACTGATGGCCAGTTTGGTCATATCGCCTCCTCTCCGCCGCAAGCGGCAGCAGCCATGTGGCCCTGCTTA
>JAMOVG010000073.1 GCA_027061725.1 Desulfobacteraceae bacterium
ACCTTCTTGCCCGTGGCCAGACGGCTCTGGGTCTGCTCCATCAGGGAAGTGGTTTTCTGAAGTGCAAACAGGTTCTGCCGCATTCCGGAAGTCAGGGTAATTTGAGACATGGTGTTTCTCCTTTTCTAAGGTTTTGCGACCGGCCTTCTGCCGATCGTTTTGGATGTCGCCGGTTCAGCCGGCGGATGTGATGGGATGTCTTTTCAGCGATCGTCTCTTTTCGGCACCTCCTCTCCGACGAATAAATTGCTTTTGTTTTCTTTCATCGTACTTTGGCCGCAGAACTTTAAGTTTTTTTTGTACCACCCTTCTTCTAAAAGGGCACTCCCGGCCGCCTGCAAAGGGCCTTATGCGTTTTTACGAAGCTTCCATTGCCACCAATCTTTTCCTGAATTACCTGTTATTTACAAATGTTACAAAGTATCCGGTTTGACGCCAACCTCCTCTCCGCTTTCGCCCGGCATGTTGCGTCAATGTGGGCAAAAAAATTTCTGGATTTGAAAAAAAAACGGCGATGGTGTATGAAGCGGGTGAAATTTCTCAGGACCACCATGGACAAATCATCCCCCACAGATCCGGCAGCCCCCTTGCCGCAGGAGACCCGTTCGCCGGACTACCGGCAGCTGTTCAACTTGGTTCCCCAAGCCATCGCGTTGGCCCGTGTGCCGCTGCACCGGCTGGAGATCTTTAACGACCGCTTCTGCGAACTGACCGGCTACACGGCCGAAGAAATCCAGGGCCGGACGGTAACCGAACTGGAACTGTACGCCCGGGATTCGCGTGCACGGCTGATCGAGGCACTGGAGCGTGCCGGAACCCTGAGCAACTGGGAACTGTCCCTCAAGGTGAGGGGCGACCGCATCATCAACACCGCCGTTTTCGCCCGACAGGTTCGCATCGGGGAACACGACTATCACTACCTGGCCTTCACCGACGAAACCGACCGGCGGCGCATCGAGAGCCACCTGCAGCAGACGCAAAAGATGGAGGCGCTGGGGACCATGGTGGCCGGCATGGCCCATGAAATCAATAACCCCATCAACCTGATCACCTTCAACATCAACTTGCTTGACAAGGTCTGGCGGGACGTTCTGCCTATCCTGGAGCAGACCGACAAGGCCGATCCCCAGCGCAAGTACGGCGGCCTGAGCTACCGTTTCCTGGCTGGAAACATCGGCCAGATGCACCATGACATGGGCATCGCCGCCACGCGCATCAGCAAGATCATCACGGATCTCAAGAACTTTTCCAAAAGAACCGAGATCACGGACATCGAACCGGTCCAGATCAACGAGGCCGTCGAAAACGCCCTGCGCCTGGCCCAGCCATCCATCAAAACCGCTGGCGTAGCCGTCAACCTATCGCTGAGCGACAGACTTCCCCGCATCATGGGCAACCAGCACAACATTGAGCAGATCATTCTCAACTTGGTGCTCAACGCCGTGCAGGCCATCGACCACAACAACGGGCGTATCGATATCCGCACCGGATACGACAACGGCGACGACCGCATCTTTCTGCATGTGCGCGACAATGGGCGGGGCATCGCCCCATCCATCGAAAACAAGATTTTCGACCCCTTCGTCACCGATCGGCTGCACGAGGGCGGCACCGGGCTAGGGCTGGCGGTCACCTACAGCCTCACCAAGGCCCATGACGGCGACATTCAGTTCGAAACGCGTGCCAAGCGGGGGACGGTTTTCAAAGTGTCTTTTCCGTCCAAGCGCAAGAGTCGGGGCGCGCGCATCCTCATCGTCGACGATGAGAAATGGAACCGCGAGCTGCTGATAACCACGCTGACCCAGGAACGCGACTACATCGTAGATGAGGCCGCCAACGGCGTGGAGGCCTGCATCAAGCTGGGGTCCTACCAGCCGGATATGCTCATCCTGGACATGTTCATGCCCCATATGGACGGCCTCGAAGTCTGCCGCACCATCCGCAACACCCCCGAACTGGCCGGCATGGTGGTGCTGCTGACGACCGGCTTCCCGGGGCATCCTAAATTGGACGAGGCCGCTGAACTGGGCTTCACCAACGTCTTTTTCAAACCCATAAAAATGGAAGACCTGCTCCGGAGGGTAGACGCCCTGCTGTCGCCCGGCTTGTGATTCCAGACACCACGGAAACCCGATGAAATCGATTCCCGACAACGCCTCCATCCTGGTGATCGACGACGACCCGGGGCTGCTGCTGAGCATCCAGGCCACCCTGGTCAGTTCGGGCCTGCCCGAACCGGCCATCGTGTCCGACAGCCGCCAGGCCCTGGATATCATCCGCAGCCACCGATTTCACTTGGTGTTCCTGGACCTGAAAATGCCCCACGTCAGCGGCATGGAACTGCTCGAGGCCATCAAAACGGAGTTTCCCAGCATCGAGTGCGTCATCGTTACGGCCTCCGACGAAGCCTCCACCGCCATCCAGGCCATGCGCTTCGGCGCCTACGACTACCTGGTCAAACCGCTTAACACCGACAAGCTGATCCTGACCGCCAACCGCGCCCTGGAACGCTTCAACCTGCGCAACGAGCTGACGCTCTACGAAAAAAAGCAACGCTTCTCCGACCTGCAGAATCCCGAGGCCTTCACCCGCATGGTGGCCAAAGACGAGTCCATGGCGTTGGTGTTCCGACAGGTCGAGGTGGTGGCCCCCACGGACTACAACGTTTTCATCACCGGTGAGTCCGGCACCGGCAAGGAACTGCTGGCCTCGGTGATCCACGACCTGAGCAACCGTTCGGGGGCGCCCTTCGTGGCGGTCAATATGGCCTCTTTTTCCAAATTCCTGTTCGAGGACGAGTTCTTCGGCCACATCAAAGGGGCATACACCGACGCGCTCAGCGATAAGAAGGGCTTCTTCGAACAGGCCCAGGGCGGCACCCTGTTCCTGGACGAAGTCACGGAGCTGGAACTGTCTCTGCAGGCCAAAGTGCTGCGGGTGATCGAGGAAAGGGAACTCTACCGGCTGGGCAGCACCACGCTGCGCAACGTGGACGTGCGCATCATCAGCGCCAGCAACCGGGACATCCAGGAGGAGATCCGCAACAAGAATTTCCGGGCGGATCTCTTCTACCGCCTGAACATGTTCAACATCAAGCTGCCTCCCCTGCGGGAGCGCCGCGACGATATCCTGCCGCTGGCCCATCATTTTCTGAAGCTCTACGCCGAGCGAAACAACAAGGAGATCGAGTCCATCGACGCCGAACTGGCCAACCGGCTGCTGCAGTACAATTTCCCGGGAAACGTGCGTGAGCTTGAGAACATCATCGCCGCCGCTGTGCTGCTGGAGAAGGACCGCATCCTCAGGCCCTCTTCGGTTCCCCTGCTCCAGTCGACGCCCGAAAAAACCGTCGACCAGGGGGGGGAACTGCTCACCCTGGCAGAGCTGGAAAAGCGCCACATCATCCGGGTGCTCAGGGCCGTGGGCGGCAACCGGCAGCAGGCGGCCCGGATCCTGGGCATCAATACCACCACCGTCTACCGAAAGATCGAAAAGTACCGCATCGACGACGACATGATCGCCGACAGCGGCGATTAAGCCGCCGGAGGCTTCAGGCGTACCCGGGAACCGGTTGCCGCCCGGGCGTCGGCTTCCCGGCCTGCCCCACCTGGAAGTGCTCTTCACAGCGGGTGCCCGAAGGTACTACGCGAACACGCCGCAACACTCCCTCGCCGTCTCCCGCGACACCCACGGTACCACGTATGGCGAAGTTGACACCCCCGCCGAAGTCCAGCTGTCCAGCTGCCCGGCCGCAGGCCACCGGCCGTCGATCCATGTGGAAACGAACCGTTTCGCGGGAGATGTGCGTCACGCTAAAGACCTGTCGGCCGATTTTCAGCACGCAATCCTGTTTCTGTAAGTCCACTGTTTCCTCCGTCTCCTGAAAATGGCGCCGGCCTTTGCGGGCCCTGTGCCCGGGGGCGAATCGACGTATTCCCCATTATCGGCCCCTGTGGGCCGGCCTTGAGTCGGCAGAACTTTCCGACCGGCGCGCAGACTGCCGGCATTTTTTGCTCCCCTGCGCGAACTCCTTCTGATTTTAGGTTCAATATCCGATTGTTACAAAATGAAGTCCGCTGGCACAGAACCTGCATTAATCGGGCATAGCCACGGCACCTATGTAAACCGGGACCACCCATACGCACACGGAGAATGCCATGATACAAAAGTTCGTGATCCTTCTGGGGATGTTGGTTTTCATCCTCTTTTCCAGGTCCATTGCAGGGGAAATCTCCCTGGCCATGAACTTCCAGAGCGGCGCCATCGTTCTGGGCGGGGCCCTCATCAGCGTTTTTCTCTCGTTTCCGCTGAAGACATTCCGTGGCCTGTGGCGCAGCCTGAGAGCGGCCTCGCGCCATCAGGAGCCAGATCTGGCCGACCTGGTGCGCCAGGCCAAGACCCTGGCCCGTGTGCGCCGCCTGTATGGTCCCCGGGAGCTGGGTTCGGCGGCAGCGCGCGTCGACAACCCCTTTCTGCGCAAGGGCATCGAACTGGTCCTGGACGACTACGATCGCTTCGAGATTCACGCCATCATGGAGAAGGAATACGAGCTCTACCTGTCGCGCAAGGAAGCCGAGATCGGAATCCTCAATACGCTTTCGCGTCTGGCACCGGCCTTCGGCTTCGTGGGCACCATCATCGGCCTCATCAGTGTGCTCAGCCACATGGGGGATCCCGCTGAAATCGGCCACGGCATGGCCCTGGCCCTGCTGACCACCTTCTATGGGCTGGTGCTTTCCAACCTGGTCTTCCAGCCCCTGTCGCGCAAGCTGACGGAACACCTGCGCGACGACGCCGTGCAGCACAGCATCGTCATGGAGGCGGTGCTGGACATCGCCGACGCCAAGAACCCGCTGGCCATGAGCCATCGGCTGCATTCCTACATCCGCCTGGGGGAAGAAGAGGAAGCCGGCGTCGCCGCGCCGCGCCGTACGGGAGGCCTCAAACCAATCCTCAGGCGCATGGCGGTGAAAAGGTAAAATGCGCCAGTTGAATTACGACGAACTGCTGCGGCGCCTGGCCTTTTCCGAACGCCAGCGGCACCGCATGCGCAGGACCGCCGCCCGCACGACCGGTGAAGACGACGGCGCCAGCTGGACCATCGCGGACCTGATGACCCTGCTGCTGATCTTCTTTATCCTGATGTACGCCAAAGGCGGCGCCAGCGACCTGTTCGCACCGGCTTCCAAAAAACCACCTGCCGTCGCCCGCCGCATCGTGCGTCACAAGATCGCCGTACCGCCCCCTGCGGCCGACGCCAGCGCCGTGCTGCCGACTGGAAGCCCCCGGCCGGCGATTTCCGACAAAGAGGCTACAGCGGCTGCGACGGCACCTGAGCCGGCACCGCCGGTCGCACCGTCGCAAAAGCCGTCGCCCTCCCCCCTGCAGCTGAAAGTCGACGCTTTCATGAAGGCCAACGCAGGACAGGGCATTCGTGTGCGCTGGGAAGAAAAACGCCCCGTTTTCATTCTCAGTGAAAAAATCACCTTCCTGACGGGGCAAGCCGAACTTATGGCCGCGTTTCGCCCCACCCTGCTGCACATGGCCGATTTCATCGCCCAGCAGCGGGACCAGCGCGTAAAGGTCACCGGGCACACCGACGACACCCCCATACGCACCTTCCAGTTTCCGTCCAACTGGGAACTTTCGGCGGCACGGGCGGCCAGTGTGGCGCGCTTTCTGATCACCAACGGCGTCGACCCGGCGCGCATCACTATCCAGGGCTGTGCCAGTTACCGCCCCGTGGCCCCCAACGACAGTGTGGACCACCGGCAGGCCAACCGTCGCGTGGAAATCACCCTGATCGAAAAAGGAGGCGCCGGAGAGTAAAAGGGCCGGGCCGTCGCGGAAATCACTTCGGGCCTGACGTTAAAGAAAGGCTGCGTCGATGCCGAGAATAAAAACAAGGAGGTGCTCCATGGACATTCGCATCGGAGACATGCCGCGGGTCAAAAACGATCTGAAAGGCGGTGGGAACACGCCTGACCGGCAAATGCCCCGCCGTGATCGACGCAAGAATCGGCAGGACCGCCGCAAAGGCGTGCGCGACGGCGTCATTGTGCGCCTCTCTTTCAAGAACGACCGACGCAAGAACCCGGACCGCCGCAGGAAAGCCGGCACCTACAGCCCGACAGGCCGCTGACCCGGCAACGCCCCGCTTTCTTCTCCCCCTCCCGTCGCCGACGTGACGGTAGAGGGTGTCGTCCGCCCCGCCGCCACCCGCAAAAAACCGTCCTGCCCCTTTAAAAGGCAAAAATCCTGTGTTAACAGATAGACGCAATGGCCTTGTCCCGGCACCATCGGCAGCGGTGTCTTTTCAGACGGTTTGGAATCCAAATGCAGGACGACAACCATCAGGATTTTTTCGAGTTTGATGAAAACTTCCGGGAATTTCTGGAAAGAGAGCAGTCCGCCCGTTCCAGGACCGGCCGCAAGGGGCGGATTACCGTGGTGGTCGTCTGTGCCGTCGTCATCGCAGCCGTGGCCACGGTGCTGGGCATTTTCCGCTCCGACGACACCACCCCGCCGCCCGGCCTGCGCCAGACTTTCCCCATCGAAAGCCCTCCCCCAGCCCGACGGGCGGTGCCGCAGGATACCGCAGCGCCTGCAACGTCTGCAAACCTGGAAAAGCACGCCGCACCCGAAGGGCCACCGGCGGGAGAAATGCAAGGGCGGCACAGTAGTCACGCGGCCTCCCATGCCGCGGCTGAAACACGGAAAGCGAGCGCCATCACCCGCGGTGCGCGGCAACCTGGCGCTGGCGGCGCAGCCTCCGGCAGCTCTGTACACAAGGCCCCCCCACCGCCAGAGGGCCCTTCAGTGCAGCAGAAATCGCCCCCGCCGCCCGAACCATCTTCGTTACAGCACAAATCTCCGGCGCCGGTCCCCGCAATTCCCGCGCCCGAACCCGTACCGCCCGCTGCCGCCGCCTCCTCCCAAACAGCGGGCACGGCCCCGTCGCCCGCCCCGGCAGACGCCACCGAAACCAACCCCACCGCCCCGTCGGCCACCGGCGGCCTGCCGGATCTGACCGCCGAAATCCAGGGGGGCCGCCTGCAGAACGCCGCCCGGCGCTTTGCGCAGTATCTCCGCAACCACCCGGGGCGGTACAGCATCAGCGTCGAAGTGGCCTGCCAGCCACGCACCGTCGTGCGGGCTTTTACCGAGGTGAAGGCGGCGGGGAAGATGTTCATCCTGCCGATAAAACTGGGCCAGCGCGATTGTTACGCGCTGCTGTGGGGCGTTTATGCCTCCATCGGGGAAGCCAGGGCCGCCAAGGCCTCCGTGCCGCCCTTCTTTACCGCCCAGGCGCCACCACGCGTGGTGGGACTTTTCCGTTACCTGGAAAAGCCGCTGAGAAATGCAGGCGGCGGAAAACAATGACAGGCTTCTTCCCCGGACAGGAAAGGAAAAGGTGTTCCGCCGACGGAGGCCGGCCGAAAGGATCTGAGGCGGCGCACGAAGGCAGGCCCCGGGCCACGGAAACTACCGCAGGCTCTTGATACGGTCCAGGCGGCTCAGCACCTCGGTGATGCGGATACCGTATTTCTCATTTTCGACGATGACTTCGCCTTTGGCGATGACCTTGTCGTTGGCCAGGATATCCACCGGCTCGCCGTCCAGCCTGGCCAGTTCGACTACCGAGCCCGGGCTCATTTCCAGCAGCTGGCTGAGCTTCATGCGTGTGCGGCCCAGTTCTACGCTGATCTCCAGGGGGATGTCCAGGATCACGTCCAGATTGCCGCCACCCTGGAGCCTCGCAACCGTCCCGGCTTCCGGGCTGGAGCGGCCCGCCGGTGTCTCGACCGCAGCCGCTTCCGGAGGCGCCGGATGATCTTCGGCAGGCGGCGTCGGCGCGGCGAGATCCGCCTGCTGGCCGGCGTCCTGGGGTTCGGTGGGTTCCGCCTGCCGGCCGGCATCCTGGGGGGCGGGCCCGGCCGGTTCAGCCGACTCCTGCGGGGGGGGCTGCTCCTGGCCGGCGTCCGGAGCGGCCGGACTCTCTGACGCCGTATCACTGTCATTTTCTGCAGCGGCCGCATCCTTCAGGGCCTGGAGCCCCTTGACACCCACTTCCAGTACGCCGCGGTGCTCCTGGAAACCGAAAACCAGCCGGTCGTAAGTTTCCATGTTGAGTGATTCGATGCGGAAGTCGGCCCCGATGGTGATGGCAGGCGGCGACAGGCGACAGGCGATACCCGCATCCGTGAAAGAGGACTTGAGGTTGCCGCCCACGATGTTGCTGATCTCGCCCAGGAGGTCCTTTATCTCGTCATCGCTTTCGATCTCGTCGATCTCAATGCCGAGCATGGTAGCCGTCATCAGCCGGGCGAGGCCGTCGGGGACTCCGACGGAGACGATACCCATGATCTCGCCGGTAAAATTCACCGATCCCACCAGGTAATTCTCGGACTTTTCAGCGGGCGGAGGCTCTTCCACCACCGCCACTTCCATGGAAAGCATGGTGTCGAAAACATCCACCAGTGAATCGGCGGCGGCGGTCTTGACGTCAAGGCGCCTGATGGCCTCGAAATCCTTGGGCAGGGCGGCTTCGGCGCCCGCGGTTTCCCCCTGGCCCGCGGCGCCGTCCGCTTGCTGGGACTTGAGGCCCACCTCCACGAAAATGCGGTGGTCTTCGTAACGGAAGGCAAACCGCTGGAAATTTTCCATGTTGAGCGACTGAATGGTAAAATCGCTCCCCAGGGTGAGCGACGGCGTGGAGATGCTGCAGTCCAGGCCGGCATCGGTAAAGGCCGACTTCAGGTTGCCCCCGATGATGTTGCTGACTTCACCCAGCAGGTCCTTGACCTCGTCGTCGCTTTCGATCTCATCGACTTCGATGCCCATCATGGAGGCGGCCATCAACCTCGCAAAAGACACAGACACGTCAAAAGTGATAAGCCCCTGGACATCGCCGGCGAAGTTGACGGCGCCCACCACCCGCTCTTCTCCGCCGGCTTCGGCCGTATCATCCTCGACCGTTTCCACCGTCAGGGAAAGCATGGTGTCGAACACGTCGAGCACCGATTCGGTCACCTTGGCCCCGATGTCCACGGATTCCTGCAGTTCCATGAAGCCTCGCTGTCTGGAGTGGCCCCCGGGCGCCCGGGCAACGGGCACCGTACAGGCATTGCCGGAAGTTGCTGTTACCCTGTCATCATGCCGGGATTATTTCATATTTCGGGGAACGATTGCAATCGAAAAATCGGGGAACGATTGCAATCGAAAAAAAGGCGGAACAGGAGGTGGAGCACGCGAAAAGGCAGGACGGCAGACGCCGCGGCGGCGGGCCGGCGCCCGCCCAGCCGGGCCTCTGAGACGATCGGTGGTTCAGCTCAGGGCATCCAGTTGAGCCATCTCCCCGGTACTCAGCACCCGGTCGATGTCCAGCAGGATCTTGACACGCCCGTCTATCTTGGCCATCCCGAGGATATAGTCCGTGTTCAGCCGCGTGCCGAAAGCGGGCGCCAGCTCGATTTCTTCGGAAGCGATGTTGAGCACTTCAGACACGGCATCCACCACGATGCCGATCAGCACCTGGCCGGACTGCCCTTCAACTTCGACCACGATAATGCAGGTGCGGTCACTGTACGTACGCGCCTCGATGGCGAAGCGTAGCCTCAGGTCGATCACGGGAATGACTTTTCCCCGCAGGTTGATGACGCCTTTTACGAATTCCGGCGTCTTGGGGACAGCCGTCACCGGCAGCATGCCGATGATTTCCTTCACCTTCAGGATACCGATGCCGTATTCTTCATCCGCCAGGGTGAAGGTCAGGTATTTTCCCTCTTTTTGGTCCACAGCTTGTGCGAGTTCTTCCATGGATCTCTTCCTGTTTGTGGCCGATGGTCCCGAGCGGCAGGAAGATACGCTGCACCGGCCCCGCCGCCTCGCAAAGTGGCAACCGCGTCGGCGGTTCCCCCTGCGCACTCGTCATGACTATCATCGGCGGCCGGAAGCGAAACTTGACCAAAAATCGATCACCCGTGGGGTCGGTTAGGCGATATAGTCGCCGCGGTTGAACCGGATGACTTCCAGCGAAGAGGTGATCAGCATCTGGCTCAGGATGTCCTGCATCCCGTCTCCGGTCTGCAGTCCCTGCAGCGCGTCGGTGAGCTTTTCTCCCTCGCTCTGGATCTGATCCACCAGCGGAGACAACTCCTTCAGGCTCGTGTCGGGATCCATCAGCTTTTGCTGGTAGTTCTCCAGTGTGTCCAGGAAAGCCTCCACCTGCTGTACGAGGGCATCGTCGCCGGCCGGAGAAACGGAGGGGAAGGCGATGTCCGGTATTGCCTCCACAGCCGAAGGCGGCCGCGTCCCATCGTTTTCTTCCACCGCAGGGGATTCCATCTTCTCTTCCAGGATGGTCTTGAAGTCGTCGCGCTGCGTTTCCTCCGGGCGGTTAACGGCAGGCGACGGGCTGCCAGAGAGGCCGTTGGCTGGATCGATTTTCATGGCGCTTTGCGTCTCCTTTCCCTGTGCGGGTCACAGGCGGTTAGCTACTGTTCCCCCCAGGTGACTGCAATTTGCCTGCCACTTGCGCAAAGATTTACGCTGTAAAATATATCCTATTATTCTAAGCGGATAACTTTTCACATATCTCGCCTCCAATGATCTGGGCAATTTTTGCCGATCACCCCCGGTTATCGCGGCGGCGGGGGATGCGGCAAATTTTTCCCCCTCCGTCAAACAATCGACGCTCCGGATGCCGGTCGTCCGCAGGATCTGCCGCGGCAACCGCCACGAAACGGACCGCATAGATTCCAACCCGCTGAAATAGTTTTATTACCAACACGCTACGGCATCGCTGCAGCACCCCGCAAATTTTTGGTGTCATCTGTCGCACATGGTATGAATTTTGAATATTTTGAATACGTGACAAGCACTACCGCCTGGCACCGACCGCCACGCGGTTAACAACTTACCCGAACTTTCAGCCCGACGGGACATCCATGCGAAATTCGGCCCGTTTATTGATCCTCGCCGCTGCCGCCATGGCTCTTTTCAGTGCATGCGCATATCGAACCACGGTAGAACTGCCGCCGGTTGGATACCCCGAGTCCATTTTCGCCCACCCCGTCCGCAACGAGCTGGCCGGCGCACGCACCCTGGTATTTCGCTTCACGGAACCCTACTATGCCCCTGGAGTGGGCCGCACCGCCGCCCAGTGCATGGCCGATGCTCTGCAGAGTACCGCCACCGTCGGCATGATCCTTACCGATCTGGAGGCCATTGGGCTGGACCTGCAGGCGATGAATGACCTGGCCCGACTCAACGGCTGCACGTGCTTCATCGCCGGCCGGATCAACGCCTATTTCGAGGGCAGCGATTTTGAAACCGCCGTGGTGGCGCAGGAAATATGGGTCTACCGTACGGCAGAGCCGCACCCACAGCTTCTGTGGCATGCCGCCGCGCGCGAGGAGACGGCGCCCAGGCCGTTGACCGACTACATCTTCCTTCACACCACGGGCGCACCATCGTATCCCGCCCTGGTGCTGATGAAGCGCAATGCCGAAAAATTCAACAACATGCTGCGCGACATCCCCGCTTCGGAATCCGCACGCATGGCCGCCGCGCAGGCAGGTATGGCCGTCATCCCGCAGCCTTCCGGTTCAGCTGATAAATAAACACCAGCACTTCGGCCACGGCCCGGTACAGTTCGGCCGGGATCTCGCGGTCCAGATCAAGGGCCTCCAGCATACGGGTCAGTTCGGGGTCCTCGCGCACCGGAACATTGCAGTGCCCGGCGACTTCCAGGATCCTCTCGGCCACAGCTCCGCGCCCCTTGGCCACCACCCGCGGCGCCCGGTCCCGGCCAGGCTCATACTTCAGGGCCACCGCGCTTCTGGGTGTATCCTTTTTCATACCCGATAGTCCACCAGCCGGTCATCCGGCCGGATCCAGTCCTGGGCTTCGAAGCCCTTGATTTTAGGAATGGAAACCAGCACTCGGACGTGCAACCCCTCGAAAAGGGGTTCCACGGCGGGCTCCAGGAGCGAAAGGTGCTCCTGGACCAGTTTCCGGACACGGTCATCGGCCACGTAAAAAGTAATCTCCAGGTTTCTTTGCAGCAGGAAAAAGTCGGTACGCAGGTCGCCCAGAGACCCCATGGAGAGCAACAGCGAGAGGCGATTTCCCTGGCGGGCGTGCTTCCTTCCGCCGGGGGCGTAATAAACCTTCAGGCGCAGGCGGCTTTCGTTGTTGGGCAACGGAAACTGGTAGGTGAACACCTGCGGGGTGTCTGCACCGGCCGTTTCGGCGGGTTTCTGCAGGCCGGCGGTGTACACCGACGTCTGCAGGCTGCGCACCATGGAGCGAAGACGGACCGCCCGGTCTTGCTGCTGTTCGATGTCCGTCAGCATCCCCTCCAGCAGTTGTTTCACGCCGGTGGCCTTTTTCTGTGCGGGGCCCGACAGCAGGTTTTCGAGATCTTCAAACGCACGCTGCATCCGCAAGAGATTGGGCTTCATGTCCCGCTCCATCAGGGCGCGCACCTCGGGCCGCTGCCACAGCGGTCCGCCCGGCCTGTTCTTCAACAGGTCCGTAATCAGCGTCTGCAGCTTTTTCTCGAAAAAAACGCCGTAGTCGTCCACCCCTGATTCGATGCGCGGCGCCAGTTCGGCCCCTCCCCCCTCCAGGGGAAGAGGCCGCATGTTTTGGGTGATGCGGTCCAGCACCGCCAGCAGATCATCGGTGCCGCCCGAGACACCGCCGGCTCCCCGTACAGACTGCAGAAGACCGGCGATTTCGGCCCTGAGGTCAAACAAATCGGCGGCCGTGGGAAGAATCAGGGGGGCGGCCTCGGCAGTCCCCATCGGCAACCCGCCTGGTGTCGCCCCTCCCCCGGCCGTACCCGTCTGCCCGGCCAACCCCGCGCCCTGCGGCGAGGCGTCGGCAAGTTGCAAGCGCAGCTTCCCATCCTGCATCCCGGCCACCAGCACCTGGATGCGGTCTCCGGCCTGTACGCTGAAATCCACCAGGGCCGGCGCCCTGAAGCGACCGAAGGCCACCAGCACCTGTCCTTCCTCGGCTTTGAGCACTTTGACCGTTAGCCGATCACCGACCTTCAGCAGGTCGTCGCGAGCGGGGTCGTCCCCGGGTGTGCGCCCCAGTTGGGCCTTGATGGTACCGGTGTCGATCACGAAATCCGTTTCCTCCGCAGTCGAAAAATGATGCTGGCCTCCCTCACTAGCTATCGCCCTGCTGCCGCCAAACTTGAGTGCCCGTGCAGCGCGGCCGACGCAGCGCTGTGCGTGCACGCTGTGGCTGTCTCCGCGGCGGGAGCGGCCCTAAAGTTTGGCGCCAAAATGCGGATAATTCATCCATGCTGGAAGCCGGTTCCAAACGCAGACGGCTTCCAACCGGGAAGGCAATCATGAAGAAGACACCCGCAAACCGCAGAAAACGGTCGAACCGCCGATCAGGCTTCGATCGGCGCTGGATCACCTCGGCCTACAGCGGCCCCGAACGCCGCAAGGGCACCGACCGGCGCAAAGGGGCCGACCGGCGGCGCACCCGCTCGCGCCTCGTCCCGCTGCACAAGTCCCTCAGCGACGATCACGAGCAGGCGCCCCCCGCCGCCCTTCCGGCGCCGGTGGATGCGTCCGGTGAACCCGAGGCCGAAGGCGAGGCGATTGAAAACCGCGGTGAGTCCGGCTGAAGCCAGCCGGGCGGTGCAAGAGGGGTATCCTCCGAGACCGGACCGTTTGCCATTGAAGCGGCTCCGATGGAATATAGGACATGACGGACCTCGAAAACGGCTTGACCTTTTCTCCTGAGCTGCAGATGCTTCTGTCCCGTCTGGCGAGCCCGGTGGCGGTCGTCAGGGCGGACCGAACCGTCCTGTGGCAAAACAGGGCCATGTCCGCCTACCGTCACGGCCCCCCTTCGGACGGCCACAGCGACTCGCTCTGCTGGGTGCTGGGCTGCAGCTGCCGTGTCGAGGCCGATCGCGCTGACGGGGGCGGAGATGAACGCTGCCGCCGGTGCGGGCTGCGCATCCTGATCGCCAACACCCTGCGCCTGCAGCAGCGCTGCGCCGATGTCTGTTTCCACCTTCCGCTTACGAAAAAGCGCTCCCGCCGGCTGGAGTTGTCTGCCGGTTGCGTCATCCACCAAGGGCTGCCGGCCGCGCTGCTGACTTTCCGCGATGAAAGCGAACAGCAGTCCCGAAAACACCTCCTGGCGGAAATCAAGCGTCTTACAGACGCGCTGCACTCGGCGGGATCGGTCTGCCACGAACTGGCCCAACCGCTGATGACCATTTCGGGATACGTCCAACTGCTGCTGATGGACACCGAGAAAGGGTCCACGCGTTATACGCGGCTGGAGAAAATCAATGATCAGGCCCTGCGCATCTCGGCCATCGCGCGACAGATCATGAACATCCGTCAACGCCATCTGGCGGCTGACGATCAGCA
>JAMOVG010000074.1 GCA_027061725.1 Desulfobacteraceae bacterium
CAGAAATTTCAAAGAAAATGCGGGACTGCGCAGACTCTACAGAGCCTACCAGCGGGCATTTCGTATTCCGGAAAATCTGAACTACTATTCGGCGGAGGACTTTAAAGCCGCCGAGCGCAATTTCATTCGACATGGGATGCTGTACGGAGATCTCCCCTTCCCGGATCCCGCGCATCCCGGTCCCCCCTGAACCAAATCCTGAACGTTCCACAGCGCTGCGGCCGGCAGCCGAAGGCCTGCCGGTGTGGCGTCGTGAAATGAACCGGACGTGGATTGTCAACAATCAGTGGAGGTGAAAAAAACATGAAAATCAAACCGTTGAACGATCGCGTACTCGTGCTCAGAGTCGAGGAGGAGCAGAAAACCGCCGGCGGCATCATCATTCCGGACACCGCCAAAGAGAAGCCCCAGGAGGGCAAGGTGGTGGCGGTGGGCCCCGGCAAGCTCAACGGCGACGGCAAACGCACGCCGCTGCAGGTCAAGCCCGGTGACCGCGTACTGTTCTCCAAGTATGCCGGCAGTGACATCAAGATCGACGGCGTGGAGCATGTCTTCATGCGCGAGGATGACATCCTGGGCGTACTGGCCTGAAGCACTGCGTCTGCGTTGCGGGAAAACCGATGTCTTTTAGCAAGTATGACTGAAGAGAAGAAGGAGGTAGACAATTATGCCTGCTAAAATGATATGTTACGGTGCAGATGCCAGAGAAAAGATGCTCAAGGGCGTCAACATCCTGGCCGACGCCGTCAAGGTTACCCTGGGCCCCAAAGGCAACAACGTGGTGCTGGAGAAGTCCTTTGGCTCCCCCCTGGTCACCAAGGACGGCGTGACCGTGGCCAAGGAGATCGAACTGGAGGGAAAATTCGAGAACATGGGTGCCCAGATGGTCAAGGAAGTCGCCAGCAAAACCAGCGACGTGGCCGGCGACGGCACCACCACGGCGACGGTACTGGCCCAGGCCATTTTCAACGAGGGACAGAAGATGGTGGCCGCCGGCATCAGCCCCATGGCCATCAAGCGCGGCATCGACAAGGGCGTCGAGGCCGTGATCCGGAAACTCGACCAGATCGCCAAACCCACCCGCGACCGCCAGGAGATCGAGCAGGTGGGCACTATTTCGGCCAACAACGACGAGATGGTGGGCCGCATCATTTCCGAGGCCATGGAGAAGGTCGGCAAGGAAGGCGTCATCACCGTCGAAGAGGCCAAGAGCATGGAAACCACTCTGGAGATCGTCGAGGGCATGCAGTTCGACCGCGGTTACCTGTCGCCCTATTTTGTGACCGATCCGGAGAAGATGGAGGTCCTGCTCGAGGAGCCCTACATCCTGCTGCATGAAAAGAAAATCAGCAACATGAAGGACATGGTGCCCCTGCTGGAGCAGATCGCCAAGACCGGCAAGCCGTTGCTGATCATCGCCGAAGACGTCGAGGGGGAGGCCCTGGCCACCCTGATCGTCAACAAGCTGCGCGGGACGCTGCAGGCCGCGGCCGTCAAGGCCCCCGGCTTCGGTGACCGCCGCAAGGCCATGCTGCAGGACATCGCCATTCTGACCGGCGGCCAGGTGGTGTCCGAGGAACTGGGCATCAAGCTCGAGAACATCTCCATCAACGACCTGGGCCGCTGCAAGAGCGTCAAGATCGACAAGGACAACACCACCATCGTGGACGGTGCCGGCAAGAAGGCCGACATCGAGGGCCGCGTCAAGCAGATCCGCGCCCAGATCGAGGAGACCACCTCGGACTACGACCGCGAAAAGCTGCAGGAGCGCCTGGCCAAGCTCATCGGCGGCGTGGCCGTGATCAACATCGGTGCCGCCACCGAGACCGAGATGAAGGAGAAGAAGGCCCGCGTGGAAGACGCCCTGAACGCGACGCGTGCGGCCGTGGAAGAGGGTATCGTGCCCGGCGGCGGCGTGGCGCTGGTGCGCTGTATCAGCGCGCTGGACAATGCCGAGGTCAAGGGCGAGGAGAAGAACGGTATCCTCATCCTGCGTCGGGCCCTGGAGGAGCCCCTGCGCCAGATCGCCGAGAACGCGGGCCTGGAAGGCTCCATCGTGCTGAGCAAGGTGCTGGAGGGCAAGGACGACTACGGCTTCAACGCGGCCAGCGGCAAGTACGAGCCGCTGCTGGAAGCCGGCGTCATCGACCCCGCCAAGGTGGTGCGCTTCGCCTTGCAGAACGCGGCTTCCGTGGCCAGCCTGATGCTGACCACCGAGGCCCTCATCACCGAAAAACCGGAGAAAAAGAAGGACGTGCCGGCACCTGGCGGCATGCCCGATGACATGTATTAATCGTCGTACCCCCCGGGGGCACCCTAGCGGTGGTTTTTCTGTCGACAGCCGCAAGGCCCGGCCGTTGCCGGCCGGGCCCCCTGCCGGCGTGAAAGAGTACCGGCAGAAAAGCCACCTGTTTTTTTGAAAACGGGTGACGCTGTTGCCTCTGGCCCCCCATGGACACCTGCTGGAGAAGAAAATGAAATCACGATCCGTCCAACCAATGCCCAAAGCCCTGCGTTTTACTGCTCTGCTGATGATTTCCTGCCTGCTGCTGGCCGCGGCTTTCCTTCCGGCGGCAGCCTCCGAAGAGAAAAAGCCCGACCGCCTGATCACCATGGCCCTGGAGTACCCGGGGGTCGAAATTCCCGTGGGCGACGACGTCAGCATGGACGTCATTTTCTACAACCGGGGAAAACGCGACGAGAATGTGGACGTCAAGGTGGCGCAGCAGCCCGAAAACTGGAAGGTGCGCCTCAAGACCTACCGTTTCACGGTCAGCGCGGTCAACGTGCCGCCGGACGACAACAAGCGCCTGACCCTGGAGGCCGTGCCGCCCAAGGATGTCAAGCCCGGCACGTACCACTTCCGCATTGACGCCCGCACCCCGGACGGACGTTTCAAAATGAGCCAGGCCCTGACCGTGACCGTCAAGAGCAAGAAAAAGGGCAAGGAAGCGTCCAAGGGCGTCAAGATCACCACCTCCTATCCGGAACTGCGGGGGCCGTCGGACGCCAAGTTCGAGTTTTCCTTGGACGTGGAGAGCGAGCTGGACAAGGATGCCATCTTCGACCTGTTCGTCAAGGGGCCTGAGGGCTGGGACATCAACTTCAAGCCGGCCTACGAGTCCAAGTACATCTCCAGCCTGCGGCTGAAAGCCGGCCAGAGCTCCAGCGTGGCCGTGGAGGTCAAGCCGCCGCCCATGGCCAAGGCCGGTGAGTATCCCCTGACCATCCGGGTAAGCTCCGGTGACGCCCAGGCCGAGGCCAAACTCAAGGTCATCCTGACGGGCACCTACGACCTGGAGGTGGGCACCCCCACCGGCCTGCTGTCGCTGGACGCGCGCCAGGGCAAGCCGGCCAACCTGTCTTTCTACGTCAAGAACACCGGGTCGGCCGTCAACAACAACATCAGGTTCCTGTCCTTCAAGCCGGAAAACTGGAAGGTCGAGTTCAAGCCCGAAAAGATCCCCAGCCTCAAACCCGGGGAACTCAAGCAGGTAGAGGTCACCATCACGCCGTACAGCGAGGCGCTGGTGGGCGATTACGCGGTCAACA
>JAMOVG010000075.1 GCA_027061725.1 Desulfobacteraceae bacterium
CCTGCTCATGGGGCCCGGCCGCTGGGGATCGGCCGACCGCTGGCTGGGCATCCCCGTGGGCTGGTCGGATATCTCCGGCGTCGGCGCCGTTGTGGAAACCACCTCCGAGCGGCTCAAGGCCGACCCTTCTCAGGGGTCTCATTTCTTCCACAACATCACCACTTTGGGGATCAACTACCTTACCGTCCGCGGTGGCGATGACTTCGTGGACTGGCCTCAGGTCGCGGCCATGCCGGTGGCCGCCGGTACGGATTATATTGTCCACGCCCGCACAGCGTCTCCGATCCGGCTGAAGGTCGACGGCCGCACCTCCCGGGGGGTCATGTGGCTGGACGCAAACCCGTGTTGATTTCGCCCCCGTGGTGGTGTATGCGGGAGTCCGGTTCCTGGATGCCCGAGGCTTTTTAACGGGCGATATTGGCTGAAATCGTCAAACAGAGAAGGTGAAACCATGACCAGCCTGAGTGAAAAACTGCTGCAGCAGCGCAACCTGCACGTGCCCCAGAGTCCCTTTAATACGACCCCGGCGTTTATCCGCGAAGCACGCGGTGCGGTAATGATCGACGTAGAGGGTCGGAAACTGATCGACTTCGCCGGTGGAATCGGCGTCAACAACGTGGGCCACTGCCACCCCAAGGTGGTAGATGCCATCTGCGACCAGGCTGCCAAGTATATTCACACCTGCTTCCACGTGGCCATGTACGAGCCATACGTTGACCTGGCTGCGCGCCTCAACGAACTGGCCCCCGGAGATTCCCCCAAGATGACGATGTTCGCCAACAGCGGTGCCGAGGCCGTGGAGAATGCCGTCAAGGTGGCACGCTATGACCAGGGGCGTCCAGCGGTGATCTGCTTCCAAAACGCCTTTCACGGCCGCACCCTGATGGGCATGAGCCTGACCAGCAAGAGCAAGCCTTACAAGCTGGGCTTCGGCCCCTTCGCTCCTGAAGTCTACCGCATGCCTTTCGCCTATTGCTACCGCTGTCCCTTCGGGCTCAGGTACCCGGCCTGTGACACGGCCTGCGCTGACTACCTCGAGGAGTTTTTCATCGGAAATGTTGCGGCCGAGTCCACGGCGGCGGTGATCGCCGAACCCATCCAGGGAGAAGGCGGTTTTATCACCCCGCCTCCGGAATACTTTCCAAAGCTCCAGAAGATATGCAGCGAACATGGCATATCCCTGATCATCGACGAAGTGCAGTCCGGGGCCGGCCGCACCGGAAAGTTTTTTGCCATCGAGCACTGGGGCATCGAACCCGACATCATCACGCTGGCCAAGAGCTTCGCCGGCGGCATGCCCCTGAGCGCTGTCATCGGCCGCCGGGAGCTGATGGAGAAACCCCACGTCGGGGGCCTGGGCGGCACTTACAGCGGAAACCCTGTCTCGTGCCGGGCGGCCCTGGCGGTGCTTGAAATCCTGCTGGAAGACGGACTGCTGCAGCGGGCCGACGAACTCGGCCGCACGCTGCGCGAGCGCTTCGACGCCATGGCGGCTCAGAACGAACTGGTGGGGGAGGTGCGTGGCCTGGGGCCCATGCTGGCCATGGAGCTGGTGCGCGACCGGGAGCGCCGCGAACCGGCCACCGACGAGGCCAAGAAACTGGTGCAGTGCTGCTACGAGAAAGGCCTCGTAATCCTGTCCTGCGGCAGCTTCGGCAACGTCATCCGAACCTTGATGCCTTTTGTGATCACCGACGAGGAACTCGACCGCGGACTGTCCATTCTGGAGGAGTCGTTGCACGAGCTGCGGAGGTGATTGACGTCGCTTCACCGGACAACAGTGGCTTTGATGGCCGCTACTGGAGAGAGTTTTCGGCATATGAAGTTCAAGGAAAGTTATGCTTCCTTTCAGGAAGGGCTGCGGCGTTTCGAGGACGCCATGGCGGGTACCGCCGACCGGGTTCCCATCGTCTCCCAGATGCACGAGTTCGCCATGAAGGAGCTGGGCATTCCGGCCCGCGAGTTCTACACAACGCCGGAATTGCTGGCCGTCGGCACCCTGGAGGTCCAGGAGAAGTACGGCATCGACGTGCCGGTGCTGGACTATGATGTGTACAACATCGAGGCCGAGGCCCTGGGGCAGCCCATTGTTTACAGCGACACCGACATGCCCGACGTGGACCGCTCGCGGCCGCTTATCCGCGATCGTGACGACCTGAAGAAGATCCGGACCCCGGATTTCGACAGCGACGGCCGCTTTGCCCATGTGGTGGAGATGAACCGCATTTTCCGGCGCCTCATCGGAGGCGGGGAGGTTACGATCCGCTTCTGCGCCCCTTTCAGCCTGGCGGCCAACATCCGCGGGTTGGAAACGCTGCTCATGGACATGTACACGGACCCCGATTTCGTGCGTGAGCTCTTCGACCGCATCGTCGAGGAGGTGCTGGCCCCCTGGGTGCTGCACCTGAAGAAGCATTTTCCGGCCGTGCGCAACATCTCGGGAGACGATGCCTCGGGGTCGCTGCCCATCGTCAGCCCTGACATCATTCGCGACTGGAACATTCCGTACGTCCTGCGCCTGCGGGAGCTGTGCGGTCCCGAGGTGTACGTGCCCAACTGGGTGGGAGAGAAGTTCCTCAAGGACCCCGAAGAAATGCTGGAGTACAAGCACCAGGTGTGCCCCGGCTTCGTGGAGGGGCAGGACCCGGACGTGGAGGAACTGGGGCCGGAGTTGTACAGGGATTTCGCCCGCAGGAAGGGGGTACCCCTCATCCTGGGTGTCGGGGCGGCATTCATGGCCATGAGTACCCCCCAGCAGGTCCGGGAGCGGGTGCGGCACTATGTCGAGGCGGGCGGCCGGGGCGGCCGGTTTGCCCTGCTGCTGTGCAACCTGGGTGCCACTACCCCGCCGGAGAATGTCCGGGCAGCCGTGGAAACCGTACGCGAATGTGGGGGAGGCTGAGTGTTCCGATACGCTGTCGCCGGAAAGGTTTATTAGACAGGCAGGGGGTCGGACAGGGGCAGGGCAACCGTAGCAGGGCGACCGTGAGGCCTGCAGGGTAGAAGCGCCGGCCGGTGAAGCGCAGGCGCCTCACCGGCCGGCGGTATTTTACGGAAAGAAGCGCTTCTGCGACAGTGGCCGAATTCGGCCGCTCCAGATTCAGAAGGAGAGCTTTTCCTGGCGATAAGCGGTCAGGTACTGCCCGCAGTATTCGTCTCGTCCGGCGAGGGCCTCGGCCGCGTAAATGGTGGCCATCATGCGGCGGTTGAGGGGATCGACGATGGCGCCGTCCAGTCCCCGGCCGATGGCCATGGCCATGAAAATCTGGTTCAGCAGGGCCCGTTCGGGCAGTCCGTAGGAGATGTTGGACAGTCCGCAGATGGTGTGTACACCGGCAAAGCGTGCCAGGATTTTCTCGATGGCCTCCAGAAACGCCATGCCGAATTCCTGGTTGGTGGAAATGGGCTGCACCAGGGGATCGACATAGATGTTTTCCAGCGGAACGTTGTTTTGGACCAGCCCGTTGACCAGCCGGTCGGCGATTCCCAGGCGCGCGTCGGTGGTTTCGGGCATGCCCTCATCGCTCATGCACAGGGCGATGACTTTGAGATCGGTTCCGGCCACGATGGGCATCAGGGCCTCGTAGCGCTCCTTTTCCAGCGAGATGGAGTTGAGCATGGCCGTACCCTGGTGCAATTCCAGGGCGGCCTCGATGGCTGCCGGGTCCGGGCTGTCAATGCAGCAGGGTGTCTCCACCGCATCCTGCACGGTGGTCACCAGCCATTTGAGGTAGTCGACTTCCCGTCCCACGAAAACACCGGCGTTGACATCGATGTAGTTGGCGCCGTTTTCCGCCTGCCGTCGGGCGATTTCTTGGATTTTTTCCGCGTCCCGGTCCTCGATGGCGGCGGCAATGGCCTTGCGGCTGGCGTTGATCAGTTCTCCGACGATAATCATGATGATCCCCCATGAGCGTTGGAAGGCCGGTACCCGGCCCTTCCCGCACCAGACGGTGACCGCAATCGGCGTTTATACACACTGAAATGGCGCGATTGCCAATGAAACCCTTTCCAAAGTTTGAAAGCGCCGGCTCGGGATTTCAGGCCGCCCCGAGCAGCTGCTTGGCGGTGTCCACCGCACCGCCGGCATCGGCACCGTAGCCGTCGGCGCCGATCTGTTCCACGAATTTGGGGGTCACCGGCGCACCGCCGGCCATGACTTTGACCCTGCCGCGCAGACCGGCCTCGGCCAGCGCCTTGACGGTTTCCTCCATCTTGGGCATGGTGGTGGTCAGCAGGGCCGACATGCCCACCAGAGCGGCGTCGTGTTCGCTGACCGCGGCCACGAACTGTTCGGGCTTGATATCCACGCCCAGGTCGACCACCTTGAAACCGGCACCCTCCATAAGCATGCCCACCAGGTTCTTGCCGATGTCGTGCATGTCCCCCTGCACGGTACCCAGCACTACCACACCCAGGTGGGAACTGCCGCCGGCGTCCACCAGCCGGTCCTTCAATACTTCCAGCCCGGCCTGCATGGCCTTGGCCGATCGCAGGACCTCGGGGATGAACATCTCCCCGGTTTTCATGCGCTGGCCGACCACCTCCATGCCCGGAAACAGGCTCTTGTCAAGGATTTCCTGGGCCGGCACGCCGTCTTCCGCAGCCCTGCGGCACATTTCGGGCACCTCTTTCAGGTTGCCGGCAATCAGCTCTTCGGTAATTCTGGTGAAAACATCCGACATCTCACACCTCCATGGATCGGTTGTCCGCTATCGTTTGCTCAGTGTAACTCCTCGCTCCGCTTCGGCCCTGTTGACGATCTCACGCAACGCTGCCAGCGTTTCCGCTGGAAGCGGCCGGGGTTCGTGGCTGTCTAGCAGATGGCGCGCTTTTTCGCAAGCTCTTTGGTAGAGATCCTGTCCCCCGTCCCGCTCCCAGTTCTCTCGAATCCGACGGTCGATAAGGCGCGGCTGGGACTGTGATCGCATGTGGTCGAACGTGCTGTCATGACTGATGAAATCCCCGAAGGGACCGATTTCGGAGATGATATCCACCGAGAGGGTCTCGTCGGTGACCTCGATGCCGTTGACCGCATGCGTGATCATGGCGGCGAATTCGTCGTCCATGACCAGTTGTCCGTAGTCGAAAGTGATGCCCGATTCGATCATCCCCAACCCGTAGATCACGTTGGCCCCTGCCAGCGCGGTGAGCAGGCCGGTAATGGTTTTTTCGTGACCGGACTGGGCGTCACAGGTCTTGCTGTCGCCCTACCCGCCGGCCACGAAGCTGGGCAGGGCGTAGTAGCGGGCCAGTCGGGCCACGGCCGCGTTGATCACCGCGCACTCGGGGGTGCCTACCGAGGCCGCCGCCATGCGCAGATCCATGGCGGTTGTGGAACTGCCGTAGACGAAGGGCGCCCCCCGGCGGGTGAGCTGGTTGAGCACCAGGCCCGAGAGCACTTCCGCGTTGTGAACCACCAGGGTGCCGGCCAGGTGTACGGGAGTGGACCCACCGGCCATGCCCATGGACAGTACGTTGACGGCCATGCCGTGCCGGGCGCTGCCCATGATGATCTCGCAGGTATCGCGGACCAGCTTCAGAGGGCTCACCGGGCAGGTGTTGAAAGTCACCAACGGGCGTTCCCGCAGCCGGTCGTGCCCGCCCACGATGGCAGCGCACATGTCGACAATTCTGTCCAGGCAGTACCCGTCCACGGGACCGATCCAGTGGTGCTTGACCGTGTTGGTGAGCGAGGCTTCGGCGTTGTGCAGGGCGCATACTTGCTGGGGTACATCGTGGGACAGGACGGCGCGTTCGTAGGTGCCGACGTGCGCCAGGGCGTCGATCAGGCGTGCCGCTTCGCGGGCGTCGTCTTTGGTGGTTTCGCGCAGTTTGCCGGTGCGGATGTCCCGGATGGCGATGCCCTCGCCGAAATTGGTGAAGGTCACCCGGCCGGACGCCAGCAGCACGTCATTTTCCGGGAAGCGTCCGCAGGCGACGAAACTTTCGGGCGCCGAGCGCAGCGCGTCTTCCACCAGGCGGGGCGGGATGCACACGACCCCGCTCTTGGCATCCACCGCGGCGCCACCGCCGTGAAACACTTCCCGGGCGGTTTCCTCCTCCACAAAAACTCCGGTGTGCTGCAGGACCGCCAGGGTGGCCGCGTGGATGCGGTCCAGTTCGTCGTCGGTCAGGATCTTCAATCCCAGACCCCTGCCGGCGACCCGCCCGGCGTTCAGGTTTGGCACCATGGCGCTTCTCCTAGTTGCGTGTTTCTGAGGCCCACTTGCGCTTCCCTTTTTCGCGGATTGCGGACAGTTGAAGCGCATGACCTGGTTTTCACATCCGCACCCGCTGGTTGTCCGGGTCATAGGGCGATCGGATGTGCACCGTGGCCGGCACCTGCCGGCCCTCGATCTCGATGGTGTATTCTCCGGACAGGATCCACTGATGGTCGATGGCCTCTTCCGGTTTGCACACATACCCCATCCCCACGGCGCAGCCCAGCTTGTGCCCGTACGCCCCGGAAGTGATTTCACCCACCTGCTCTCCGTTTCGGAAGATCGGCTCGGACGCGTACAGCACGGGTGCACTGTCTTCGAGGGTGAACATCACCAGGCGCCGCTGCAGTCCCCGGTCCAGCTGGCGGACCAGGGCCCGACGTCCGACGAAGTCCCCCTTGTCGAGCTTTACGGTGAAGCCGAGTCCGGCCTCGAAAGGGGTGTCGTCGGTGGTGATGTCCGCCTCCCAGTGACGGCAGCCGGCTTCCATGCGCAGCGAGTTGACAGCCTGCATGCCCACCGGCTTCAGATCGAACTCCCGGCCGGCTTCCATAAGGGCGTCGAAGACCGGCACGCAGAACAGGGTGGGGATGTAAAGCTCCCATCCCAGTTCGCCCACGTAGGACATGCGCAGGGCCAGGGGACGGGCGTAGGCCATGTCGATTTCGCGCGCCGTGGCATAGGGAAAAGCCCCGTTGGACAGGTCGTCGTCGGTCAGCCGCGACAGCAGGTCCCGTGCCCGGGGGCCCATGACCGCCAGCATGGCGTAGCCGTGGGTCACATCGGTGACCGTGGCCCGCGCATAGGGGGAGATGTGGCGCCGAAAGTGATCCAGGTCATGCACCACCGTGGCGGCCGCCGTGACGATGAAGAAGCGGTTTTTGTCCAGCCGGGTGACGGTGATGTCGGTTTCATACCCGCCGCGCCGGTTGAGAACCGGGGTGTACACCACCGTGCCGGGGGCCACGTCCACGTCGTTGGCGCAGATGGACTGCAGCGCCGACAGCGCGTCGCCGCCCTGAACGAGGAGCTTTCCCATGGAGGAGAGGTCGTAGAGTCCCACCTTGTCGCGCACGGAAAGGTGTTCGGCGGCCTGGTGCTTGAACCAGTTTGGACGGTGCCAGTCGTAGCGGTGCACCGGGTCGACCCCCGGCGGGGCGAACCAGTCGGCCCGTTCCCAGCCGGCGACCTGGCTGAAACAGGCCCCCAGATCTTTGAGCCGGTCGTGGACCGGCGACTGGATGACGGGCCGCGCCGTGGTTCGCTGGCGGTTGGGGTAGTGCTTGTGGTACAGCACGCCCACGGATTCCACCACCCGGTCGTGGAGGTAGCGGACGTTCTGCTGCCAGGAGAAGAAGCGCCGTACGTCCACCGGCCAGAGGTCCTCTTCCGGGTACCCCTGGTCCATCCACTGGGCCACGGCGCGCCCCACGCCGGCGGCACTGGCGATGCCCACGGAGTTCATGCCGCAGGCCACGAAGAAATTCTTCAGTTCGGGTGCCTCGCCGATCATGAAGGCCGTGTCCGGCGTGAAACTCTCGGGCACCACCTCCAGGTGGCGGATCTCGGCGTCCCGGATGTCGGGAAAGCGTGTCATGGCGCACGCGGTGAAGATTTCGAACTGGTCCCAGTCTTCCTGCAGCTGGGTGAACTTGAAGCCCTCCGGGATGCCATCGCGCCCCCAGGGTTTGGCCACCGGCTCGAAGCCCCCGAACAGCAGTGCGCCGTTTTCGGACTTGAAGTAGGTGTAGCCGTCGAAGTCGCGCACGCTGGGGAAGACTCGCTTGAGCCCCGGCATGGGCAGGGTGACGGCGTGCATATGCTCGGCGGCGTGCAGCGGGATACCGACGCCGGCCATTTTGCCCAGCCGGCGTCCCCACATACCGGCACAGTTGACCACGTATTCGCAGGCCACCTCCCCGGCGGGAGTGGTGACGCCGCAGACCCGCCCCCGATGGGTGCGGATACCGGTGACCGGGGTGTTCTGGAAAATGCGCACTCCGCCCTGGCGGGCGCCCCGGGCCAGGGCCTGCGCGGTGTCCTCGGGGTTGGTCTGGCCGTCTTTGGGAATGTAGAAGGCCGCCAGCAGTCCTTCGGTGCTCATGCCGGGCACCATGTCGGCGGCTTCTTGCAGCGATACCTCATGGACGTCGATGCCGTAGGTGCGCGCCATCGCGGCCAGTCGCAGCCATTCGATGCGCCGGTCGCGGGTCCGGCAGACGGCGATGGCGCCGGTGGTGATGTAGCCGGTGGCCTGTCCGGTTTCGGCCTCCAGCCCGGCGTAGAGCTCGGTGGCGTATTTGACCAGGTTGGACATCTGGCGATTCTGGCGCAGCTGGGTCACCAGGCCGGCGGCCGCCCAGGTGGTGCCCGAGGCCAGTTCTTTTCTTTCCAGCAGGATGACGTTTTTCCAGCCGATTTTGCTCAGGTGGTAGGCCGTGCTGCAACCGATGATGCCCCCTCCGATGATGACGACGCGCGCGGCTTTGGGCAGGTTTTCCGCCATGGTCAAGATTCCCTTGAAGCCTAACGGGGTCCGCAATGAGCGTTCGACTGTTTTGCAGGCCCGCTTTGGGTCCAGGTAAATGTTTGTATTGATCTGCTTTTCGTGTTAATCATTTGCCCGCGCCGGCAACGAGGAATCAGCCCCGGAACGCTGGGTTTGTCGTGCTGTCTGATATATCAGACAGCTGCGGTTTCCCTGATATACAGGCCGGTGCGATCTTGTCAAGAAAAAAGCGCGGGATTGTTGGATTGACGATTCCCAGGAGATTATTGTCTGGAATTCATGTAATGCACTGGAACTAAAGCGAACCTGGTGATGCTTTTCTTCGGCAGGAAGACGGGTGCCGTGCTTCGGCATAAGAGATGCGGTATCGGGCCCCGTGGAATTCAAGACGCTCAGGGATTCATTCGTCTTTCTTCAGATATATCAGAAACGACTGCTTGAAGGACCGCATTTGATGAGAATGGAAGGCAACCGCACGCTGCGTGAAAAGGTTTACCGCTACCTGCGCCGCGAACTGGCCAACGGGAATCTCGCGCCGGGTTCCTACATCGACCAGAACGAGATCTGCGAGCGGCTCAACATCAGCCGGGCGCCCATGCGCGATGCGCTGATCCAGCTGGAAGCCGAGCGCTTCGTCCGCATTTTCCCCCGTCGGGGCGTGCTTATCCGAAAGCTGACACTCAAAGAGATCCGGTCTTCCTATCAGATCGCCGGCGCCCTTGAATCGTCGGTGGTCTCGTGCGAATTCGAAAAGCTGACGCCCGCCCACGTGCGCGAGATGGAGCGTCTGAACGAGAAACTGCGCGTCGATCTGGAAAGCGAAAACTACGACGCCTACTACGAAAATAACCTGGCGTTTCACCGTGTCTACATGGAACTGTCGGACAACGATCATTTGAAGAACATCCTGACGCTCATCATACAGCGGCTTTACGATTTTCCCCGCATGCAGTACAACAAGCCGTGGGAGCGCATAAACCTGCACGAGCATCGGCGCTTCACCGACGCCATCCGGGCGGGAAACCGCGAGGCGGCGGTCAGCATCATTCGCAACGAACACTGGTCTTTCGATCACCACCGGGAGTACCTGATGGCGGTGTATGGGCTGAACGAGGGGAGCTGATCGGATGAGATCGCGTGGGCTCTAAACCCACGTAGCCGGGTGCGACTCCCGGGCTTCCCACTTTTTAAATCAGATAGCAGGGAGACGGCGGCGATGAGCGAGGGGTGGAGTGAAGTGCAGCGGCGGCGGCTGCAGGAACTGGAGGCGGACGCCGATGCGCTGGCACGCCGTTTCCAAGACGCCGAACAGCGCAACCGCGCCTTTCAGCAGCTTGAAAGGCAGCTGGCACGTCGTCGTCGTGCGGACCTGCAGGAATTTCTGACCCGCCGGCTGCGGCCCCGCCTGGCGCTGCTGCAGGGACGTCTGGAGGAGGCCCTCAATGCGCTGGGATTTTCCCAGATGGTCACGCCGACGCTCATCTCCCGTGGCGACCTCGCCCGCATGTCCATCGGGCGCGACCACGCATTCAGCGAACAGGTTTTCTGGGTCGATTCCCGGCGCTGCCTGCGGCCCATGCTGGCGCCCAACCTTTACCGCCTGATGCGGCACCTGGCGCGCCTGCAGCCCGGGCCGGTGCGGATATTCGAGGTGGGCAGCTGTTTCCGCAGGGAGACCGGCGGCGCCCGGCACACCAGCGAGTTCACCATGCTCAACCTGGTGGAGATGCGGGTGCCCGAGGAACGCCGCCGACAGCGGCTGGAAGAACTGGCGGCGGCAGTGATGCAGGCTGCCGGCATCGAAGACTATCGGCTGGAAACGGAGACTTCCGAAATCTACGGCCGCACCACGGATGTCGTGGCCGGGCCCGACGGCCTGGAAGTGGCTTCGTGCGCCATGGGGCCGCACCCTCTGGACGGAGCCTGGGGTATCGTGGACAGTTGGGTGGGCCTGGGTTTCGGCCTGGAACGGCTGCTGATGGTACGTGAGGGCGGCACCAGCATCGGCAGGTGGTGCCGCAGCCACGCTTACCTCGACGGTATCCGTCTGACGCTGTAACGGGAGAACCGCATCGGCGACCGGCCATGATGAACAAACGCAAACTGCCCCTGCTATTGAATGAGATCCTCGACGGCCGCAGACCCGGCCGACAGGAGCTGCGGTACCTGCTGGCGCTGCGAGACGCCCGTTGCGTTGACCTTCTCTTCCGGGCCGCCCGGCGGGCCCGCCGGCGCCACTTCGGCGACCGCGTTTTTTTCTACGGCTTTATCTATTTCAGCACGTACTGCCGCAACAACTGCCGTTTCTGCTACTACCGCCGGGCCAACCGTGAACTGGTACGCTACCGCCGGTCCGAGGCGCAGATCCTGGAAGCCGCCCGGCGCCTGGCCGATTCCGGCGTGCATCTCATCGACCTGACCATGGGCGAGGACCCCCTGTTTTTTCAGGACGGCGGCGTGTCTTTCGAAAAGCTGGAAAAAATGATCGGGCGGGTGCGGGCCCGGACGGGCTTGCCCGTGATGGTTTCGCCGGGCGTCATCGACCGGGGCACGGCGGACCGGCTGGCTGCGGCCGGGGCGGACTGGTACGCCTGCTACCAGGAGACCCACAACCGGCGCCTGTACGATCGACTGCGGCCCGGCCAGGACTATGATGTTCGATGGCAGGCCAAGCGGGACGCCCGGAAGGCGGGAATGCTGATCGAAGACGGCATTCTGGCGGGGGTGGGCGAAAGCCCGGCGGACCTGGCCGATTCCATCATCGCCATGGGGCGTCTGGATGCCGACCAGGTGCGGGTGATGTCCTTCGTGCCCCGCGACGGCATCCCGCTGGCGCCCCCCGAAACGCCGGACCCCCTTCGGGAACCGGTGACCATCGCCGTCATGCGGCTGGCCTTTCCCGACCGCCTGATCCCGGCCTCGCTGGACGTCGAGGGGCTGTCCGGCCTGAAAAGCCGGCTGGAGGCCGGCGCCAACGTGGTCACATCGCTGATCCCCCCCGGGGCCGATCTGGCCGGGGTGGCCAATTGCCGTCTCGATATCCAGGAGTCTCTGCGCACCCCGGCGGCCGTGGCACCCGTGCTGGCGGGCTGCGGACTGGCAGCCGCCACCCGGGATGCCTATCGCCGGTGGCTGGAAGCGCGTCGCTCGAGGTGCTTTTCCGGCCACCGTCCGGCGGCCAATGGAGAGGTATAAGTATCCATGCGTGTGGCCATCGTCGGCGGAAAGTTGCAGGGCGTTGAGGCCGCCTATCTGGCAAAGAAAGCCGGCTGGGAGGTCCTGCTGGTGGACCGCCGCCCGCAGGTGCCGGCCGTCGGTCTGTGCGACCGGCAGGCGGTTTTTGCCGTAGCATCGGAGAGGGACACGGCCGGTATGCTGGCCGACACGGACCTGGTGATCCCGGCCCTGGAGGACCTGCCGGCGCTGAGGGTGCTGAGCGCCTGTGCCCGGGCCGGCGACATCCGGCTGGCCTTCGACCTGGACGCTTTTCGGCTGACGGCCTCCAAGGTGCGCTCCAACCGGCTGTTCCAGCGGTTGGGCGTCCCGGTGCCGGCCAAGTGGCCGCACTGCGACCTTCCGGTGATCGTCAAGCCGGACCGCGCCAGCGGCAGTCGGGGGGTGCGCCTGATTACCAGGGCCCGCCAATTGGCTCCTTACACAAGCCGGTCGAGCGAATATGTGATCGAAGCCTTTGCTCCGGGACCCACCTTTTCCATCGAGGTCCTGGGTGTCCCCGGCCGATACCATGCGCTGCAGGTCACGGCTCTGGAAATGGATGCCGGTTTCGACTGCAAACGGGTCTGGGCCCCTGCAGAACTGGAAGTCGGTCTCAGGCGGCGCTTCGAAGAGCTGGCCGTGCGCCTGGCACGGGCCGTGGGCCTGAAGGGCGTAATGGATGTCGAGGTTGTGCACAACGGCGGGGAACTCGCGTTGTTGGAGATTGATGCCCGGTTGCCCAGCCAGACCCCCACGGCAGTCTACTGGTCCACGGGGGTCAACATGGTGGCGATGCTGGAACGTCTTTTCGTCGGGGGGGGCGTTTCTCCGCCGGGTGTTTGCACCGGCCGGGAACGGGCCGTGGTCTATGAACACATACGCGTCGACGGGACCCGACTGGAAACGGCCGGTGAGCACATCATGGCCGAGCGCGGACCGCTGGAAGTCAAACCCGGCTTTTTCGGTGCCGACGAGGCCCTTGTGAGCAGCCGATCCAGAGGGAGCGATTGGGTGGCCACCCTGGTTTTCGCAGATCGCGATCGACCTGCCGTGCGATCCAGACGGGATGCGGCCATCGCCGCCATCTGCCGGCACTGCGGTCTCGACACGGTGATCGATGCAGGGCCGGCCGTTGCAGAACCGGGAGCCCTGCGACCATGACCCGCCTGACGACTGCCGACATCGCCGGCATCGGCCCCGGGCTTGCCCGCTATGACCGCCGTCTGCGGGTCAGCACAGGCAGGAGTCTGGCCGGTATCGCCTGCCATGCCGCCGGCTTGGCCGAGGAGTCCTTCGTTTCCCTGCGGCGGGGCGTCCGCGTGGCCGTGGTGCCGCTGACCTGCGGCCAGGGGGTCATCGACGGGTTCAGTTCGGCGGTGGCGGCCATCGCCGACCATCTGGGATTCGAGTCACTGGTGACGCAAGCCACGGACGCCGGCGGCCTTGCAGAAGCCTGTGAACGCGGAGCGGAGATCCTGCTGTCGGCCGATGATGGACGATTCGTGGCCCTGGACTTCTCCACCGGCAAAGTGGCGGACAACAGCGTGCTGACGGCCCGCGGCTTCGTGGCCGGACTGGACCTCATGGCCCGGGGATTGCGGGGACGCCGGGTGCTGGTCATCGGCTGCGGTGTTGTCGGGGCCGCGGCCGTGGACGCACTGCAGGCACGCGGCGCGCGGGTATATGTTCAAGATGTGAACGATCGTCGCATGGCGGCCCTTGCGGGTCGGACAGGGGCCGAAAGTGTTCCCCCGGCGGCATTTCCTCCGGGACGCTGGCATTTGTTTTTTGAGGCTTCCAATGGTACACACATCATACGCCGTGCGCACGTTCGTCCGGAAACGCTGGTGGCGGCGCCGGGCGTGCCCTGCGGGGTGACGGCCGCCGCGGTACGCAAACTGGGACCCCGGCTGCTGCACGATCCGCTGCAGATCGGCGTAGCCGCCATGCTGGTCGATGTCCTGTCGGGGCGATTGTGAATGGACCGCGGTGTTGCAGCGCGGGAGATTTTCAGATGTGAAGAGGCCATGAGCGGCAAACCGCCAGCCAAACGCTTTTACCGCAAGCGGGTTGAACTCTTTCGGCTCATCGAGAAGATCAAGCTGTGGCCGTCGCGCACGGGCGTGCTGCACGGCATCCGCTCCATCGACCCACGTGGTGAAATTGCCGTCATCACCACCCACTGCGGCAAGTCCTTTGTGGTGCGCAATTCCCGAAACAGCCGGGCGGCCCGCTGGCTGCGCAACAAATGGTTCCGGACGGTGTGTCCCGAGTGCCGCGTGCCGGACTGGAAACTGGAGAAGTACGACAGCACCCGTTTCCGGCGTCACCACGGGTCCTTCCTGAAAAAGTAGGGCTCAACCCGCAACCCCCGTCGCGGGGCGCCGGCGCCTC
>JAMOVG010000076.1 GCA_027061725.1 Desulfobacteraceae bacterium
ACGCCGGCTACGGCGCCCTGGCGGCAGAGAATCACGCTGACACCGCAAACAGCCTCCCTATCGGTGTAATGCCCCACCTCGATACCTTCCACGTCCGTGAGGGCGTTTAAAGCCCCCGGTGCCGCGGTCCCGGATGCCTCGCTCATCTTTGGTGCGCCTCCTTCGTGCGGTCGCCGTGTCGTGCCAGCCGGATCGTCTCCGTATGCAGCACACAGCGCCGCTCCGCTTTTAAAAACCCCGCTTTAATCGGTGAACGTCATTCACCGTGTGACATTAGACAACCGCCCCGAAAAAGTCAAATGCTTGTTGGCCCGCATCAAGGGTATTGCACTATAGCTAAAAAATAGCTTAAATAGCTTGACACGGGATTTTCATTGTCCGTAATATTCCGCCTGCACCAAAATATTCCGCCTGCACCAGGGAATCCTCCGTCAGAAACCGAAACAGAAAGGGTGTTTAAGCGTGACTGCTGAAAAGAAGCCCAAACCCTCCCCCGATACGCCCGGTGACCGCCATTCCCGCAAAGTGAAATTCGAAATCTACGGCGAGGAGATGATCGAAAAGAAAGTCAAATCCAGCGGCAACAGCGGCAGAGTCTACCTGCCTCCCACCTGGGTCGGTCATCATGTCAAGATCGTACGGGTGGATTGACCCCGAAAGAGAGAGGGATGCGTACCGTGGAAAACATCACTATCAGAAGACTTAAGGCCGAAGACGGCAGGGAAATCGGCAAGATTTACGTGGCCATCACCCGGGACCCGGGGGAAGCGGATTTCGAACGCATTGTGCACGAACAGGCGGGCAAGCCGGAAGACGCCAGTTTCGTGGCCGAACACGAGGGCCGGGTGGTGGGCTACATGATCAGTTCCATTCTGACGGGCATTTTCGGCATCAAGAAAAGCGCCTGGATTTCCATGATGGGCGTCCATCCGCGCTTTATGGGACAGGGCATCGGCGAGAGCCTGGCCGAGGAGCTTTTCCGCTACGCCAAGTCCCAGGGCCTGGAGGACATTTATACGTCGGTGCGCTGGGACTCCACCGACCTGCTGTCATTCTGCAAAACTATTGGATTCGATAGAAGCAATTTCATCAATCTTATCAAGAAACTATAATATATATAATAAAGTTCTGCACGACATTCTGCGGGGGTATCGGCGCCCCGGACACAAAACGGTGACGGCCGTTTCGGCCCCGTCCGGAAAGAGCGCAGACTGAAACCGAAGCGACAATCAGGAGAGTATCATGATCCGGCAGGCACTGGTGCGGGTGATCCAGGGCGAGAACCTGAGCGAATCCGACATGCAGCAGACCATGGGGGAAATTTTCGACGGCCACGTGTCCCCTTCCCAGGCCGGCGCCTTCGTCGCCGCCCTGCGCGTCAAGGGAGAGACCGTCGACGAGATCACGGGGGCCGCGCGGGCGCTCCAGAGCCGCGCCATGCACCTGGATCTTCCCAACCCGCTGCTCAACATCGGCCGTGACGACATCAACGTGGAGGGCGAGACCATCCTGGCCACCAGCGACACCCAGCAGTCGGGCACCAGCACCTTCAACATCTCCACGGCCACCATTTTCGTAGTAGCCGGCGCCGGCATCAAGGTGGGCCGCCACGGCTGCCGCGCGGCCTCCACTTTTTTCGGCGCCGCCGACGTGCTCATGAATCTGGGCATCAACCTGGACATCTCCACCTCCGACGTGGAGCGCTGCATCCAGGAAGTGGGCATCGGCTTTCTGTTCACGCCGCTTTCCCGGGGCCCCATGCGGCACGTGGCCGGCATCCGCGAGGAAATCGGCATCCGCACCATCTTTAACCTGGTCGGCCCTCTGGCCAACCCCGTGCAGGCCTCGGCCCACGTGCTGGGCGTCTACCAGGCGTCGCTGACCGACAAAATGGCCCAGGTCCTCCAGCGCCTGGGCTCCCGCGAGGCCTTCGTGATCCACGGCGAGGGTACCCATGACGAGATCAGCATCTGCGGCCCCACCCACATCGCCCGCCTGCGCGAGGGGCGCGTCGAATCCTGGCAGATCCAGCCTGAGGACTTCGGGTTTGAGCGCGCCCGGTTCTCGGCCATCCGGGGCGGCAGCGCCGCGGACAACGCGCGCATCATCCGCGCCGTGCTTGACGGCGAACCGGGGCCACGCCGGGACATCGTGCTGCTAAACGCCGCCGCGGCCTGCGTGGCGGCCGGGCAGGACGACACCCTGGAAGACGGCATCGCCCGGGCGCGCGAATCCCTGGACAGCGGCCGGGCCCTGCAGAAGCTGGAAGAGCTGGTGCGCTTTACGGCCGGCTGCGCCCCCTTCGTCCGCAAGGAGCTGTAAACCCCTATCCCTGCAGCAGTTTCTCCAGCAGTTCGCCGACCTCGCGAAAATCGTGCAGACCGCGGGCCGCCAGGAAATAGTCCGTGTAGGGCAGTGCCGCCCGCATGCCCTGGCACACGGGGCGGTAGTCGCGCGTACCCGCCAGGGGGTTGAGCCACAGGATGCGGTACACGCGGCGCTTGAGGGCGGCCATCTGCCGGCGCAGCAGGTCGATCTCACCGCGGTCCCAGCCGTCGCTGAAGATCATTACCAGCGCCCGGTGCAGCAGCCAGCGCCTTCCGTAATCCTCGTTGAAGCGCTTCAGGCAGTGGCCAATGCGCGTCCCACCCTTCCAGTCCGCCACCTTGGCACTGACTTCGGCCAGGGTGCGCGAAAAATCCGCCTTCCGGAAACTGTCGGTCACGTAAGTTAATTCGGTGGAAAAGAAGAAGACCTCCAGGCGCGGCACGATGCGGCCCAGGGCGTGGACAAAGGCCAGCGCCATGCGGGTGTAGACGTCCATGGACCCGCTGACGTCGCAGAACACCACCACCGGCCGCTGCTTGACCTTGCGGCGCCGGTAGTCCAGCAGCAGCAGTTCGCCTCCGAAGCGCAGGTTGCGGCGCATGAGCCGGCTCAGGGTCAGGCGGCGGCCGTTGGGGCCGTAGCGGTAGCGGCGGCTCAGGCGGCGGTTGAGGCGCTCGAGCAGGTCGGACAGGGAGGCAATCAGCTCGTCGGGCGGCGCCACTCCCGGCGCGCTCTCGCAGCGCTGCACAGCAGCGGCCCGCGGGCTGTAGCCCGGAACGGCTTCCGGCTCCCCCTCGGGGCGGGCTTCCGCCAGCCCCCGGAGCACCCGCAGGCCCTCGCCTTCCTCCCCGGAGCCCGGCGGCTGCCCGTCATCGCGGGGCAGCGGGCACCCCTGGGGAGCGTCGTCCGCCGCCGGACGCCAGAACTTCCGGAAGAGCTCGTCGAAGGGCGCCAGGTGCTCCCGGCGGGTGACGAACAGGCCGCGCAGCAGGTGCTGGAAGGTGGCGCCGTCGGACAGGTCCAGACGCGGCAGGGCCTGCAGGGCGTCCAGCACCGAGGAGAAAAAGACCGGTATGCCGGACCGGCGCAGCAGGTCGGCGAAGCGGATGATGTTGGCGCTCAGGCCGTCGCCGGCGGCCGTCGTGCCGCCATTTCCCTCTTCAATCAGCACTGCCGCGCCCGCAGGGATTCGAGGAAACGCCGGCGGCCGTCGGCATCCGCCCACAGGCCCGTCCTGAACTGCTGGATGTCCTCGCGGTACTTGAAGATGCACCCCAGGGTCTGCTCCACGATCTCCGGCGCCAGGGTGTCGGCGTGCAGCGTCACCAGGGCCTCGGCCCAGTCCAGGGTCTCCGAGATGCCCGGCTTTTTCACGAATTCCTGCTCCCGCACGGCCTGCATGAAGGCCGTCACCTGGGCGGCCAGAGCATCCTGCAGGTCGGGCACGCGGGCGCGCACGATCTTGAGTTCCTTGCGGTAGTCGGGGTAGTCGATCCAGTAGTAGAGGCAGCGGCGCTTGAGGGCGTCGTGGACGTCGCGCGTGCGGTTGGAGGTCACCACTACCACGGGAATGTGCAGCGCCTTGAGGGTTCCGATCTCGGGAATCGAGATCTGGAAGTCCGACAGCACCTCCAGCAGGAAGGCTTCGAATTCCTCGTCGGCACGGTCGAGTTCATCGATGAGCAGCACCGGGGTCTGCCCCCGGGCGCTCTGGATGGCCTCCAGCAGGGGCCGCTTGATGAGGTAGTCCTCGGAGTAAATCTCGCTGCCGATCTCCTCCGGGCTGCGGCCGCACTGCTCCTCCATCTTGATGCGCAACAGCTGCTTGGTGTAGTTCCACTCGTAGAGCGCGGCGGCCGCGTCCAGCCCCTCGTAGCACTGCAGCCGGATCAGCCGCGTGTCGAGGATGTCGGCCAGCACCCGGGCCACCTCGGTCTTGCCCACGCCGGGCTCGCCTTCGAGAAACAGGGGCTTCTGCAGCCGGCAGGCCAGGTAGACGGTGGTGGCCAGCGAGCGGTCGGCGATGTAACGCTGCCGTTCAAACTGGCGCAGCACCTCGTCGATGCTCTCGCATGCCTCAGTCGCTGGCGCCACTTGGCTTGCTTTCACGTTTCGTTGTCACTCCTCGGCGGGCGCCACTGCAAAGCGGCCCCGCACCAGGTTCCAGGAGTCGTTGACGCCGACTCCGGTGAAAATAAGGGTAAAAGTGCGCCCGTCGCGGCTCAGCCACTTGTTGGAAAAGTTCCAGAAAAAAGTGGTGGGCGGCTCTCCCGGGTGGCCAAACCCCGCGCCGTAATGCACCGTCGTCCAGGGCCCCCAGGGTTCAGGGGCGTCGAAGATGCCGATGTTGCCCTTAACCGTGGCATCGTGCTCGGTCATCAGCAGGTACCGCTTCAGCCCGGCGTTGTAGCTCACGCTCACGCACCAGCCCACTCCGCGCGGGTCCCGGAAAACGGCCTTCCTGTCCGCCATGCGACGCGACCAGGCCGGCCGCTGCGCGGTGCCTGAGAAGAATTCGTAGGCCTCGCGCCGCATCAGGTCCTTTTTGGGCACCCGCAGCAGGTAGACCCACCCCGGCTTGTGCACCGCCAGGCGGCCCGGATCCTGGAGCTTGATGAAATAGTGGTAGACGTAGCCGTCGCGGGCGCCGTTGTAGTTGCGTCCAAAGTTCAGGATGGTGGGCATGACCATGCCGTCGGCCTGGACGAACTGCCAGCCGGCGGCAGTCCAGCTGGCACCGTGGTCCGTGGAGCGGTAGAGCCGGGCGAAACGGTAGCCGACGCTGTCCGAGCCGGGGCTGCGCCACATGTAGAGCACGCCGTCCACGCACACGATTCCATAGGACTTGCCGTCGAAGCGCGCCGGGTTCAGCGGCCGGTAGCCGCCCCAGATGTTGACGCCGCGGTAGTTGTGCCACCACCCCTCGACGCGCGCGACGCCCAGGCTGACCCTTCCACGCTGGTCGCCGCCCCCGAAGCCGCCGCCGTCGCCCCAGGTGGTGTACTGGTTGCCGTCGTCGGCCCAGGTGACCGGCCAGTTGTCGCTGCCCGGTGCGCTGCGGTCGTGGGTCGACCAGTCGAAGGACACGCCCCGGATGACCGGGCTGGGCGGGTAGGGCGTCCCCGCTCCGGCGGCCGCAGCCGACAGGCACCACAGGATGAGCCCGCAGGCTGCCAACAGGAGGCTTCTCATGAGGCTGTCCTTTCCGCGCAACCGCCGACCGGGCGTGTCGGCCCCCCGGTGTCCGGGCCTCCGGCCGCCTACCGGTATTTTTCCTTCAAAAAGGCCAGGCACTCGTCGATGGCCTGCACGGTGAGCCGGAGGTCCTCCCCGCCGTGGCGGTGGCTGATGTAGGCGTGGTGGTAGGGTGCGAAGAAAAAACCCTTCCGGATCAGCTGCGTGTAGAAATCCCGGCGTTTGCCCTTGTACGCGCCGGTCGCGTCCTTTTGGAAGGTGATGTAGAACATGGGCGCCACCCCGGTCAGCTCGGCCCCCACGTCGTACCGCTCGAGCAGTGCCTGGATCTGCGCCATGAGGCCCTGGCCCTTTTCCCAGATGCCGGACAGCACGTCGTCGCGCTCCAGAATCTCGATGGTTTTGAGCGCCGCCACGAAGGCGTCGGAGTTGGGGAAAAAGGTCGACGAGATGAACAGCTTGTGGGCCGCCGCGTTCATCACCTCTTTGCGGCCCGTGACCACCGAGATGGGATAGCCGTTGGCCATGGCCTTTCCCAGCACCGTCAGGTCCGGCGTGACCCCGTACAGCTTCTGGGCGCCCCCCATGGACAGCCGGAAACCGGTGCGGATCTCGTCGTAGACCAGCACGGCGCCGTAGCGGTCGGCCAACTGCCGGACGCCCTCCAGGAATCCCGGGGCCGGCTCCTGCATTTTCTGGTGGTTGGGGTGCCCGAAAGGCGTCATGATAATGGCGGCGGTCTGGTCGCCGTGGGCCGCCATCAGTTCCTCCAGCTGCGCCAGGTCGTTGTAGCGAAACTCGTAGACGTCCTCGTAGAACTTTTCGGGGATGCCGCCTTTCATCTCCACGCACCAGTCGTGCCAGCCATGGTAGCCGCAGCGCATGACCTTGAGCCGGCCGGTATGGGCCCTGGCGATGCGGATGCTGGCGGTGGTGGCGTCGGAGCCGGTTTTCAGAAAAATGCTCATCTCTGCCGAGGGCACCAGCTCGGTCAACTTCGCGGCCAGCAGGTTCTGGTATTTCTGCGTGAGCGTGAAGCAGAAGCCTTTTTCCTTCACCTGGCGGTAGACGGCCTCGTCCACCTCCGCCTCGCGGTAGCCCAGGATGATGGGCCCGTATCCGCACAGGAAGTCGATAAACTCGTTGCCGTCCACGTCGGTCAGGCGGCAGCCCTGCCCGCTTTCCAGGAAGATGGGGTACTCGCCGTCGATGAAATCGGCCGGCTTGCGCGCCCCCAGCACCCCGCCGGGCACCAGGGTGGTGGCTTCTTCATAGAGTTTCAGGCTGTTGGTGATGTTGAGTTTCGGTGCTTCTTTCATGGCGCCCCCGAATGATCGTTTGGGAAATCGTTTTTTTGAAAATCAGACCTTCAGCAGCGAAGCGATATGCTCGCTCTGGTGTATGCGGGCCCCGCGGCCCAGGAAGGCCGTCAGGAACTTGACCGGGTCGATGCAGCCCTCGGGGGCCACCACGCCCCTGGCCGTCACGTCGCCGGCGTCCATCATGAGCGCGGCGATGGAAGCCGGCAAACCCGTTCCCGGAGCCATGCGGCCCACCATGTCGGCGGTGTAGGTCACCTGATTGCCGTCCCGCGTGCCCTTGACGATGACTTTGAGGCCCGAAGACTGCGGGCCGTTGTCGCGGCCCTCGGGGATGGTTTCCCACAGCTTTAGTGCCACGTCGTAAGGCACCACGCGGGTTCCCTTGACGTCAATGGGTTCGGTGCTCAGCAGCCCGGTTTCCTTCTGCTCCTTGATCAGTTCGTCCACCCACAGCGGGATCAGGGCCCCCTTGATGATCACGTTTCGGACGCCCTCGATATACTTGGGCAGCGTCATGGGCTGCGGATGGCCGACGTAGCGCACGTGGCAGACGCCCAGGGGTTCCAGGAACTGTTCGGCCACCTCCCCGGTGCCGCCCTCTACGTGCACCAGCTGCCCGTCGATGTACTGCGGGATGCGGCCCAGGGTCATGTGCAGGCTGTGGTCCCAGGCGGCTCCCGAGAGTTCGGCAATGCTCACCACCCAGTACAGGTAGATGTCCTCGACGCTGTCGAGCCGGTCGGCGTAGTATTTCACCAGCACGTTGTTGGTGCCGGGGTCGGACCCCATGCCGGTGAGCACGGTGATGCCCGCCTCGCGCGCCAGCCGGTCGATGTCGGAGTTGAACAGGATCTCGGTGCCCTCGTAGTCGTCGCAGATGTCGATGTAGTTGACGCCGGCCGCCACCGCCGCCCGGGCCACGGGCACGGCGGTCTTGTAAAACGGGCCGGCCGTGTTGATGACCACGTCGGCGTCCCGAAAGGCCGCGACCATGGCGTCGTGGTCGTTGACGTCCATCTTGACGAGGGTGGTTTTTTCGCTCTCGCGCAGCTTGGTGGACAGCCGCTCGGGGTCGGGGTAGAGGTCGGCCAGAACGACGCCCGTCACCTGCGGTTGTTTGATGAGATCCCTGGCCACTCCCTGCCCCATTCCGCCGACGCCGCCGATGATCAGTGCGCGCATGGTCATCCTCCTGTATTGATCAAGCCGTGGTTGAAAGTCTGCGGGGCCTCCTGCCGCTTTCGTACTGCGCCCCCGAAAAAGTCCGTTTCGGGGGTAGTTTTGCAATATTCCAGGGGCCAAAGTCAACAATTGTTGTGGGCAGGGCAATCACAGGTAACGCCTGCCATGGTGGATGCCGGAAGCCTTCATGGATCGCGTGCCCCTGGGATTGAGGGGCGGGCAGGTTTCGGCTGTGCGCAGTTGGAGAACCGGCCGGTGCCTCCCCGCCGGGGCTCGCGAAGCGCAGACGATGCCTGTCCGCCCCGGCGCGTTAGGCCACCTGCGACTGCGATTGCCCTGCTGTTGAGGGCCGCGGCGGGGCGTATCGCCCGCCTCATTGCGAGCGCAGGAACCGGCGGCCCAGCTGTGCCGCGCCCATCATGGACGATTCACTCTCCATCCGGTAGTCACAGTCGCGCATCCACCTGCGCTTGGCGCGCATGAGGGCCTCGTTGACGGCGCCCCCGGAGACCAGGATGCAGTCCGTTAAGCGCATCTGCCGGCTCAGCTCGTCGAGGTGCCGGCCCTGGTACCGGCACAGCCCGCGGACCAGGGCGGCCAGCATCTCGCGGCGGGAGGTCTCCACGGTCAGCCCCTCGAATGCCGCCTTGAGGGGCTCCTGCGAGTAGCGCGATCCCATCAGATAGGGCACGTAGGTGACGCTGCTTTCGCGATCCAGCCAGGCGTTCACGGCGTCCGGCAGGAATTCCCCGAAAAACCGCTCGTCGGTCATCTCCCGGCAGAACAGGTGGTGGAACCACTCGAAAGCCTTGCCCTGGGCGTTCATGACGTGAAACGAAAACCAGCGTCCCGGCAGCACGTGGGTGCGGATGTTGTACTTCTCCGAGGGCAGGCAGTGGTCCAGGCAGGTCATGGTGATCTCGCAGGTACCGTTGATGTTGAAGACCTCGCCGGGCTCCCGGATGCCCACCGAGTAGGCCGCCAGCACGGCGTCGTTGCCGCCGATGACCACGGGCGGCTCCTTTTTCAGACCCAGTTCGCCGGCCAGCGGCCAGCGCACGCGGCCCACGCTCTGCCAGGCGGGCGTCAGCCTGGGCAGGCGGTCGAGGGGCAGCTCGAAACAGGCCGCCATCTCCCTGTTCCAGCGCATGTCGTTGGCCGTGGTGTTGTACAGCGCCGTCAGCGAGGCCGAGGAGGGGTCCATGGCGAAGCCCCCGCCCAGCCAGCGGGCCATGTAGGTGTTGGAGTGCCCGAAGACGAAGGTCCTGCGAAAGACGTCGGGCAGGTCGTCGCGGATCCACAGGATGCTTGCCAGGGAGCAGCCGCCGGCCACCGGGATGTTGGCCGTGTGCGCCAGCAGGGCGTCCCTGCCCACGGTGTCGATGATGCGCTGCGCCTGGCTGCGCGAGCGCTGGTCGAGCATCAGGATGGCGGGGTAGAGGGCGCGCCCCTGGCGGTCCATGGCGGTCAGCCCGGGCGTGGTGCCGGAAAGCGCCACCACGTCCACCGACGCCATCAGCTCCCCCAGGGCACGGCAGCCCTCGGCAAAGGCCCGCTGCCACTTTTCGGGTTCGATGTCGGCGAACAGACCGTTGTTGTACGTGTTGACAGCGTAGTCCGCCGTGAACCGGCGCAGGCACCGGAGGCCGTCCCGACCGTCCTTAAACACGCCCATCTTGAGGGCCGTCGTGCCCACATCCACGCCCAGAATGCGCATCCGTCGTCTCCTTTCTCCCGGAAAAGGCGGTGGGGAGGTTGCCAGTGAGCCGGGCAACCCGGTCTTCGAGAATACCACCATCGCTTTTCCCGTCAAACCTTTTTGCAGCCAGTAAACAGGAGCCTTTGTTACCAGCCGGCCGCTTCTACCTTTGTCTGACCGACAGACAAGGCCGTCGAGGTTTTTGGCCGGGCCCGTGGGGCGCAACGTGGATGCCCTCATCCGGCAAATCAAGGCCGTGCAGGCCGTGGCCGCCAACCCGGGCAGAGCCGCGCCGGCCGGATGGAAAGCCGGCGACGAGCTTATCGGAACCGGCCAAAATTTTTATCAGAAAATACTAGCCCGTGAGAAGGTCTCTGACTGCCGGCAGAGGCTTTTTCCCCTCTTGCCCGTAGCGGGCATGGCTTGCCTATGTATCAGGGCGCAGACCCCGGCACTGACATCCCCCCATACCAACATGCACTCTGCTTGACATCCATCCCCCCATGACCTAAAAATTGGATCCAGCCGACTGCCCGAGGGTCGATTTGCTTTTTTTGAACAAACTGCAGTTCCACTTGAGAAGCAAACGCACCCCGCGGTCGAGGAGGGTTTCCCGAATCACGGGCAAAACCCACCCCGGATGCGATGAGTCGAAATTCAGGCTGGCGGCTTCGTGGCCCGCCATCGGGACGGTCACGGCATGATCGCACCTCACAGGGGGCACACCAACATGGCCAATACCTCCGGCGGCGGCATTCTGGCCGCCATGCTGGCAGCCGAAGGCGTGGAAAAGGTCTTCGGCATCATCGACGGCACCTACACCCAGCTGTTCTGGAACTGCGTCCGGCAGGGCATGCAGCTCGTCACGCCGCGCCACGAGTCCATCGCCGCCCACATGGCCGGCGCCTACGCCCGCCTCACCGGAAAGCTGGGCGTGTGCATCGCCTCCAACGGTCCCGGCGTGGCCAACATGCTGCCCGGCGTGGCGGTGGAGCAGGCCGAGGGCAACCGCGTACTGCTGATCACCAGTTCGCGGCGCCGCGGCGTATCCTACCCCGACCGGGGCGGGGCCTACCAGTGCTTCGACCAGGTGAGCGTCATCGCCCCCATGGCCAAGTGGTCGCGCACCGTTTCCGGCATCGAGCGCCTGCCCGAGCTCATGCGCCGCGCCCTGAGCCGCTGCTGGCAGGGGCGCCCCGGCGTGGTGCACCTGGACGTACCCGAGGATCTGATCAACGGCGAGGCCCGCCCGGTGACCATCCAGCAGCCTTCCCAGTACCGGCCTACCCTGCCCCCCGTGCCGCGCGAAGACCAGCTGCAGGAGGCCCTCGAGATGCTCGAGCAGGCCCGGCTGCCCATCGTCCACTGCGGCAGCGGGGTGATCCACGCCGCCGCCTGGAAGGAACTTGCACAGCTGGCCGAGCGGCTGCACGCGCCGGTGACCACCTCCTGGAGCGCGCGCGGCGTGCTGCCGGAAACCTCACCGCTGGCCTGGCCCATGGTGCACATCAAGGCGGTCAACCAGCTGCGCAATCAGGCCGACCTGGTGCTGGTGCTGGGCTCCGAACTGGGTGAGACCGACTGGTGGGGCAAGGCGCCCTACTGGGCGCCGCCCGAACGCCAGCGCATCGTGCAGGTGGACATCGACACCCGTCGCCTGGGCCGCAACCGGCCGGCGGACCTGGCGCTGCAGGCCGACGTGAAGGAATTTCTGCGGCGGTTGCTGGCCATGCTGCCCGAACCCGATGAGAACACGCTGCGGGAGCGCCGCGAGCGCGTGGCGGCCCTTGCCGCCGAACGCGACCAGGACCGCGCCAAACTCGACGAGAAGCTCTCCGACCGCGCCAGCCCCATGGTCACCGCCCACGTGGCCCATGTCTGCCGGCAGGTCTTCGACGACGATGCCGTGGTGGTGATCGACGGCGGCAACGCCGCCGTGTGGGCCAACTTCTACTACCAGCTGCGCGTCCCCAACACCCAGTTGGGCACCCACCACTTCGGCCACCTGGGCGCCGGTGTGGGCCAGGCCCTGGGGGCCTGCGTGGCCCGCCCCGACAGGCAGGTCTGCTGCATCACCGGCGACGGCGCCATGGGCTTCCATCCCCAGGAGATCGAGACTGCCGTGAGAAACGGCCTGAAACCCGTTTTCCTGGTGTGTGTGGACCGGCAGTGGGGCATGGTCAAAATCAACCAGATCTTCACCATGAAGCCCTACCAGGCGCTCATCAAGAAGGCCGTTCTCAAGCGCGACCTGGGCGGCGAGGAGACCGTCAACACCGAGCTGGGGGAAATCGCCTGGGATGAAATGGCCCGCGCCATGGGCGCCCACGGCGAGCGCGTGTCCGCGCCGGACAAACTGCGCCCGGCCCTGGAGAGGGCGCTGGCCGCACAGCGCTGCGCCGTGATCCACGTGGAGGTGGATCCCGAAAAGCACATGTTCGCCCCGGGGCTCATGCACTTCAAGGCCATGCACCAGGAACCGAAAGGCAGGTGATCCATGGACGCCGCGGCGGTGGACGCCATCCGGCTGCACTTCAACGCCCAGGGGCTGGCGGCCATCAACGCCGTCATCGGGCTGATGATGTTCGGCATGGCGCTGGATCTCAGCCCCGAGGACTTCCTGCGCATCCTGCGCGCGCCCAAGGCCCCGGCCATCGGGCTGCTGGCCCAGTTCGTGCTCCTGCCGGCCTTCACCTTTCTCCTGACCCTGGTCATCCGCCCGCTGCCCTCCATGGCCCTGGGCATGATCCTGATCGGCGCCTGCCCGGGGGGCAACCTGTCCAACATCATGACCTACCTGGCGCGCGGAAACGCGGCCGTGAGCGTCTCCATGACCGCCGTCTCCACGGCCGCGGCCGTCTTCATGACGCCTCTGAACCTGTCGCTGTGGGGCAGCCTGAACCCGGCCACGGCCCCCATCCTTCGCCAGGTGAGCCTCAATCCCTGGAATGTCTTTACCACCATCTTCATGATCCTGGGCGTACCGCTCTTTCTGGGCATGACGGCGGCCCGCCTGTGGCCGCGGCTGGTGGCGCGCCTGCGCCGGCCCTTTAAGATCTTTTCGGTGATCGTCTTTCTGGCCGTGGTGGCGCTGGCCCTGGCGGCCAACTGGCGCATCTTCCTCAACGTCGTGGGTCTGGTGGTCGTGGTGGTCTTCCTGCACAACGCCCTGGCGCTCTCCCTGGGCTACGGGGCCGGGCGGCTGGCGCGCCTGCCGGAGGCGGACGTGCGCGCCGTGGCCATCGAGGTCGGCATCCAGAACTCGGCGCTGGGGCTGGTGCTGGTGTTCAACTTCTTCGACGGCCTGGGCGGCATGGCCATCATCGCCGCCTGGTGGGGCATCTGGCACATTATCGCGGGGCTGACGCTGTCGTTCTTCTGGTCCCGCCGGCCGGCCGCGGAGGCCGTGCTGTGAACGTGCAGCCTACGTCACGCACCGTGTTGGTGACCGGCGCCGAGGGCTACCTGGGTAGCCAAGTGGTACGCGCCCTGGCGTCCGCCCCCTCCGGGATCTCCCGGCTGGTGGCCAGCGACGTGCGCCCGCCGCGGCGGCGCCTGCCCGGCGTGACCTATCTCACCGCCGACATCCGTTCGCCGCAGCTGTCCGCCGCCCTGCGGGAATACGCCGTTGACACGGTAGTGCACCTGGCCGCCATCGTCACCCCCGGGCCCGGGGAGGACCGCAGCCGGGCCTTCGAGGTGGAAGTGCTGGGAACCCGTGGTCTGCTGCAGTCCTGCCTAAAGGCCGGCGTGGGGCACTTCGTCTACACGAGCTCCGGTGCGGCCTACGGCTACCATGCGGACAACCCGGACTGGCTCTGCGAGGACGACCCCCTGCGCGGCAACCCCGAGTTCGCTTACTCGGACCACAAGCGCCAGGTGGAGGAAATGCTGGCCCGCTGGCGCCGCCGGCACCCCCAACTGCGGCAGCTCATCTTCCGCGTCGGAACCATCCTGGGAGAAAGCACCCGCAACCAGATCACGGCGCTGTTCGAGAAACCCGTGGTGCTGGGCGTCGCCGGCTCGCAAAGCCCTTTCGTCTTCATCTGGGATCAGGACGTCGTGGGCGCTATCGTTAAAGGGGTACGCGAGGGCAAAAGCGGTATTTACAACCTGGCCGGCGACGGCACGCTCACCATGGCTCAGATCGCCCGTCGCCTGGGAAAACCCTACCTGCCCGTGCCCGCCGCTCTGCTGCGCATCACCCTGGGCCTGCTCCGGCAGCTGCACCTTACCCGATACGGGCCCGAACAGGTCGGATTCCTGCAATACCGTCCCGTGCTGTCCAACCGGCGCCTTAAAGAATGCTTCGGATACGTGCCCCGCAAAAGCAGTAGAGAAGTATTTGATTTTTTTCTGCAATCAAGAAAAAAATAATCCTCCCCTTCCCGTGGCGTCTGTCGAAAATCCCGGATTTTCCCAAAAAATTCCTTCCGCTGCACCGCTTTCGATAAACAAATCGCCAAAACGGCCGAATACAGAATCAACCATTCACTGGCAGTTCTGCAGGACAACGGCTTGCACCGACCTGCAGGGAAAGCGTTATTGAACGGAACCGTCTGTTGGAAG
>JAMOVG010000077.1 GCA_027061725.1 Desulfobacteraceae bacterium
CGGTTTGCCGCTCTCGTTGACGGCTTCGATGACCGCGCGGTAGCGGCCGGTCACCTCGCGGGCCAGACCGGTGCCGAAGACAGCGTCCACGATGACGTCGCACGCCTTCAGCTGTGGGACGGCCTCGTCGGCCTGCGCGATGCGCACCACCGGCACCGCCAGGCGGCCGATGACCTCCCAGTTAAGGGCCGCCGCGCCGCGGTATTTCCCGGGGTCGCCCAGCAGTAGCACCTCGGGACGGCCGCCGTTGGACAGGATCTTGCGGGCCATCACCAGACCGTCGCCGCCGTTGTTGCCGGCCCCGCAGAGCACGGCCACGCGGCGATCGCGCACGCCGAAGCGTTCGGCAAAGACGTGGAAGGCGGCCAGGGCCGCGTTTTCCATCAGCAGTTCGTCGCGGATGCCGAATTCGTCCATGGCGCGCCGGTCCATGCGGCGCATCTGTTCTACGCTGGCGATTCTCATCAAAACCCTCCCGGCTTGGCCTGCCGGTTTGCACGGCGGTGCCCGGAAACGGCCGCCGCGTCGATGGGCGTTGGATGGTTTTTTGAAAACCTTAAAATAAGACGGAAAAAACAGATTTCAAATCCAAAGGCCGCCCCCGGGGCTTCAGACCTCGAATTCCATGAAAACCTGCCGGTTGACCCCGTCCACGGCCGGTTCGTCGTCCTGCCAGCTGTAGATACGGCAGTTGTCGGAGATTTCGGAGGCCATGGAGCAGCCGATGAAGGGCATCACCGGATCGCCGGCCACGGACTTGAAATTCAGCAGGGCGGCTTCGCTGGAGGGAAAACCGTCGAACTCCAGCAGTTGGTTGAAGAACACGCGGCAGCTGCCCTCGAAAAAGTCGCTGTCGCGGCGCATCTCTTCAACCTTGCGCCGGAAAAGGTCCAGTGCCGCGGCCTTGTCCCCGGCCTGGACGATCAGGCTGAACTCGCCATGCCTGCGCTGGGCCTCTTCGGCGGCATTGCGGTTGCTCAGGTAGAGAAAATTGCCGATGTACACCATGGGACTGCCTCTCACGAATGGGGTTGCTTCATTGCCCGGTCGAGTTTCTCGTCGATCTGCGCCAGCCGCTCCTCCAGTTGTGCCATTTTCTCCAGTACCCTGGGGTCGGCCGGGGCCCGGTTGCAGTGGTCCACCTGCTGCTGGAGCTCGTCGAGCCGGATGCCGATGACCACCACCAGGTAAAGCCCCAGCACGAAGGCCAGGGTGGTGCCGTCCCATCCCTGGTACCAGCCGCCGAAGACCCCGATGGCGATGAAGACGATGTTGGTGATCGCGTATGGGTGATCCAGAATCCTGAATTTCATCTTTCCTGTCCGGGGGATGCTCCCGCTGCGCGTGCGGACGGGATGGGTTGAACTGTTGCCCAGCCTCACTTTATAGCCGGCGGCAAAAAAAATTCAACACCAAATATGCGCTGGCGGCCTTTCAGTGCGGCCCGATCATGTCGGCCAGGGCCTCCAGCGCCATGCGGTAGCCCCGGGCTCCGAAACCGGCCAGCCGCGCTGTCACCACGTCTGCTACAAGGGACGTGTGCCGGAAGGACTCCCGGGCGCTGATGTTCGTAATGTGCACTTCTATGACGGGCACGTCCAGCAGCAGCAGAGCGTCGCGGATGGCGACGCTGGTGTGCGTGTAGGCGGCCGGGTTGATGATCAGCCCCCGGCAGCGGCCCGCGGCCTGCTGAATCTTTTCGACGATGGCCCCCTCGTGGTTGGACTGAAACGTCTCCACGGCCAGAGCCAGGCGTCGGCCCGTATCGGCCAGTTCGGCGTCGATGTCCGCCAGGGTCGTGTGGCCGTAAACGGACGGTTCACGGCGCCCCAGAAAGTTTAGATTCGGCCCGTGAATCACCACCACCGTGCGCGCGTCGCTGTTCGACAGCATGATTGCCTCCTGCCTGAAAGCTTTTTAAAAAAAGATCGTTAGGGATATATTCGCACGTCAAACTTCCACCTTGCGTCCCTTTCCCTGCTCGGCCAGCCGGCGCAGCCGCTCGATGGCCTGGGCGTAGTCCGGTTCGTTGTAGACGGCCGAGCCGGCCACGAAGACGTCCACGCCGCAGGCAGCAATATCGGAAATGGTGCCGGCGTTGACGCCGCCGTCCACCTCCACCAGGGGCGAGAGTCCGCGTTCATCCAGCATCTGCCGCAGTGCGCGCAGCTTGGGCAGCGAGGCCTCGATGAAGGCTTGTCCGCCAAAGCCCGGGTTGACGCTCATGACCAGAACGTAGTCCAGGTCGGCGGCGATCCACTCCAGGGCCGAAAGGGGCGTGGCCGGATTGAGCACGGCGCCGGCCTTGACGCCCCGGGAGCGGATGTGGGCGATGGTGCGGTGCAGGTGGGTGCAGGTCTCGACCTGCACCGAGATCAGTGCCGCACCGGCATCTGCAAAGGCGTCGATGTAGGCGTCCGGGTTTTCGATCATCAGGTGCACGTCCACGGGCAGCGACGTCACCCGGCAGACGGCCGCCACCACGGGCGGCCCGAAGGTGATGTTGGGCACGAAGTGGCCGTCCATGATGTCGGCGTGGATCCAATCGGCGCCGGCGGCCTCGACGGCGCGCACCTCTTCGCCCAGGCGGGAAAAATCGGCGGACAGGATGGACGGGGCGATGGTGGTCATTTTCTCTCTCCTTTTGCGGGTTTCAGGGTTGTCTCACCCGGCCGGGTAGAAACGCACGGTCTCCAGCCGGCCATTGCGGTAGAGCAGCAGGGTCCCGTCGCGCCAGGACGGCACCAGCAGCCACAGTTCACGGCCGGGGGCCACATAGGCGTCGAACAGGTCCGTGGACAGGGTGGCGGTCTTCCACTCCACTCGGATGTGCTGCCGGAGAAAGCCGCCGCCCACGCGGTACCGGAACAGGTGTTGGTTTTCACCGCCCGGCGGCCGCGCCGTGGCCGAGCGGCGGCTGATGCGCAGGTCGACGGCGCTGTTCAGGGGCGTACGGTACCCGGCCGGCGGCTGCTGCCCGATGACCGCTCCCGGCGGCTTTTGGCGATCGACCGCGTAGCGGATGCGTCCCGTGGTCAGGCCGGCGCCCTGGAGCAGCGCCACGGCATCCTCCAGCCGCAGGCCGTTCAGCCGTGGCATGATCACGGCGCCCGGCCGCGGCCCCAGGCTGACGAGGAAGTCCACGCAGGTTCCGCGGGCCACAAGGCGCCCGGCCGGCGGCGCCTGGGCGGCCACCGTGCCCGCGGCCGCAGCCGTGTGGTGCAGGAGCGACTGGCGGCCGCTGCACAGCCCGTTGCTCTCCAGCAGGGTCTCGGCCTGGTCCAGGACGAGACCGCGCAGGTTGGGTACCTGCACGGTGGCCGGTCCGCGGGAGATGACGATGCGCACCGAGCGGCCCCTGCGTACCTCGCTGCCGGCCGGCGGATCCTGGGAGATGACGTGGTTGGCCGGAATGTCGGCGCTGTACTCGAGGCCCCCGATCTTGGTGTTCAAGTCCAGGTCCGAGAGCTCCTCGAGCACCGAGACCACGTCTTTTCCCGTCAGGTCCGGCACCACCTGGGTCCCTGTCCCCCTGACGATGAAGTTCAGGGTGAGATAGGCGGTGACGGCCGTGACCGCCAGAAATGCCAGTACGACGGCTGCGATGCGGGCAAGGCGTTTTGCGGTTAACATGATCGCTGTTTCACCGGTCACCGGTGTGCGGTTCCGCCGGGCGCGGGGCGAACGGTGCATGCTCTAGGACCGGATTTGTAAATTCGCGAACTTGTGTTATCATGTTTTTCGAAAGGATACCAACAGTAAAGCAGGGGAAAGCCGCAAAGGCCCAACGGGGCAGGGACACAGCGCCAACGGACTTTAACGCAATCCATTATTGGGCGGCAATGGGGGTGGCCGGGTAACGGGCGTCAATGGGTTTGGTTACTTGAAGCTGTTTGTTGAGAAAACGGCGCAGCTTATTGTAATAAAGGGAATATTTATTAGAGCAGAGGCCTGATCATGGAAACGATCGCCAGGATGAAAAATACGGTGCAGGAGTACCAGTGGGGGTCGCGGACCTTCATCGCCGAACTGCTGGGGCAGCCGGTGCCTTCCGAGCGGCCCATGGCCGAGCTGTGGCTGGGGGCGCACCCCAAGGCCCCCTCCAGGGTCGAGGTGGACGGCCGCTGGGTGTCCCTGCTGGAATTGATCGAGCAGCGTCCCGCGCAGGTGCTGGGTGAAGCGGTGGCGGCGCGTTTCGGTCGCCAGCTGCCGTACCTTTTCAAGGTGCTGGCCGCCGAGCAGCCGCTCTCCATCCAGGCGCACCCCGACCTGGCGCAGGCCCGGGAGGGGTTTGCCCGCGAAAACCGGCTGGGTATCGCCATAGACGACCCGCGGCGCAACTACCGCGATGCCAACCACAAGCCCGAGCTGATCTGTGCGCTGACTGACTTCTGGGCCCTGAAGGGCTTTCGGACGGTGCCGGAGATCCTGGAAAACCTTTCGCCCCTGGACGACCCGCGGCTGCTGCCGGAATTGTCGCAGCTGCGGTCCGCGCCCGACGGCGAGGGGCTCAAGCGGTTTTTCGGCGCACTGATGACGCTCGAAGAGGCGCGCCGTGCCCGCGTGGTGTCTGCGGCGGTGGACCACGCCCGGCAGCGGCCCGCGGACGACGCCGTCGGCGGCTGGGTCTGCAGACTGGCCGAGGCCTACCCGAACGACATCGGGGTGCTGGCCCCGCTGTTCATGAATCTGGTGTGCCTGGCGCCCGGCGAGGCCATGTTCCTGGAAGCCGGGCAACTGCACGCCTACCTGTCGGGTAACGGCATCGAACTGATGGCCAACTCGGACAACGTGCTGCGCGGCGGGCTGACCCCCAAGCACATCGATGTGCCCGAGCTGCTGCGGGTGCTGCGGTTCACCACCGGGCCGCCGCACGTCCTGCACCCGGAGGCGGCGGCCCCCTGCGAGGCCGTCTACCGCCAGCCGGCGCGGGAGTTTGCGCTGTCGGTGATCACCCTTGCAACGGAGCGCCCGCTGGTGCGTGCCGGCCGGGGGGTGGAGATCCTGCTGTGCCTGCGCGGGGAGGCCGAGGTCCGCGACGACCGGGGCGGCCGGCTGGCCCTGTCGCGGGGACAGTCGCTGCTGGTGCCGGCCGCCGTTGCGCAACTGTCCCTCTCCGGCGACGCCGTGCTCTACAGCGCCCACATGCCGCATGCCGGAGAAAATGCTTGACACCGCGGCTGCGGCCGTGTAGGCAGTCTGGAAAATCGACTGGGAGCAACGGAACCAATGCAGAGACTGACGGGCAGAATCTATTTTACCTACCGGTACTATTATTTTTTTGGTACCGGTCTGCCCGCCGTGCGTTGACCCAGGTTTCCTGAACTGAACGAGCCGCGGACAGACCCTGCAGGGGCCCGCGGCTTTTTTCGTGAAAGGCCGCGGCATACCCCGCGGCCTTTCTTCGTTTCGGGGCCGCGGGCGGGGCGCCGCCAAACCGTCCCATCACCAGGAGGAGAGAGCGTCATGACCTTTTTAGGCAAGCGAATCCGCATGGAGCGCATTCTGGACCGCAACACCGGCAGGACCGTCATCGTCCCCATGGACCACGGCATTTCGGTGGGCCCCATCGACGGCCTCATCAACGTCAAGAAGGCCGTCGGCAAAGTGGCCGAAGGCGGCGCCAACGCCATCGTGGAGCACAAGGGGCTGGTGGAGGCCGGCCACCGCGGTCAGGGCCCCGACATCGGGCTGATCATCCACCTGTCGGCCTCCACCAACCTGTCGGTGTACCCCAACGCCAAGACGCTGGTATGCGGCGTGGAGGAGGCCATCAAGCTGGGGGCCGACGCCGTGTCCATTCACGTCAACCTCGGAAACGGGCAGGAAAAGGAGATGCTGCGCGATTTCGGGCAGGTCAGCTACGAGGCCCGCACCTGGGGCATGCCCCTGCTGGCCATGATCTATCCGCGCGGCGAGAACATCGAGGACGAGTACGACGTGCGCGTCGTCAAGCACGCCGCGCGGGTGGGCGACGAGATGGGTGCCGACATCGTCAAGGTGTCCTACACCGGATCGGAGAAGAGTTTTCGCCAGGTGGTGGCCGGCTGTTCGGTGCCGGTGGTCATCGCCGGCGGCGCCCGCATGGATTCCGACCGCCAGATCCTGGAAATGGTCAAGGGTTCCGTGGACGCCGGCGGCGCCGGGGTCTCCATCGGGCGCAATGTTTTCCAGCACCGCAACCCCACGCACATGGTGCGCGCCATATCGGCCATCGTGCACGGCGGCGCCGACGTGGATGCGGCCTTGGCCATGCTGGACTGAGGGCCGGCGGCCGTGCAAAGAGCCTTGTGCTCCGGCCGAGCCGCCATGCCGGCCGGGGGTGAAACGACTGCCTGAAGGAGACGACATGCGCAGGATATGGGTCGAAATCGATCCCTGGGATAAGGAAATGGTCACGGCGGCCATCGAGGGCGGCGCCGACGGGCTGGTGCTGCCGGCGGGCTGCGCCGAAAAGGCGCGCGCCCTGGGGCGCATCGAGGTCATCGCCCCGGACGGCGATCTCAAACCGGGGCGCGACGTGGTCTTTTTCACCATCGAGAGCGGCGATGACGAGGCCGAGATCGTCAAGCTGAGCCGCAGCCGGAAAGTGGTGCTGACCTGCAGCGACTGGACCATCATCCCGCTGGAGAACCTCATCGCGCGGGGCGCATCGATCATCGCCCGCGTGCAGGGTCTCGAGGAGGCCCGCACGGCTTTCGGCATCCTGGAAAAGGGCGTTGACCACATTCTCTTCTGCCCGCAGGATGCCGTTACACTCAAGAGTGCCTTGCTGGAACTGCGCACCGGCGACGCCCGCACCGAACTGCAGACGGCCGAGATTGTGGGCATCCGGAGCCTGGGCATGGGTGACCGGGTGTGCATCGACACCTGCACCAGCATGGTGCCGGGACAGGGCGCCCTGGTGGGCAACAGCAGCGGCGGCCTGTTCCTGGTGCACGCCGAGAGCCTGGAAAACCCGTACGTGGCAGCGCGCCCCTTCCGGGTCAACGCCGGTCCGGTGCACGCTTACACGCGCGTGCCCGGCGGCAGGACGCGCTACCTTTGCGAGCTGAGTGCCGGAGACCCCGTGCTGCTGGTGGACTACAAGGGAAACACCACCACGGCGGTGGTGGGCCGGCTCAAGATTGAGAAGCGCCCCCTTATGCTGGTGACCGCCAGGGTCGGCGACCGGGAGATCAGCACCATCGTGCAGAACGCCGAGACCGTGCGCCTGACGGCCCCCGACGGCCGCGCGCTGTCGGTGGTCAGCCTGGCGGCGGGCGACGCGGTGCTGGTGGCGGTGGAGTCCACGGCCCGGCATTTCGGCATGCAGATCGACGAAAGCATCATCGAGAAGTGAGAGGCCCCCATGACGGATGACATCCCCCCTGAGCGCCCCAACCCCGACGCCGAGGCTGAAATCCAGCGCCTGCGCGCCGACATCGACGCCGTGGACCAGCAGATCCTGGAGCTGATCAACCGGCGGCTGGTGCTGGCCGGGCGCATTGGCGACGTCAAGAAGCAGGGCGGCCGCCGCATCCTGGACAGCTCGCGCGAGGCCGCCGTCATCCGGCGGCTGACGGCGCTCAACCCCGGCCCGCTGAGCGCCGGTGACCTGCGCCACATCTTCATGGAGATCATCGGCCTCTGCCGCGACATCCAGAAGACGCTCAAGATTGCCTATCTGGGACCCGAGGCCTCCTTCACCCATGCCGCGGCCCTGGCCCACTTCGGCCACTTTGCCGAGCTAAAGCCGCTCTGCGGCCTGCAGGAGCTGTTCGGTGAGATCGAAAAGGGCGTCTACCGCTACGGCGTGGTTCCGGTGGAGTACGCCGTGGAGGGCGTCCTGCTGCACGCCATGGACTATTTCCTGGACTGCGATCTGGAGATCTGCGCCGAAGTCTACCAGACCGTCTCCTATGACCTGGTGGCCGCCGGCGACGAACCGGCCGCCATCCGCAAGATTTACGGCCGGCCCCAGGCCATTGCCCGCTGCCGGCGCTGGATCGGCGAAAACCTGCCCTGGGCCGAGTGCGAAGCCTGCGCATCGGCCGCCCAGGCCGTGCGCCTGGCGGCCGCCGAAGCCGGCAGCGCCGCCATCGTGGGCGGCGCCGTGCCCACCGCCCACACGCTGGCAGTGCTGGCGCAGGGCATCGAAAACCGCGCCGGCAACCGCGCCCGCTTCCTGGTGATCGGCCGGGACCCGGTGCCGCCCACCGGCCGGGACAAGACATCGCTGATCCTGGCCGTGCCCCATGCACCCGGCGCCCTCAACCGCGTGCTCAGGCCCCTGGAGGAAGCCGGCATCAACATGGTCAAGCTCGAGTCGCGCCCGGCCCGCCACAAGACCTGGGACTATACCTTTTTCGTGGACATCGAGGGCCACCGCAACGAGCCGCGCGTGGCGGAGACCCTCGAGAAGGTGCGTTCGCTGAGCCTGTTTTTAAAGTGCGTCGGCTCCTACCCGGAGGCCCCCCGTGATTGACGCCCGCACCGTGCTCTACGCCGTTCTGGGCAACCCCGTGGGGCACAGCCTGAGCCCCGTGATGCACAACCGCGCCTTTGCCCACGTGGGCCTCAACGCGGTCTACGTGGCCTTCGAGACCGCCGACATCGGCGCCGCCCTGGACGGCATCCGCGCCCTGGGCATCGGCGGGGCCAGCGTCACCATCCCCCACAAGGAAGAGGCCGTGGCGCTGGTCGACCGCCTGGACGAGGAGGCCCGCCGCATCGGCGCCGTCAACACCGTGGTCAACCGCGGCGGGGAGCTCACGGGGTACAACACCGACGGCCGGGGTGCGGTCATGGCCCTTTCCGAACACCTGGACGTGTCCGGCCGGGAGGCGGCCCTCATCGGCGCCGGCGGGGCGGCCCGCGCCATCGGCTTTGCCCTGGCGGCGGCCGGTGCCCGGGTGACGGTGTTCAACCGCGGCGAAGCGCGCGGCCGTGCCCTGGCCGAGGACCTGGGGGCGGCCTTCCAACCCCTGGCGCGCTTCGACGCCGCACGCTGCGAGGTGCTGATCAACACCACGCCGGTGGGCATGGCGCCCCGCGGCGGAGAGACACCGGTGGACATCGAAGGCCTGCCGGCGTCGGCGGTGGTCATGGACATCGTCTACAACCCGCTGGAGACCGAGCTGCTGCGACGCGCCCGCCGGCGAGGCTGCACGGTGATCAGCGGTGTGTCCATGTTCGTCTTTCAGGGCGCCCTGCAGTTCGAACGCTGGACGGGGCGGCGGGCGCCAGTGGGGGTCATGCGACAGGCCGTCATGGATGTCTTGAACAAAAACATCTAAAATATCGAAAATAAACGCTATAGCTTAATAGTTTATGAAGAGAATTGAAGTCCAGAAGGCCGTGTGCGGCGAGGTGCAGGTGCCCGGATCCAAAAGCCTGACCCACCGCGCCCTGGTCGCGGCCGCCCTCGGGCGGGGGACCTGTGTCATCGAAAACCCGCTTTTCAGTGACGACACGCTGCTCACGGCCCACGCCCTCGAGCAGCTGGGGGCCGGCATCCACCGGGAGGCCGAGCGCTTCACTGTTACCGGCACCGGCGGGCGGCTGCAGCCCCTGGCCGACGAGATCGATCTGCGCCACTCGGGCACCTCCATGCGCCTGCTGACGGCGGTGGCCGCACTGGGCAGCGGCCGTTACACGCTGACCGGCAGCGCGCGCATGCAGCAGCGCCCCATCCGGGATCTGCTCGACGCCCTGGCGCAGCTGGGCGTGCAGAGCACCTGCCTCGGTGCCGCGGGCTGCCCGCCGGTGCGTATCCGGGCCCGCAGTCTGGCGGGCGGTGCGGTCACCGTGGACTGCGGCACTTCCAGCCAGTTCCTGTCGGCCCTGCTGCTGATCGCGCCGTACAGCCGCGCGGGCCTCGAAATCACGGTTTCCGCCGGCCCGGTCTCGCGGCCCTACATCGACCTGACGGTGGACGTCATGGCGCATTTCGGCATTGAGGTGCAACGCGAAGCCTACCGGTTTTTCCGGGTACCGGGTGCCAGCGTCTACCGCGCCGGGAGCTACCGCGTGGAGCCGGACTGTTCCCAGGCCGGCTACTTCTGGGCTGCCGCGGCCATTTCCGGCGGCAGCGTCAAGGTGCTGGGCACCGGTCCGCACTCCCGGCAGGGGGATTTCGGGCTGGTGCACGTGCTCGCGCACATGGGCTGCACCGTCGACGAAGAGGCCGACGGCGTGCGCCTCACCGGCGGCCGTCTCAAGGCCGTGCACGTCGACATGAGCGACATGCCCGACGTGGTGCCCACCCTGGCCGTGACGGCCGCCTTTGCCGAGGGCGAGACCGTCATGGGCGGCGTGGCCCACCTGCGGGTCAAGGAGAGCGACCGGCTGGCGGCCGTCGTCGAGGGCCTTGCGCGCATGGGCATCCGGGCCGAGGCCGGCGAAGACAGCCTGCGGGTGCAGGGCGGCGCACCCCGCGGGGCCGTCATCGACCCCCACGACGATCACCGCATGGCCATGAGCTTCGCCATTGCCGGGCTGCGCGTGCCGGGCATGGTTATTGCCGACGAGACCTGCGTGGCCAAGTCTTTCCCCTTCTTCTGGCAGGTGCTCGGGCAGCTGGTGGCCACGTGAACCTCTATCTCATCGGCTACCGCTGCACCGGCAAATCTTGCGTGGGAAGCATCCTGGCGCGGCGCCTGGCGTGGCCTTTCGTGGACACCGACCGGCGGGTGGTGGCGCGCGCCGGCCGACCCATCGCCGACATCGTGGCCGACCGGGGCTGGCCGGCCTTCCGGGAGCTGGAGCGCGACGTGCTGCGGGAGGTGGCCGCCGGCGACCGGCAGGTGGTGGCCACCGGCGGGGGCGTGCCCTGCCACGGGGAAAACCGCCGTATCATGGCGGGCAGCGGCACGGTGGTGTGGCTGCGGGCGGCACCCGCGGTCATCGCCGCGCGCCTGGCCGCCGACACCGCCAGCGCCGAGCAGCGCCCGGCGCTGGGCGGTGGCGACGCGCTCTGCGAAGTGGCCGGCATCCTGGCCCGCCGCGAACCGCTCTACCGCCGGGCCGCTCAGCTGGCCGTGGACACCGACACGCTGACGGTGGAAGCCGTGGCGGCCGCCGTGTTAAAGGAGATTGAAAAAAAAGCGCGGGTGACGTAGAGTCGCCCCGGGAGGACGAACCTGATGTCGAGCACTTTTGGAACCCTGTTTCGCGTCACCACCTTCGGCGAATCGCACTGCCGGGGGGTGGGCGTGGTGGTCGACGGTTGCCCGCCGCGCATGGAACTGACCGAGGACGACATCCAGCCCCAGCTGGACCGCCGTCGGCCGGGGCAGAGCCGGCTGACCACCGAGCGCGACGAGAAGGACCGCGTGACCATCCTTTCGGGCACCGAGCACGGACGCACCCTGGGAACCCCCATCGCCCTGCTGGTGGCCAACCGCGACCAGAAGCCTTCAGATTACAGACACCTGGACTTCATCCCGCGGCCCTCCCACGCCGACTACACCTACCAGATGAAGTACGGCATCCGCGCCGCCAGCGGCGGGGGGCGCTCCAGCGCCCGCGAGACCATCGGACGGGTGGCGGCCGGCGCCGTGGCCGAGAAGCTCCTGCGCCTGTCCTGCGGCGTCGAAATCGTGGCCTGGGTGAGTTCGGTGGGGCCGGTGGAGGCGCCGGCGCCGGACATGGCCGCCGTCACCCGCCGGGAGGTGGACCGCAGCCCGGTGCGCTGCCCCCACGAGGCCAGCGCCGAAGAGATGGCGGCCGTCATCACGGCCGCCCGCGACGACCAGGACTCGGTGGGCGGCGTCGTCACCTGCGTGTGCCGCGGCGTGCCGGTGGGACTGGGAGAGCCGGTCTTTGACAAGCTCGAGGCGCGCCTGGCCCAGGCCATGCTCTCCATACCGGCTACCAAGGGCTTCGAGATCGGCTCCGGCTTCGCCGGCACGCGCCTGCGGGGCTCGGTCCACAACGACGCCTTCGTGGAAAAGGGCGACCGCCTGGGTACGCGCACCAACAACAGCGGCGGGGTGCTGGGCGGAATCTCCAGCGGAGAGGACGTCTATTTCCGCGTGGCCTTCAAGCCCCCGGCGACCATCGGCAGGCCGCAGGAGACCGTGGATTTCCAGGGGCGCGCGGTGGTGCTCGAGGCCAAGGGGCGCCACGACCCCTGCGTGGTGCCGCGGGCCGTACCCATCGTCGAGAGCATGGCGGCCCTGGTGCTGGCCGACCTGGTGCTGCGGCAAAGAAGTTTGAAAGGGGAAGTTTGAAAGAGGGGCGTATTCGTATTTCACGGCAACGCACAGCAGGGGGAAGGATTTTATGATCGGTATCATCGGTTACGGGCGTTTCGGCAGGCTGATGGCCCGCTATCTGTCCGGCGAGGTCAGGGTGGAGGTTTACCGCCGGGGGCACAAGGCGTTGGAGCAGCCGCACGGAGTGGTGTTCCGTTCGCTGGAGGAGGTCTGCCGACAGCGTATTGTAATTCCGGCGGTGCCCATATCGCAGATGGAAGGCGTGCTCAGCGAGATGGCGCCGCACTTATCACGGAACACGCTGGTGATCGATGTTTGTTCGGTGAAGGTCTACCCCTGCCGCCTGATGATGAAGCTGTTGCCGGAAAATGTCTCCATCTTGGGCACACACCCCATGTTCGGCCCGGACTCGGCGGCCGAGTCGCTGTCGGGCAAGAAGATCGTGCTTTGCCCCCGGCGCATTGGACTGCGCCCCCTGCACCGCATCCGGGCCTTCCTGGAGACCCGCGGGCTGGCGGTCATCGAGACCACGCCCGAGGAGCACGACCGCAAGATCGCCGTCAGCCTGGGGCTGACGCATTTCATCGGCCGCAGCCTGTCGCGCATCGACGCCAGACCCATGGACATCGACACCGAGGGCTACCAGCGCCTGCTGCGCACCCTGGAGACGGTGGAAAACGACACCTGGCAGCTTTTCGAGGACATGCACCGATACAACCCGTACGCCCGCGAAGTGCGCGAGGCGTTTCTCACGGCGGCCGCGGCGATCCACGGAAATCTGGACGGCTACGTCGGCGGAGGTGACGATGCCTGATTTTCAGCCTTTCCTGATGGAACGCATGATGTCGAAGTTCGAGCAGCGGGTCGACTACAACCTGTCCGAGAGCGGGGTTCACCCGCTGCTGCTGGAGGAGCTGCTGGGCGGCGACGGCGGCCTGCTCGACGAACTGCTTAAAACCGACCTCAACTACCCTCACGTCAACGGCATCCCCGAGCTGCGCGAGAACATTGCGGCGCTCTACGACGGCGCCGGCCCGGACAACGTGCTGGTCACGGTGGGGGCCATCGAGGCCAACTACAACAGCGTACAGACCCTCATGGCGCCCGGCGACGAGATTGTCGTCATGCTGCCCAACTACATGCAGATCTGGGGGATTTCCAAGAACAGCGGCCACGCCGTGCGGACGTTTTCCCTGCGCGAGGACCGGCAATGGGCCCCGGACCTGGACGAACTGCAGGAGGCCGTGACGGAGAAAACCCGCGTCATCGCGATCTGCAACCCCAGCAACCCCACGGGATACGTGCTGAGCGAGGCGGAGATGGACGCCGTGGTGCGGGCCGCCGAACGCGTGGGGGCCTGGATCATCGCCGACGAGGTCTACCGCGGGGCCGAGCGCACCACCGACCACGAAACGCCGTCTTTTTACGGGCGCTACGACCGGGTGCTGGCCGTTGGCAGCATGAGCAAGGCCTACGGCCTGCCGGGCCTGCGCATCGGCTGGGTGGCGGGGCCGGTGGACACCATCGACGAGATCTGGGCGCGCCACGAGTACACCACCATCAGCGCCACCATGCTGTCCAACAAGCTGGCGGCCCTGGCGCTGTCGCCGCAGGTCCGGCCGCGCATCATCGCGCGCACGCGGGCGTACATCCGTGAGGGCTACCCGATACTGGAGCAGTGGGCCGCCGCCCACCGGGACCTGATCACCATCGTGCCGCCGCAGGCCGCGGCCATCGCTTTCGTCCGGTACCGGCTGGACGTCAACGCCACCGCCTTCGTGGAGCGCCTCTTTTCGGAAAAGCGCGTACTGGTGGTCCCCGGTGATCATTTCGGCCTGGACCACTTTCTGCGCATCAGTTTCGGCCTGCCCCATGACTACCTGACCGCCGGCCTGAACCGCATCCGGGACCTTATCGACGAACTGCGGTAGTGCCTCTTTGACGGCGCCGGACAGCTTCCCGGGTGCGCCTTTTGCCGGGCGGGAGGCGCGCAGGGGGCGTTCCGACGGAGGCCGGCGGGCAG
>JAMOVG010000078.1 GCA_027061725.1 Desulfobacteraceae bacterium
TGGCATCCTCCTCCGTTGTCCGTTGTCCGTTGTCCGTTGTCCGTTGTCCGTTAACCTAAAAAAATGCCCACGAATTGGGGTTTTGGCAAGGAGAAAAGCGGGGGGCAAAAACGCAGCGGCGCAGAAGCGAGAAGCGTTATCATAGTCAATCTATTGAAATAACGGACTTTACGGACTGCAAACCGTCACCTGCGGGATTGGGCCAGGGCATCGTATTGCTTGGCCTTTTGCGGTTCTCCCAGCGCCTCGAAGCAGCGCGCGGCCAGGCACAGGGCCTGGGGCGAGTTTTCAAAGGGCAAGAAACAGGCCAGGGCCTCTTCCGCCTGCCCCAGGTTCAGCAGGCTGATGCCCAGGCACAGATTCAGCTGTTCGTGGCCGGGGAAGTGTTCAAGCCCGCGGCGCAGCCACTGCACCGACCCGGCGTAGTCCTGCTTCTTCTGGTGCAGAATGCCGAGGCCCAGAAAGGCGCGTGCGTCGGGGTGGTATTCCAGGGCCCGGCGGTACAGCTCTTCGGCCAGCCGGGCCTTGTCCGCAACGGCCTCGATGCGCGCGTAGTCGCCCTGGTCGAAGGTCAGCCCCAGCCGCGACAGGAAATCGGCGTGCAGGGGGTAAAATTCCGCTTCATCGAGGAGTTCGACGGAGCGCACGAAGCCGGGCAGACCGTTGTAAAAAGCGCTGCGCAGGGTCCTGCCGAAGGAGAGCACCTGCTCGCGGGAAAGGGCCGGGTCGGTTTCGAAGTACAGGATGTCCTCGATGCGCTGCAGCCAGATGTCGTCGGTGGCGCCGGTGCGCTTCCGGAACTCCTCGTAGAGCGCCGTGCCGGGGAACAGGTCCAGGATGTAGAAAATGGCCGAAAGGGGCCGGACCTCGTTCATCAGTTCGACGCTCGCGGCGATGGTCTGCGGCGTTTCGCCCGGACTGCCGTAGATGAAATAGGCCCGCGGCATGATGCCGCAGCGGCGCGTGAGGGAAAATGCCCGGCGGATGTCGGCGGTGCGGATGCGTTTTCCCAGCCGGGCGCGGATCTCCTCAGAGCCGCTCTCCACACCGTAGCTGATCTGGATGCAGCCGGCGCGGCGCATCCAGCGCAGCACTTCCTCGTCCACCGTATCCACCCGCGAGATGGCCGCCCACCCGATGTCCAGCCCCAGCTCCGCCAGCCGGCGGCAAACCGCGATAACCCGGCGCCTGTTGAGCGTAAACGTGTCGTCGGAGACGAAGAAGAACCGCACTCCCCGGCCGTACAGGCGCCGGACCTGGCCCACGAAGTAATCGCTGGAGTGAAAGCGCACCCGCCGGCCCCAGAAGCCGGGTGAGCCGCAGAAGCGGCAGTCGGCCGGGCACCCGCGGGTCAGGGCGACGTGGGAAAAGGTGAAATAGCGCGACGGCGGGGGCAACCGGTCCAGGTCTGCCTCGGGTTCAGCCGGGGCGGTGCGCCGCGGCGCGCCCTGGTGCCGGAAGGCGATGCCCGGAATCTGCGCCAGTCCCTGGCCCCCCTCTTTTTCGTAGCACTGCACCAGGCGCAGGAAGGTGTGCTCGCCCTCACCCAGCACGACCACGTCCACCTGGGGGAAATGGGTCAGAAAGTGGCGCCACAGGCAGGTGGCACCGATGCCGCCGAAGACGATGCGCACGCCGGGCAGCAGGCGCCGCGCGGTTGCGGCGATGTCCAGCGCGCCCCAGCGGTTGGCGTGCAGCACCGAAAAGCCGATTACGTCCGGCCGGCGATGCTCGAGGGTACGGCGGATTTCGTCGGGCCGGGCGTTCACGTCGTGCCAGTTCAGGACCTCTACCGAATGGCCGTCGGCCATGGCCGCGGCCGCCACGTAGTACAGGCCCATGGGAACGGCCCCAACGTCCTCGGTGTTGAGGCGCTGTTCCAAAAAAGGGGGATAGATGAGCAGAATTTTCATGACGATTTTTCTATTCCGGGGAAACGATCCCCTTGGCACGCCCGGATTTTGTATGCACAGGACGTATAGCGTAAAACCAGAGGCGGTTGCAAACAGTGCAGCCAAGGCAATCGCAAGTAGCCTGACCCGCCGGGACGGGCAGGCATCGTCTGCGCTCCGTGAGCCCCGGCGGGGATGCTGCTGCCGCACTTGACAGCCGGCCGGGTGGCGGGTTATGTCCGCAACCTGTTGCAGCAGTTTGAAATTTTACCGCTTCCCGGACAGCACCGGGAGATGGGACGGTTGAAAAATGATTCACCGGTCTTTCCGCCTCGGGGCGGTTTTTCTGGATATGGAAGTTCTTGGAAACGCCGATGCGGGCGGCAGGCTGCTCGAGCGCCTGTCCACGTTGCCCGCCCGGGTGGGGCGGATCCGCCCGGCGTCGGAGTCCGCACCTGAAAAAGGGGCGTCACAGCCTCCGGAAGGCCCTGACGGCGCCTTGGACATTCCCGTCGATCCCGCCTCGCGTGCGGTCCCCCGTGAGGTCGGCGCCCTGTGCAAAGAAATCGAGGGCTACGGCATGAACCCCGCCGAAGTGCTGCTGGTGTCGGCCGACGGCAGCCTGCTGAAAACCGCCCGCGAAGCGGGCATGGTGACCCTGCGCGTGGGATCGACCGAAGACGGCCCGCCCACCGACCTGACGGTGCCCGATCTCGACGGAGTCGTCGACGCGGTGCGGCTGGGGCTGCCGCTCTCCGGCGGCAAATTTCCCAACGAACTGCTGGAACGCCACTTCACGGACTTTCCCTTTGACGACCCTTCGCTCATCGTGCAGCCGGCCGTGGGTGAGGACACGGCCGCCGTGGACATCGCCGCAGACGAGGTGCTGGTGCTCAAGTCCGACCCCATCACTTTCGCCGCCGACGCCATGGGCCAGTATGCCGTGCTGGTCAACGCCAACGACATCGCCACGGCCGGCGCCCGTCCGCGCTGGATGCTGACCACCCTGCTCTTTCCGCCCGCAACGACGCCGTCGGAGGTGCTGCTGGTGATGCAGGAACTGCAGCAGGTGTCCCGCCAGTGGGGCATCACCCTTTGCGGCGGCCACACCGAGATCAGCGATGCCGTCACGCGGCCCGTGGTGGTAGGGGTCATGGCCGGCACCGTCACCCGCGCCGGACTGGTGGACAAGGCCGACATGCGCCCCGGGGACCGGGTCTACCTCACCAAGGCCGTGGCCGTGGAGGGCACCTCCATCATCGCCCGCGAACTGGCTCCCCGGCTCGAGGATCTGGGCGTCCGCACGGAAGAAATCGACCGCTGCCGGGATTTCCTGGAAAACATCAGCATCATCGAAGAGGCCGCCCTGGCCGCGCGTTGCGGCGGGGTTTCGGCCATGCACGACGTCACCGAAGGGGGACTGGCCACCGCCCTGCGGGAGCTTGCCCAGGCCGGCGGCCACCGCATCCGGGTGAACGTGGAGCGCATCCCCGTGTTCGACGAAACCCGCCGGCTGTGCCGCCTGCTGGGCATCGACCCGCTGGGCCTGATCGGATCCGGCTCCCTGCTGATCTGCTGCCGTCCGGACGACGCCGACCGGCTGGCGGCCGACATCACCGCCGCCGGCATCCGCATCACCGAAATCGGGGAAGTGGTCGATGGGAAAAGCGGGGTGGAAGCTTTTGAAAACGGGCATCCGGTGCCCTGGCCGCGGTTCGAGGTGGATGAAATTACGAAAGTGTTCTGAGTAGCGATACGCAAAGGGGCAAAGGCACAGAGGTACAACGTTTTACCTCCAGGGGTCACAGGCATGCAGCCACGGTGGGACCCTGAATTTCGAAAAAGCTATCCACTCGTCAGGCGGCACCGAATGCCCCTCACTTTGTGCCTTTGACCCTCTGTGCCTTTGTGCCTATCCCTTGGCCCCCTTCCCGTTGACAATCCCCAGGATCTCGTCCAGGCCCTCGATGTGCCACCGGGCCTCCAACGCCGGGTTGCGGTAGGCCACCAGCGGGATTCCGGCCGCCGTGGCCGCGGCTTCGTCCACGGCCGAGTCTCCCACATAGATGACCTCTTCAGGCTTGACGGCGAAAAGGGTCAGAATGCGCAGCAGCGGTTCGGGGTGCGGTTTGGGGTGCTGCACGTCCAGGGCGCTGATCACGGCGTCGAAGCGGTGGCTCAGCCCGAAGGTGTCCAGCACCGGACCGATGGTGTCGGTACGGTTGGTCACCACCGCCGTGCGCACCCGCTGTTTGAGCCAGTCCAGCACGGACTTGAGGTGCGGCTCGATGAGCATGTGCGCAAAAAGCGGCCTGTAATCCATGGTGCGGCGGTAGGCGTGCACCTTTTCCACCAGAGAGGGGTCGGCGTCAAACAGAAAGTTGACGGACTCTTCCACGGCATGCTGGTGCACGAAGGCCAGCTGCGCCTCGTCCATAGGCGGCCGGCCGAAGTGCGCCAGCAGCAGATTGTAGTACATACGGTTCACTTCGGTGGTGTCAAACATCACCCCGTCGCAGTCGAAGGCGACCACTTTAATCGGCGGCATTGGATCCCTTCTTTCCGGCCGTCGGTGCGGCGGCTTTGTCGGGGGCGGCTTTCTTGGGGGACCGGATCAGGCCGAATACGTTGACCCGCAGTTCCGGGCGAATCTTGCTGTCGGTCTTGAGCAGGATGCTGTCCATAAAGCGGCCGGGTTGCGTGCGCGTGCTTTCGATGGTGAGCGTATACCGCGTCCCACCGGAACCTTCCTCGCTCTTTAATTCATACGTGATGAACTGCCCGTTGCGGGCCTTGGCCTCAAGGATCTTGAAGGGGTATTTCTTCTCCGGAATGATGGTTACCGTCTGCCGGATTTCCTGGCCCACATCGCCGAACAGGCGCACGTGACGCGGCTTGATGATGGCAAAGCGCTCCACCTCGCCCGAAACGCCCAGCCGCAGCTTGGGGGTGTGCGGGTCATTGCTGTGCACGACGATCTGCTTGTGGAGTTTTCCGCCGCCGTAACCGCGGGTGTTGACCCGGATCTTGATGCTGCCCCTGCCGCCGGCAGGGATGTCTCTCGGAAAAGAGACGGCTGTGCAGCCTCAGCCGGTTTTGACTTTTGAGATCTTGAGCGGGGCGTCGCCCTTGTTTTCAATGACGAAATCGTGCTCGACGGTGGTACCGTCCACCACCGGGGAAAAGTGATAGGTAGGCTCGGGGGCCACGATGCGGGGGGCCGCCTGGGCATCGGCCTTTTCCACAGCCCATGCCGTCGTAGAGGCCAGCACGACCATCAGCAGGCCGATCAAACAGATGCGCACTTTCATGTCAAACTCCCGTGTTGTGTGTCGGTTGTCCGTCGTCCGTTGTCCGTTGCGGGAAACCGCCTCCCGCCGGCGGGCGCTCTGGTTACTTTTCTGTATGAAACGCGATTTTGCGCACTTCCCGGCTGGCGCTGTCCACCATGCAGAAAGTCGGCGGGCCGTCCTTGCCCATGATCTCGCCCGGGTTGAGCAGGATGGTGCGCCCGACGGTTTCCAGGTGGTGCTCGTGGGAGTGACCGAAACAGACCAGGTCGTATTCCCCGGTGGCGGCCAGGCCGCGGGCCACCATGAAATAGTGGGTCATGGCGACGCGGAAGCCGTCCAGGTCGAGGTCGGCCAACGGCCCGTGCAGGTGAATGTCCGCAACGTCGGTGAGGGCCATGCGCGTCAACTGGTACTGGTCCCCGTCGTTGTTGCCGAAAACACCGTGCACCGGCAGGCCGGCGGCGGCCAGTTCCTTGAGCATGAAGGGCGCCACGAAGTCCCCGCAGTGCAGGATCACGTCCGCGCCCTCGCTGCGAACGCGCGCCACGGCCCGGCGCATGTTCCAGATGTTGTCGTGACTGTCGCTCATTACCGCGAGTTTCATGTGGGTTGTTCTTCCCTGTCTTTTGAAAAAAAGTGCAAATTGCGGGCAATTTCCAAATGAGTCTGCGTCTCATACAAGGAACCGCTGGCAATCTGCAGAAAACGAATGTAATCTTGGTAGAATTCCTTCCCTAATCCTCTGCAACAGTAGCGGGAATCGAAACAGCGCTTCTGCAGATCCGGTTGTGCCTTTGCCCCTCGCCCTTACATCATAAACACCGGGTCCACGTCGACTTCCAGCTTGGTTCCGGCCGGTACTTTGCCCGTGTCCTTATCAAAAATCAGCCGGCGGGTAAAGCGATGAAGCGCGTCGGCGCTGCGGCCGCGCAACAGGATCTGCCAGCGGAAGCGGCCGCCCAGACGCGGCAGCGAAGCCTCGATGGGGCCCAGCACCTGGACGTCCCGGAAAAAGGCGTCCTCCTCGCTCCGCAGGCGGCGGCACTTGTCCCCCAGCATCTCGGCGCGGCGGCGGGTCCGGTCGGCATCCGGGCCCGAGATGCGCAGGTGGATGAGGCGCGAAAAGGGCGGGTAGCCCAACTGGGAGCGAAAAGCGGTCTCGGTCTCGTAGAAGGCGGCCACGTCCTGCCGGCGGGCGGCCGCGATGCTGAAGTGCTCCGGGTTGTATGTCTGGAGGATGACGCGGCCGGGCACATCACCGCGGCCGGCGCGGCCGGCCACCTGGGCCAGCAGCTGGAAGGTGCGCTCGCCGGCACGGAAGTCGGGGAAGTTGAGCGAGAGGTCGGCGCAGATGATGCCCACCAGGGTGATGTTGGGAAAATCGTGGCCCTTGGCGACCATCTGGGTGCCGATCAGGATGTCGATGGCGCCGGCCCGCAGGTCCTTGAGGATCTGCACGGTGGCGCCACGGGCGGCGGTGGTGTCGGCATCCATGCGCACCACGCTGGCAGCCGGAAAGAGCCGGCGCACGTGGGCCTCGAGCTTCTCGGTGCCCAGGCCCAGGGGCTTGATTTCGGCGCTGCCGCACTTCTCGCAGTACACCTTCGCGCTGCGGGTAAAACCGCAGTAGTGGCAGCGGTAGAGGCGCGCGGCGCGGTGCAGCGTCAGGGTGATGTCGCAGTGCCGGCAGCGCAGCGGCCGGCCGCACTGTCCGCAGACCGGGAACCCCGCGTACCCGCGGCGGTTCAGAAACAGCAGCACCTGCTCGCCGCGGCTGATGACGCGCTGCATGGCGTCGCGCAACTGGGCGGTGATGAGGGCCTCGGGATCCTGTCCGGCGGCGCGCCGCAGGTCCACTACCTGGATGCGGGGCATGGGGCGGTCACTGACCCGGCGGGTGAGGCGCAGCTGCCGGAATTTGCCGTTTTTCACGTTGTAGAGCGACTGCACCGAGGGGGTCGCCGACCCCAGCAGCGCCACGGCGCCCGCCAGCCGGGCGCGCACCACGGCCAGGTCGCGGGCGTTGTAGAGCAGGCCGCGCTGCTCCTTGTAGGAACTGTCGTGCTCCTCGTCCACCACGATCAGCCCGGGGTCGGCCAGGGGCGCGAAGATGGCCGATCGCACCCCCACCACGATGGGGGTTTCGCCCCGGGCAATGCGCCGCCACTGGTCGCAGCGCTGGCCGCCGGTCAGCCCCGAGTGCAGCACGGCCACGCGCTCGCCGAAGCGCGCCCGGAAGCGCCGCTCCATCTGCGAGATGAGGGCGATCTCGGGCACCAGCACCAGCACCGTGCGCCCGCGCGCCAGGGTGTCGGCCGCCAGGCGCAGGTAGACCTCGGTCTTGCCGCTGCCGGTGACGCCGTTGAGCAGAAAGGTCCCAAAACCCTCGCCCACGGCGTGGTTTACGCTGTCCACGGCAACGGCCTGCTCGGCGGTTAGGCGCGGCGGCGTGTCGGGGCGAATAGCCTCGCCGAAGGGGTCACGGTAAAGGCTGCGGCGCGTGACGCGCACGAAGCCGTTCTTTTCGAGAAAGCCCAGGTATCCCCTGGCGCGGGGAACAGCGGCCGCCAGCCGGGCGACCGGCACCTCGCCCTGTTCGGCGAGAAAATCCAGGATGGCCCGGCGCTGTGCGTAGTAACGGTCCCGGGGCAAGTCGTCCTTCACCAGAGACACCACCTGCTCCTGCCGGAGGCCTCCCGCGCCCCGCCGCACCCGGCGGCGCGAGGCCACCAGCCCCTCGCTCACCAGGCGGCGCACCAGCGCCGTGGACACCGTCGCACCGGTGCGACGGGACAGCGCAGGCAGATCGAGGGTCCCGGCCTCGGCCAGGGGCGCCAGCACACGCCGCCAGGCGGCCGGGACAGCGCCGTTCGCCAGGGCCTTTTTTCCGGTCTCGGTGAGGGTCAGGGCGAGCCGGTCGCGGCTTCCCAGCCCGGCGGGCAGCGCGCTCTTGATGACCTCTCCCAGGGGGTGGATGTAATAGTCCGCGATCCAGCGAAAGAAGGGAATCATGGCGGCCGGGAAGATCGGCGCCTCGTCCAGCACATCCAGGACCTTCTTGATGGCCATACCGGCCGGCGCCCCGGCAGGGCCCAGCACGTAGCCCATCACCGAGCGCTGGCCGAAAGCGGTGCTGGGGCGGCCGAAGGGCACCTGCACCCGCGTTCCCGGCGGCAGCGTTTCGGCCACGCCGGCCGGCAGGCCGTAGGTCAGCGTGTGGTGCAGGGGGGCGGACACAGCCACCTCGATGTAGGTCTCCTGGCGGGACATGGATGGTTCGCGGAAAAACGTTCCTCTGAAAAAACCGGGAAAGCAGCCTGCGCGGCAAGGCCCAGGCAATGGGCAGCACCCGATGGGTAGCGGTCGGTTGGTTTTGCGGGAAAAACGCTCCCGTCTAGCCCGTCTGCGTCGCCGCAGCGTCCCCTTCCCCGGCCGGGGGTTGCCGGTTGCGCCGTTTGTGCTTGACGTGGTATTCCAAGATGCGGTTGCCGTCCATCTTGCGCACCGTGACCTCGAAGTCGCCGATGGGGATCTTCTCCTTTTCCCGGGGAATGCGGCCGATGCGGCTGAGCACGAAGCCGGAGAAGGTATCGTACTCGGGGGAGTCCGGGATCTCCATGGGCAGCTGTTCGTTGACCTCATCGATCTCGGCCTTGCCGGGTACGATCCATTCGTCATTTTTGATCTTGATGATGCCGGGCTCCTCGGGGTCGGTCTCGTCGCGAATCTCGCCCACGATCTCCTCGAGCAGGTCCTCCAGGGAAATCAGGCCGGCCACGCCGCCGTGCTCGTCCACGATGATGGCCAGGTGGTTCTTGCGCTTTTTGAATTGCTGCAGCAGCTTGTCGAGCTTCTTGTTGTCGGGCACGAAATAGGCCGGCCGCATGATCTTGCGGATGTCGATCTTGCCGCCCGAGGTCACCTGATGCATGAAAAGGTCTTTGATGTTGATAACCCCGATGACGTGGTCCAGGTCGTCGTCGACGACCGGGATGCGGGTGAAGCCCGACTCGGCAATGGCCTTGAGGTCCAGCGGTTCGTTGATGTCGATGACGAACATGTCCGTACGCGGGGTCATGATTTCCGAGGCGTTGGTGTCGTCGAACTCGAAGATGTTCTCGATGAATTCCTTCTCCTCCTCCTTGATCTCCCCCTCTTCCTCCACGGCTTCCACGAAGGTCTTGAGGTCCTCCTCGGTCAGGGTAGTGGGCTGCTTGATCTTGCCGGTGAGCTTGGGGATAAAGTTGAGCATCACAATCACAGGCATAAACAGCAGCGAGAGCCAGTAGACCGGGTAGATCACCACGCGCGCGATGAGCACGTTGTTGCGCGTGGCCACCGACTTGGGGAAGACCTCTCCGAAGACCAGGATCAGGAAGGTCATCACCCCGGTGACGATGCCCACGGCGTTGTGCGGGAACATCTGCATGGCCAGCGAGGTGGCCATGGACGAGGCCCCAACGTTGACCACGTTGTTGCCGATCAGGATGGTGGAAAGCAGGCGGTGGGGATCGTCCTTCATCTGCTTGATAAGCTTGTAACTGCGGGCCTCCTTTTTGGCCAGGTGGCGGGCGCGGGTTTTGCTGATGGAAAAAAGCGCGGTTTCGGCCGAGGAGAAAAAGCCCGACAGCATCAACAGCACGATGAGGATGACGACATCGCTGGTCATGTCAGTAAATTATCACGTTTCCCGGATATGTAAAGACATAAACAAAACGGGAGACCGCCAGCCGGTGGCTGTGGGTCTCCCGTATAAAATCTGGCTGTTGCGGTCCGCATGGTTGCCGGCCATCCCCGCCGAGCAGAATCGACGGGCAGCGGGTGAAGAGGGGTGGACGGTGGCCGGTTATTCCTCCCTGGGGTGACACTGGATGCAGCCGGTGGGGCCGGTCTTGCCCAGTTTCCCCTTGATGATGCGGCCGGACATCTCCATCTCCCAGTCCTTGGTCTTGATGGCCTTGTGGCAGCCGATGCACAGCTTGTGAAAGGCCGTGCGGTAATACTTGACGGAGAGGTCGGCGTCGGCCATCTTTTCCTTCTTTTCCGACAGCTTGAAGACGTCGTGGCACCCGGAAGTGGTGCAGGAAACAATCTTTTCGGGCGGCTCCCACTTGTGGTGGCAGGTTTTGCAGGTGAAGTTGAAGTGTACCCCGTGGGGGAAATCCACCGGCGTTTTCTTGGCATCGACGCTCTCGGGCGCTTCCAGCGTGATGTCGCCCAGGGGAACCGTCAGCGTTTCATCCTCGGATGCCAGCACGCTGCCGTTGGATATCCACGACAGACCGCCGACAAGCACCACGGCCGCCAGAACTATCACTGCCACCATGCCCGCTCTTGTCATGCTCTGTGCCCCTCCCAATGGTGAAGCTGAAGTGGTGGTCCCAACGGGACTCGAACCCGTGTTTTCGGCGTGAGAGGCCGACGTCCTAGGCCACTAGACGATGGGACCCGCATTTGGTGGAACAGAAGAAATGCATATAGAAATGCGCGATTTTTGTCAATTATTATTTTGGCATCGGCCGGGATCAACAGCGGTCAAAATGCGAAAACTGCATGGTAAAGGTTCCCCGGCCCTGGGTGGCCGAACGCAGCGAGGTGGAATAGCCGAACATGCGCGCCAGCGGAGCGGTGGCCTTGATCACCTGGTGCCCCATGCGGTGCTCGATGGACTCCACCTTGCCGCCGCGGCTGTTGAGCTCCCCGATGACATCGCCCATGAAGGCCTCGGGCACGAAGACCTCCACCTTCATAATGGGATCCAGCAGGAACGGTTCCCCGGCCGTGAGGGCCTCCTTGGTGGCCATGGATGCAGCCACCTTGTAAGCCAGTTCGCTGCCCAGGGACTCGCGGTAGGAAGCGCCCGTGAGCACGGCCTCCACGTCCACCACCGGGTACCCCATGAGGGTCCCGCTTTCCAGGGATTCGGTGACCCCTTCCTCCACGGCCGGCACCAGTGCAGCCGGGAGGGTTTCCTCGTCCACTTCGGACCGGAAGTGGTTGCCGGCGCCGCGCTGGCGCGGGGAAAGGGTGATTTCGACTTCGGCGAAGTGGCGCTGGCCGGCGATCTCGCGGTCGAAAACGGCCGTTCCCACAGCGCGCCGGCCGATGGTTTCGCGGTAGACCACCTGGGGTTTGCCCACGTTAACCGCGGTGTTGAACTCGCGCTGCATACGGCTGATGATAACTTCCAGGTGCAGCTCGCCCATGCCCGATAGGATGGTCTGGCCGGTGTCCTCGTCGTGGCGCAGGCGCAGGGTGGGGTCTTCCGCCAGGAGCTTTTCCAGCACCTGGGACATCTTCTCCTGGTCGGAGTGCGTGCGCGGCTCCACGGCCACCGAGATGACCGGCTCGTAGACCTCGATCTTTTCCAGCAGCACCGGTTTTTCCGCGCTGCAGAGGGTATCACCGGTGGCCGAGTCCTTGAGCCCCACGACCCCCACGATGCTGCCGGCCTCGGCCTGGTTGAGGCGCTCGCGCTTGTTGGCGTGCATGCGCAGGATGCGCGAAAGCTTCTCCTTGCGACGCAGCCCCGGGTTGTACACCTCCTCGCCGGTCTTGGCGGTACCGCTGTAAATGCGCACGAAAGACAGCTTGCGCCCCTCGACCATGGAAACCTTGAAGATCAGCGCCGCCAGGGGGGCCTTGGCCGAAGGCGGGCAGGAGATGGGCTCGCCGCTTTCGGGGTGCGTTCCCTGGATGGGGGGCACGTCGGCCGGGCTGGGCAGGTAACGCACGATGGCGTCCAGCAGCGGCTGGACACCCTTGTTGCGCAGGGCCGACCCGCACAGCACCGGCACCAGGTCCAGGGAAATGGTGGTCCTGCGGATGACCTCGTGGATTTTTTTTTCCTCCAGCGGCTCTTCGGCCAGGTAGGCCTCCATGAGTTCGTCGTCGAACTCGGCCAGGGCCTCGACCAGCTGCTCGCGGTACTGCTCGGCCTCCTGGCGGTACGCATCGGAGATCTCTTCGATGACAAACTCGGCGCCCAAGGTGCTGTCGTCCCAGCGGATCTGGCGCATGGTGACCAGATCGATGACCCCCTCGAAAGTGTCCTCGGCACCCATGGGCAGCTGCAGGATCAACGGCACGGCGCCCAGGCGCTCCTTCATCATCTCTATGGCGCCCAGGTAATTGGCGCCCACGCGGTCCATCTTGTTGACGAAGGCGATTTTAGGCACGTGGTACTTGTCGGCCTGGTGCCAGACGGTTTCGGACTGGGGTTCCACGCCGCCCACGGCACAGAACACGCCCACGGCGCCATCGAGCACCCGCAGGGAGCGCTCCACCTCGATGGTGAAGTCCACGTGGCCCGGGGTGTCGATGATCTGCACCTGGTGGCCCTGCCACTGGCAGGTAGTCACCGCCGAGGTGATGGTGATGCCGCGCTCCTGCTCGTCGGGCATCCAGTCCATGACCGCCTCGCCGTCGTGCACCTCGCCGATCTTGTGCGAACGCCCCGTGTAATAGAGGATGCGCTCGGTGACCGTGGTCTTGCCGGCATCGATGTGGGCGATGATCCCGATATTGCGTATGTCTTTGATTTTGTGTTTCATCTCACCAGCAGCATGTCGGCTGCGTACGCAGGGTGCAAGTCGATGTGACCGGCCAGGGTGTCCACCTCACGGCCCTCGATCAGGATGCGCACCTGTTCGACGCCGTCCATGTTGAGCACCAGGGAATTGACCACCGAGAAAATCGTCAGCAGTTCGGTGCGGCACCCGCCGGGATGCTTTTCCCGAACGGCCTCGTTGAAATCGACCACGGCGGTATCGCCGTCGATGAAAAAAGCCCTCACCTGCGACCCGGCCGGAAGGGTCCTGCCCGGCCCGCTGCGGGGCCCCTCGATGAGCATCCCCAGAATCGCCCGGCCCAGTGCCAGGGGATCCGACGGGTGTTTGAAAACACGCTCCCGGGCGTGCAGGAAGCGCCCCCGGCGATCGGCGAAATACAGGTGCACCGTGTTCTGCGCCGCGGCCGAAACGGCCGCCGTGTCGGGTTGCCCCGCGTATCCCCGCTGCGGGGGACAAAAACCGGCGACCAGCGCCACCGCGGCGATGGTGGCCGCCAACGTCCGACCTCCGGGAAGTTTCATCGTGCCGCACCCCTTCAACGCCATGCAAATGCGCATCGGCCCACAGGTTTAAGGGAATCGGGGGGGGATGTCAAGAATTAAGGGCAAGGTACAAAGGGGGCGGAGCGCCGGTAGTCCGTGGTCCGTTGGGGGCGCTTCGGACAACGGCCAAATCACATCTGACAAATTCCCTGCAGGTACACGGCGCGGTCGGAAAAAATCCAGTCCACGCCGCGGCGAATCTCCCGGTAGAGGATGCGGCGGTGGTTGACGAAGCCGGTGCCGGCGCGCCGGCCGGCGGCCCACAGGCGACGCAGGCGGGCGGTGGTCATAAACAGGAAGTGGCCGGTCAGCCCGCCGTAGCCCTTTTCGTAGACCTGCCGCTCCAGGCGGCGGATGTTGAGACGGCTGATGGGCAGCAGGGCGCCCGGATGGACGAAATGGATTCTAGAGAACTCTTGGGGTGCCAGCGATATGAGGTGAAAGTCCCGCTCCGCAGTCAGGCCGTCGAAAAGGACTTTCAGACGCCGGTTCTGAAGATCCGGGTGCCTCAGGGTGCCGGCCTTGATTTCCACCATCAGGTGGCGTTGGCCGCCGAAGCGCCCCACCACGGCGCTCAGCGTGGGTACCGGTACGTCCAGGGCGTTGAGTTCGGCCAGGGTCAGGTCAGCAATGCGCTCGGGCCGGCCGTAGAGCCGCTGCAGGTCGGGGTCGTGGATGACCACGGGGATCATGTCCCTTGTCCAGCGCAGGTCCATCTCCAACCCCCACACGCCGGCATCGGCGGCGGCCTCAAAAGCCGGCAGGGTGTTTTCGAAGACGGCCACGTTGTCGTGCTCGCCGCGGTGGGACACGATGCGGCAGCGCCGCAGCC
>JAMOVG010000079.1 GCA_027061725.1 Desulfobacteraceae bacterium
GCCTGCGCCCGACGGCGCCCCTGTTCAGCGTTTGCCCCCTGGTTACGGGGATGCCGCCCATGGCGGAAATAAGCGGGCAGATGCCGATAGGCAATGGATTCGCGACGCCCGGCGATGTTCATGGCGCCCTCCAGGATGTGCTCCAGCTCCCGTATGTTGCCCGGCCAGGGATAACCGGCAAAAACCTCCATTACCCGTGGCTCGACCCTGCGTACCCGGGTCCCCAGGGAATGCCCGATTTTCTCCAGGAAATGGGCCACCAATGTTTCGATGTCGCCAAGGCGCTCGCGCAGGGGGGGAATCCGGATAAAAACGACTCCCAGCCGATAAAAGAGATCCGGGCGCAACACACTGCCTTCGATGTCGAGGTGGGGCTCACGGTTGACGGAGCTGATGACCTTGATGTCGATGTCGATTTCACTGAGCGATCCGAGCCGGCGGACTTTCTTCTCCTGCAGCACACGCAGGATTTTGGCCTGCAGCCCGATGGGCATGGAGTTGACCTCGTCGAGAAAGAGCGTGCCCCCGCTGGCCCGCTCGAAGAGGCCGGCGCGGTCGAGCGCCCCGGTGAAAGCGCCGCGGTTGGTGCCGAAAAGAATGCCCTCCAGCAGGTTCTCCGGAATGGCGGCGCAGTTAATGGGGATGTAACGTTTCTTTCGCCGGGAGCTGTAATTGTGAATGGCCTGGGCGAAAAGCTCCTTGCCGGTCCCGGTCTCGCCGCACAGCATCACCGGCGAGGGTGAATTGGCCGCCATCTTGGCGGTGTTGACGCAGCGCAGCAGCTCCGGGTCGTGGCCCACGATGTCATCGAAGGTGTAGCCGGCGCCGCTGCTGTCCCTCTCTCCTTTCTCCGAAGAGGGCGTGATCGAGGTGATGCCGGCCTCGAGCAGGTTGTAGTCCTTTACAAAACAGATGGCCCCGATGAGCTTTTCGTCGCGGATGAGCGGAAAGACACTGTGGATGGTGTTGGCCACCTTGCCCATGCGGGTGCGGTAGAAAAAAGTCCGGTTGACGATGGGTTCGGCCGCGCGAAGGCAGCGCATGATCATGCTGGTTTCTCCGGTGAGGTCGTAAATCTCGGTGACCCGCCGGCCGACGGTGGCATCGGGTTTGAGGTCGTCGATGCGCGACATGGTTTCGTTGTAATACACGATACGGCCCTGGTCGTCGACGATGATGATGCCCTCGTCGAAGCAGTCGAAGATGGACAGAAAATCCACGTGGTCCAGCGCCAGGTGGCGCATGGAACGGTATTGGCGGCGTTCGGCCATGTGTTTCCCCGGTGCGTTTCAGCCGGAGCGCAGCAGCTCGCGTGTAAGCAGGGGGATGATTTCGAAGAGATCACCGATGATGGCGTAATCGGCATTTTTGACCATGGGGGCCTCGGGGTCCTGGTTGATGGCCACGATCAGGCCCGCGGTCTTCATGCCCGCCAGATGCTGCACGGCCCCGGAAATGCCGCAGGCGATGTAGAGCCTGGGGTTGACAGTGCTTCCGGTCTGGCCCACCTGCATGGTGTGCGGCACCCAGCCGGAGTCGACGGCCACCCGCGAAGCGCCCACGCAAGCGCCCAACGCCTGTGCGCACTGTTCGAGAATACGGTAATTCTCCGGTCCGCGCATGCCGCGCCCGCCGGAGACAATGATGTCGGCCTCAGCAAGATCGACGGCTTCCTGCCGAGGCTCGAGGATTTTCCGGACCCGTAGCCGGGCGTCCGTCCCCGGGGGCACCGCAAACGAAACCGTGCGGGTTTCTTCCGGTGCCAGCGACGGGTGGTACACGTTGGGCCGCAGCCCGAACAGGGGCGTGCTTCCCGTCAGCTGCACGAGCCCCACGGTCTTTCCGGAATACAGGGGTTTGCGGGCGGTGTTGTCCGCCAAATGGATCTCGACGCAGTCCATCACCAGCGGGGCATCCAGTTGTGCGGCCACCCGCGGCAGAACTTCCTTTCCGACGGCACTGGTCACACCCACCAAGGCATCCAGATCGAAGTGTCCCACGGCCAGGGCCACGGCTTCGGCTTGGCGCACAGGATCAAAAGCCGCCGGGGCTTCGTCTTCAAAACGCATGTCCACCACGTTATGCACACCGTGGGCGGACAGCGCCCCGGCATAGGATGCCGCCGCGCCGTCCGGCACCAGCGCGAAGAGCCGATGGTCTTCGCCCCGTGCGGCCGAGACCGCTCCCAGGCTGTTGCGGCTGACGGTGCCATCCTTGCCCTCGATGAGGATGCCGATGCTGCGCATTTTGGTTCTCCCTGGACACCCTTCGCCGGGATGTCCGATGGTCTCAGATGACCCGCTCGACCTCCCGCAGGCGGTGCACTAAGGTTTTTACGGCCCCCCCGGCCGGGCCGTCGATGACCTCTCCTCTGCGCCGCTGCACGGCGGGTTCCAGCGACAGCAGCGCCACTCCGCCTGCCGGGGATTCGATTTCCAGGTCGCCGGCCGCCACGGTTTCAATGCTCTTCTTGCGGGCCTTGACGATGTCCGGGAAGGTGGGGTAGCGCGGTGCGTTAAGCCCCTTGGCGGCCCCCACCACGCAGGGAAGCGTCGTCTCCATTACCAGTCGTCCGCCGCCGGCAGCCTCGCATTCGGCCACCACTTTGCGCCCCTCCACTGTCAGCGCCGTGACGGCATTGATTACCGGCATGTCCAGCATAGCCCCCAGCCGGAACATGGTCTGGTACCCCACCGCGTCTATGGACAGCTTTCCGGTCAGCACCAGGTCCGGTGCGCCGTCGCGACGAATGGCGGCTTCCAGATACCGTGCCGTCCGCTGGCTGTCGAGCCCTTCAGCGACCACCAGCAGGCCCCGGTCGGCGCCCATGGCCAGAGCCGAGCGCAGGGTGCCGGCGGCATCCTGCCGTCCTGCCGTCAGCGCCACAATCTCCGTGCCGGGGTGGTGTTCACGAATGCGCACGGCCTCCTCCACGGCGTTTTCGTCGTAAGGGTTGAGCAGGAAAGTAATGTTTTCGTCGATTCGGCCGCCATCCACCACCGTGATGGTGGCGGCCGAATCCGGCACGTGCTTTACGCAAACGTAGATTTTCATTCCGAAATCAGCCGTTGACCGAGAAACTGCTCTCGGTGTTGATCTCGCGTTTGCGTGAAAAGAAGCCCACATCGATGGTGCGGCCGGTGTGCTTCAGCTTGAACTGCAGCGGCTGCTTGTCGTGGTCCAGTCCTTTCTGGCAGCGGTCGATGAGCTCGGCCATCATGGCGCCGGCCACGGGGGCGTTCTTGTACTGGTTGCCGCTGCTGCCGATGGCCATGTAGAACCCGCCCAGGTCGGACTTGTCGTAGAGCGGGATCCAGTCGTCGGAGCAGTCGTACAAATCGCACACGCCGCGCGGCTGGTTGGGCACCTGCAGGGTGGGCACGCGCTTGGCAACCCGGTAGCACTGGGCCTTCCACTGGGCTTCGGAGAGCTGGTTGTCGCGTCCGGGGCCGCCCTTTCCGGCGTAAAAATCGTCCGGGTCCACCCACACCTGCGGG
>JAMOVG010000080.1 GCA_027061725.1 Desulfobacteraceae bacterium
CCACAAGTACCTGGTGCCGGCCCGCTGGATCAAGGAAACCACACCGGAGCTGATCCTGCTGGGCCGCACCAAAAGGGAAGTCCGCAACCTGGGCCTCTTCGAGCAGACCGACCACACCCAGCAGAAGCTGCGCCGCTTTGCGGCCGACCCCAAGATCACCGAACTGTGGCCCCAGATGGTGGAGATCAAAAAGGTCATCTCGGAGCGCCGCCGCCGGATTTCGTCCCTGCAGGCGGCCCTGTCTCCCGGCACCCGGGTGCGCGCCACCGACGGCCGCATCGGTGAGGTGGACGAGTTTCTGGTGAACCCCGAAACCTGGCAGATCACCCACCTGGTGATCCGCAAGGGACTGCCGTGGGACAAGAAGCAGGTCTCGATTCCCATCGAGGCCATCGAATCCTTCGACGAGGAAGTCATCCAGCTGAAGCTGACCCGCAAAGAGCTCAAGGCGCTGCCGGCCACACCCATCGAAAAATAAACACCGGCCACCCCCGGACCCGCACCGTTTTCGAATGCCGGCCAGCCGGTTTCCCGGCGGCGGGTCTTCCCGGACACACCCCCAAAGAAAGGCTACCGTCATGGCGCTGCACACGAAACTGGAAATCCTGTCGCCAGAGAACCTGACCCGTGTTCACGAAGCCTCCCTAGAAGTCCTGAAGCTGACCGGCGTGGTCTTCAAATGCCCGCAGGCGCTGGAGACCTTCCGGCAAAACGGCGCCAGGGTGGAAGGCGAGACGGTTTACCTGGACCCCAAAATGGTGGAAGACGCCATTGAAAAGGCCCCTTGCACCTTCCGCTGGGAGGCCCGCAACCCGGCGCACGCCATCACCCTGGGCGAGGGTTTCGCGGTGCAGCCCAACGGCGGGGTGGTGGATGTTCAGGATGAGGACCGCGGCCGGCGGCCGGCACTGCTGGAAGACTTCGCCAACATCCAGAAACTGTGCCAGGCCAGCGAGGTGGTGTCCCTGGTGGGGTCTTTCCCGGTGGAACCCCGCGATGTCTCCGCGGAAGAAAAGCACCTGCAGGTGACCTACACCATCCTGCGCCACACCGACAAGCCGATCATCAGCTACTGCAGCTACACGCGTCAGGTGAACCAGATGATGGACATGGTGGAAATCGCCATGGGCGGCGGAAAGTACCTGGAGAGCCACTACGCCGTGGCCGTCAGCCTCAACCCGCTGAGCCCGCTGAAGTTCTCCACCGACGCCACCGAGGCATTGATGGCTTTCGCCCGGCGCCGCCAGCCGGTGATGGTGCTGTCGTGCGTCATGGCCGGCGTCTCGGGCCCCATCCACCCGTTGGGCGTGGTGGTGCAGCAGAACGCCGAAATCCTGGCCGGGCTGACCCTGGTGCAGCTGATCACACCCGGCAACCCGGTGGTTTACTGCCCGGCTTCCACGGCCGCCAACATGAAAATCGCAGGCTACGTCACCGGGCCGCCCGAGGCCTTCCTGATCAACACCACCAACCTGCAGCTGGCGCGGGACCTGTATCATCTGCCCACGCGCACCATGTGCGGCATGACCGATTCGAAGCGGGTGGACTGCCAGGCCGGCTACGAGACCATGCAGAACCTGATGATGGGCATGCTATCGGGCGCCCACATCATCCACGAGTGCCTGGGTGTCCTCGACTCCATCATGTGCACCTCCTATGAGAAGTTCATCATCGACGAGGAGCTCATCGGGCGTGTGATGCGCATCCGCCGCGGACTGGAATTCACTCCCGAGGTCCTGTCGCTGGACATCATCGCAGAGGTGGACCACGGCGGGGACTACCTGCTGCACGACAGCACCTTCGCGCACGCCCGGGACTTCTGGGCACCCACGGTGTCGGTCTGGGAACCTTTCGGCACCTGGGAAAAGCAGGGCCGCGAAGACGCCCTCACACGGGCCGGCCGCCGCTACCGGGCGATCCTGGAAGAGGCGCCCGACTCCCTGCTCGATGCGGCGCTGGAAGCGGATCTGCAGGCGTACATGCGACAGGCCGCAAAGGGATAAACTGCGGCGCAGCGCCCCTGAAAACCGATGGCATCGACGCTGTCGCGGCTTCACCATTGCCACAGCCTCCCGAGCTTTAACCGATTGCAGTCGGTTACGAAAGCGCCATGAGACAGGCGGCCCCCGGGGCGGGTACCCGCGGCCGTTTCCCAAACCGCCCCCGGGCCGCATCCTGCCGGCCGCTTCTGCGGCCGGCCTGTTTTCATGGATGCCGCCTGTGGGGCCCCGCCTGAGCCCCATCCGGCAAAGCGGTCCCTCCCCCTTCCCGGAGGTCTTCCGGCTGCCGCGTCTACAGGGCTTTAGATTATGCCCCGATCTGCCGAAAAAGATAGCGAAAGATGAAAAGCCGGTGATGACCGAAGGGGCCGAGTGGAAGGGGTTTTTCGAACGGACAATGCCGACCATACAGACCGTGGAGATCGCAATGGAAATCACAACCAGAAAGGCGGAGGGCGGCACCATCGTTTCGCTGAACGGCCGGATGGATGCCCTGACGGCACCCGAGTTCGAAGCGCAGATGAGCCACATCATAGATGCCGGCGACAGGCGGCTGGTAATCGACATGCACGGACTCGGCTATATCAGCAGTGCCGGCGTGCGGAGCATACTGGTGGTCGCCAAAAAATTGCAGGCCGAGGGCGGCAAGCTTGCGCTGGCGAGGCTGACCGATATGGTGCGCGAGGTGCTGGAACTGACGGGCTTCATCAAGATTCTGACGATCTGCGATTCCACCGAGGCGGCTCTTGAGCGGCTTTAGCCACCGCCTTGCCGGCAAGCGCCGGGTGGGGGCGGCGTTCTTGCTGGCCGTTTCCTTTCTGGCGTTCTGCTCCGCAGCGGGAGCCGGCCCAGTCGGGGCCGGCGGGGGCGCCCTTAAAAAGGCCGCCTTCATTCCCTGCTGGGTGCCCCATGCCCAGTTTGCCGGTTATTACATGGCCCTGCGCAAGGGAATCTACCGGAAGCATGGCATCGATCTGACCATTCTCCCCGGCGGCCCCGAACGCCCCTCGCAAACCTTCCTGGCGGAAGGCCGGGCCGATTTCGGCATCCTGGGGCTTTCCATCGCCATTTCCATGCGGGACCGGGGCATCCGGGTACTCAGCCTGGCCCAGATGCTGCAGCGCTCCCCCCTGATGCTGGTGGCCAAGAAGTCCAGCGGCATCCGCACTCCCCGCGACCTGGACGGCAAGAAGGTGGGTCTCTGGGGAGGGCTCATCAACCAGGCGCAGCCGTGGGCTTTTTTCCGGAAATTTCACATCACGCCCAGGCCGATCCGTCAATCATACACGGTTAACCTGTTCCTGCGCGACGGCGTGGCCGCCGCCTCGGCCATGTGGTACAATGAATATCATACCATCCTGATGTCCGGCCTTGATCCGGACGAACTGACGACGTTCTTCTTCAACCGTTACGGATTCGATTTTCCGGAAGACGGTATTTACGCCCTCGAAGACACTTTCAACAGAGACCCGGAGCTCTGCCGCGCATTCGTAAAG
>JAMOVG010000081.1 GCA_027061725.1 Desulfobacteraceae bacterium
GTATTAACACGTTTTTTACGCGACTACCAATTCGATTTTCAGCCTATCCAGGTCCTTGCGGAAACCTCCCGGAATCTCCCGGTTTGTGATGATCACGTCGATGCGCTCCATGGGCGCAATTTCCACCTGGGCCACCATGCCGAACTTGGCATGTTCCGCCATGACGATCACCTTTCCGCGCGTGTGCCGGATCATGCTGCGTTCGATGACCGCGATTTCCAGGTTGGGAGTCGTCATGCCGCTGCGCAGGCTCAGGCCGTCGGCGCCCAGGAACAGTTTGTCGGCGTTGATGCGCTCAATCATCTCCAGCGTCAGGGGGCCGGACACCGATTGCGTGTCGGCATCATAGACCCCGGGCAGCAGGATGATTTCGGCGGCCGATCGGCCCGCATCGGCGAGTACGGCCAGGTTGTTGGTGAATATGGTCACCGGACGCTGGGGGTCGATGTGCCCCACGATCTGCGAAGCGGTGTAGCCCTCGCCGAGAAAAACGGTGTCGTGGTCTTCGATCAGCGATGCGGCACGCTGGGCAATGGACTGTTTCTGGCCGGGATTCTGCTGTCGGCTGCGATGGTAAAAAAACTTCCCGTCGACCCGTTCCTGCCGCAGGATGGCGCCGCCGTGGGTTCTTTCCACCAGCCCCTGCTTTTCCAGCACGTCCAGGTCGCGCCGGATGGTCATCTCGGAGACCCCCAGCATTTCGCTCAGGCGGGCGCCTCGGATGATGGGCTCCTGTCGCAGAATCTCGAGAATGTGCTGCCGCCGCTGTGCCGGCAGTATGGTGGCGTTTTTTTTCATGATCGTTTTCCGAGGAGCATATAAAGCTGTTCGTTTTTGTTGTCAAGTGTTTATTTTTGATTGTTTTCGTTCGTAAGACCGCTTTCCTTTTTGGGTAAAGGAACATCTTTTCTTGACAGAAATATTGGCTATTTCGTATAGTTACACAAATTTTAACGCATTTATACAAAGGAGGGCCGCCATGGGGTTTGCCGACAATAAAACCAAAATCGTCTGCACCATCGGACCCGCGTCGGATTCCCCGGAGGTCATCGAGGCGCTGATCCGGGCCGGCATGAACATCGCACGCCTCAACTTTTCCCACGGCGACTTCCAGGGTCACGGCAGCGTCATCGAAAGGATCCGCGCGGCGGAGCGCGTCACTGGCCGGCGCGTGGCCATCATGGCCGACCTGCCGGGCCCCAAGATGAGGATCGGTGATTTCGCCGAAGAACCCATCGAACTCAAAAAAGGGGATCATTTCACCCTCACGACGCAACCGGTGCCCGGAACCCGTGAGCGCGTCTCCGTGACCTTCGAGGGACTGCCCCATTCGGTGCACCCCGGCGACCGCCTCTTTCTTAACGACGGGATCGTGCAGCTCAAGGTGCTGGAAGTCTCGGATCAGGACGTGCTCTGCCGCGTGGAGGCCGGCGGCACCCTGAGCTCTCGCAAGGGGCTCAACCTGCCGGGCATCGATCTGGGCATCAGCGCCTTCACCGATCACGATCGCCAATGCCTGGCCTTCGCCCTGGAAAACGGTGTGGATGCCGTCAGCCAGTCTTTCGTGGAAAACGCCGAAGACCTGCGCGCCGTCCGGGAGGCCGCTGCACAGATGGGCCACGACCCCTTCGTAATCGCCAAGATCGAACGCGCCGGCGCCCTGCGCAACCTGGAGGAAATCCTAACGGCCGCCGACGGCCTCATGGTGGCCCGGGGCGACCTGGGGGTGGAGATTCCCATCGAGCAGATCGCTGTGGCCCAGAAAAAGATCATGCACCAGGCCAACCGCCGCGGAAAACCGGTCATCACCGCCACACAGATGCTGGAGTCCATGACCGTCAGCCGGCGCCCCACCCGCGCCGAGGCCACGGACGTGGCCAACGCCATCCTGGACGGAACGGACGCCGTCATGTTGTCGGCCGAATCGGCCACCGGCAGGTACCCGGTGGAGGCCACCACCATGCTGGCAAGCATCGCCGCCACCATCGAGCCCCACCGCAACAGCCACCCGCTGCGCGACGAGCTGTCCTCCAACGCCGCGGCAACCGAGAGCACCACCCTGGCGGACATCATCGCCCTGGGCGTGGCCACCACCCTGGAGCGCATCACACCGGAAGTCGTCATCGTCCCCACCCGCAGCGGCGCCACCGCCCGGCGCATCACCCGCTTTCGTCTTCCGGTCTGGATCGTGGGGGTCAGCAGTGACGAGAAGGTCTGCCGTGGACTGTGCTTTTCCTACGGGGTATTTCCGGTCCACGAAACCGACCATCCGACGGCCTGGCGGCCCTGGATCCGGGCTTTTTTCGAAAAACAGCACATTTCCGGAAAACTGGTGGTGCTCACCGAGGGGCCTTCGCGCAAGCATCCTGAACGCAACAACCGCATGGAAATCATCGATCTGCAGCACAAATAGGACAGACTTTCACCGCAACCTGAATACTTCCGGGAGGCAACGGGTAATGACCGCAAACAAGCAGAAATGGAAGCTGAAAAACGTAGGCATCGTGTCGTTCCGCCTGGCCGGCACGGACGGCGTATCGCTGGAATCGGAGAAATGGGTGCAGGTCATGGAAGCCGCCGGTCTGAAGTGCTTTTATTTCGCCGGGGAGCTCGAACGCCCCGCCGATCGCTCGTACCTGGTGGCCGAAGCGCACTTTCGCCATCCCGAAATCGCGGCCCTGCATCAGAAAGCCTTCGGGGTCACCGAGCGCCACCGCAGGGTCACCCATGAGATCCACCGGCTGGCCCGTTTTCTCAAGGACCATCTTTACCACTTCATCAGCAAATTCGACATCGGCCTGCTGGTTCCGGAAAACGTGCTGGCCATACCGCTCAACATCCCGCTGGCCATCGCGCTGACCGAACTGATCGCCGAAACCAACATCCCCACCCTGGCCCATCACCACGATTTTTACTGGGAGCGCGACCGCTTCATCATCAATTCCGTCTCCGACTACCTGCACATGTGCTACCCGCCGGAGCTGCCCGCGGTGATGCACACGGTGATCAATTCTTTCGCCGATGAACAGCTCAGCTTCCGCACCGGCATTTCCAGCCGCATCATTCCCAACGTGATGGATTTCGACAACCCACCCCCGCCGCCGGACGAATACGCCGCCGATGTGCGCCGCTCCCTGGGCATCGCGGACGATGAACTGTTCATCCTGCAGCCCACCCGGGTGGTCAAGCGCAAGGGCATCGAGCATGCCATCGAACTGGTGCACCGCCTGGGCCGCAAGGCCAAGCTGGTCATCTCCCACGCTTCCGGGGACGAGGGTCACGACTACGAGCAGCGCCTGCGCGATTACTCCCGCCTGATGGGCGTCAATACCCTCTTCGTGTCCGACATCATCGATGAACAGCGCGGCACCCTTCCCGACGGCCGCAAGGTCTACACGCTTGAGGACATTTACCCCCACGCCGACCTGGTCACCTACCCTTCGACTTTCGAGGGCTTCGGCAACGCTTTTCTGGAGGCCGTCTACTTCCGCAAGCCCATCGTGGTGAACATCTATTCCATCTATGCCCGCGACATCAAGCCCAAGGGCTTTTCGGTCATCGAAATCAACGGCTATGTCACGGGAGAAGCGGTGGAACTCACGCGCAAGGTGCTGGAAGACAAAGAGATGTGCCGCAAAATGGTAGATCACAACTACGCGTTGGCCACGCAGTTCTACTCCTACACCGTACTGCGCCGCCTGCTGCAGAACCTGCTGACTGAACAGCCGTGGTTTCCGAGGATATAGCCGTACGGCCTGCCGCAAACATCGGCGTCAGTGCCGCGACCAGCGGCCCACCACGATGGCCACCAGCAGCGCCAGCATCAGGTAGCCGCCGAAGGCTTCCAGCCCCGTGAGCATGCGCGCAGCCGGGCTGACCGGATGGAGCCAGCCGCAATCAAGCCCTGCGAAACAGGCCATGGAAAAGGACAGCAGCGAACGAAAACGCCAGGGCGTGGCGCCGCCGTCAAAGTCCTCCGGCCCCAGTCCGAAGCAATACGCCGCCGCGAAGGACACCACCAGCACCAGGCACCATGCCAGCCAGGCCCACGGCGTGCGGCCGCAGTCGGCGCACACCAGCCACAGCCCGTAGCGCACTTTTCCCCGCCAGCCCCCGGCGCGCAGTTCCTCGATGGCGTCCTGGTGCGCGGCGAAACGCACGAACCTGCGGCTGCCGGAGGCGCCTGCCAGCCCGATTCCCAGAAAACGCCCCTTTCGGTCGTACTTCACCCCCCTGAGGCGGGCACCGGCCAGGCGCGCGAAACGCAGATCGGCGCCCCGCAGGTCGGCGCCGTCCAGCACCGCTCCGCTGAAATTCGTCTCGCGGCAGGCGGCCCGCCGCAGCGTGGCATTCTCGAGGCGCGCCCCGCAAAGATCACTCCAGGACAGGCCGGCCCTTTCCAGGCAGGCGCCTGACAGATCGGCACCACCCAGAGCCGCGGTGCCCAGCTTGGCAGCGGTCAGATCGGCATGCTTCAGTTCCGCTCCCCCCAGATCGGCATTGATCAGGCTGGCCTGGCGCAGGTCGGCCATTTCCAGGTGGGCACGGCGCAGATTGGCACCGTTCAGGACGGCACCCTTCAGGCTGGCTTTGAGCAGCACGGCGCTGCTCAGATCACTTCCGGAAAGGTCGGCGCCGGAGAGGTCAGCCCCGGCCAGCAGGGCGCCGGAAAGATTGGCGCCGGCCAGGGGCAATCCCCCCAGCCGGGCGCTTTTAAGGTCGGGAATGGTTTGCGCGTTTTCGCTGCGCCAGCGGTTCCAGGCGGCCGCCCCTTTTTTGATCTGCGAAAGATGCCGCCGGCTGGCCATGGGCTAGAGCGCCACGGTGGCGACCCGGTAGCACCTTAAGCAGCGCGATGCTTCGGCGATGGCTTCCGGGTTTGTGAAGCCCTTCTCCACTTCTTCAAAGGTCCGCTTGCGGATTTCCGGCGGCAGCATCTTCAGGTGCTTGCGGGGGCGGCGGTCCGGGATGCCGATGTGCTCCTGCGGGTCGTAGACCTTGAACGTCTGGAAGAGCTGGTCAAAATAGTCTTCGCGCGTGTAGTTCAGGGATTTTCCGTTGATCAGGCGGTCGATGCTGCGGGCCGCCTTGCGGCCGCCGGCACAGGCCGTGATCAGAGCGCCGGGACCGGTCTCGCAGTCGCCGGCCGAGAACACCTTGGGGTGCGATGTCTGCTTGGTGACCTCGTCCACGGCGATGGTGTTCCATCGGGTGGTCTCGATGTTGTCGACGCCCTCGAGCAACGACAGGTCGATGCGCTGTCCGATGGCCGGCACCACCGTGTCGCACTCGAAGACGAACTCTGATCCCTCGATGGGCACCGGACGGCGACGGCCACTGCTGTCCGGCTCCCCGAGCTTCATGCGGATGCACTCCAGGCCCACCACCTTGCCCTCCTCTGCCAGGATTCGCACCGGTGTAGTCAGGAAGTGAAATTCCACCTTCTCCTCTTCAGCATCGCGGATCTCGACTTCGTCGGCGGGCATCTCCTTTCGCGTGCGGCGATAGACCAGGTGCACCTCCTCCTTGCCGATGCGGAAGGAGCAGCGCACGCAGTCGATGGCCACGTTGCCGCCGCCGATGACCACCACGCGCTTTCCCTCCGGATAGGGGTCGCGGCCCTCGTTGATCTCCCGCAGGTACTGCACCCCCGGGATAAATCCCCGGTAGCCGGCGTCCTCCCCCTCGACCCGCATGGAGGTGCTGGACTGGGCGCCAATGGCCAGAAAAACGGCGTCGTTCTTCTCGATCAGGTCGGGCAGGGTGACATCCTTGCCCACCGTGGTGTTGTAGTGAATGGTGACGCCCAGGCGCCGGATCTGGTCCACCTCCCAGCGCAGGACGGGACGCGGCAGGCGGTAGTCCGGAATCCCCATGGCCGACATGCCGCCGGGCTCGCCCAGCCGTTCGTAAATGACGACCTCGTGTCCCCTGCGGGCCAGGTGGTAGGCGCAGGTGACGCCGGCCGGGCCGGCCCCCACGATGGCCACGCGGCCCTTCTTCGGGGCGGGTTTGACCCGAAATTTGGGGCGCCGCCCCTTGGACATCTCGTAGTCGGCCACGAAGCGCTTGAGATACTTGATGGAGATGGGTTCGTCGAGGTTGTCGCGCCGGCAGTGCTCCTCGCAGGGCCTCACGCACACGCGGCCCAGGACGCCCGGGATGGGCAGCCGCTCCCGGATGATGTCCAGCGACTCCTGGAATTTGCCCTCCTTGATGCACTCCACGTACCGGGGGATGTCCAGGTGAATGGGGCAGGCGTCCATGCAGGGTGCGGTGGCCTTGGACTGGTACCGGCCGGGGGCGATGGGCTTCCGGCTGCGTACGGCCTCACCAAAGGCGTCTGCGAAGTGATCCAGGGCGTGCAGGATGGGAAGCGGACCGAACTGGCCGATGCTGCACTTGGCCGTGTCGGCCACGTTGTCCGCCAGGGTCCGCAGCAGGGCCAGGTCGTTTTCCTGTCCGCGCCCCTGGCAGATGTCCGCCAGGATGCGGTACATGACACCGGTTCCGGTGCGGCAGGGAATGCACTTGCCGCAGGACTGCTGGTGCACGGCCAGCATGTAGCTGCGGCACATGTCGACCACGTCGACATCCGCCGAGCGCAGGATGATGCCGTACCAGCCGATCAGGGCCTTGATCTTCTGGTCCTGCCTGAAGTATTCCGGCAGCGCCACGTTTTCCACGGGTTCATAGGCATCCGGCTCTTTGCCGCGATTGTCCACCACCTGGTTCCGCCACGAACTGAACAAGAGATCTTCCATCGTTATCCACCCGTCTATGCTGGTCGCCAAAAGTCATCACCGGCCGCGCAAGCTGTCCGGAGGCCGGCGCCTCTCCTGCCCTGCTTCTGCATCCCCTTGAAATTATACGACTTTAAAAATATCACTAAAGAAATTGAGTATGTCAAAAAGCGGTCTGTCTGTCAAGATTCAAATCAGACATCATCCCCCGCCCCGCATCGATCCCGCCTTTCGCTTGATGATGACGGCGGTTCGGTCGTCGTCGGCCGGCGCGTTGCCGGTGAAGCGGTCGATTTCCGCGAGGATGGCACGCAGGATCTGCTCGGGAGGTTGCCGATGCCGGGCACGCAGGATCTCCATGACGCGCTTCCTGCCGAACATGCGCCCCGCCGCGTTGCGCGGCTCGTAGAGTCCGTCCGACAGCACGGCGAAGATGTCGCCGGGGGCCATTTCCACGACCTCCGGCTGCGCCTGCCCGATTTCATCGATGGTGCCGAAAGGCGGCAGCTGCGGCATCAGGCTGCGGCAGTCGTCCTCCTCGCGCCGGTAGTGCAGCAGCGGCGCCTGCCCCAGGCTGAAGCTGACCAGGCGGTTGGTGACGGGATCGAGTTCCCCGAACCAGGCGGTGATGAAGCGCCCCTCGTGAAGATCCTCCTCCAGTTGCCTGTTCATCAGCCGGATGACGGCCATGAGGTCCTGCCCGGAGCGCACCGCCATGCGCAGCATGGCCCGCACCTGGGTCACCGAAAGCGCCGGTCCGATGCCGTGCCCGCTGGCGTCGGCCAGCAGGAAGATGCCCAGGTGGGCGTCTTTGTCGGAAATCCGGAATTCCTTTTCATCTCCATGCGCATCACGCAGAAGGCCGATGACGTCAAAGGTGTCTCCGGCAGCGCCCTCGGCCGGTTGGCTCCAGCCGGTGATCTCGTAGCCGGGCAGACGCGGCAGCTTTCGTGGCAGGGTATCCTGCTGGATCTTGCGGGCGATCTGAACGTCCCGCTCCATCTTGAGCAGCACCCGCAGGCCGCGTCGCATCTCGTTATGGGCCTTGGCCAGGCGCCGGAATTCCTCCACCGGGGCGTCGATCACAAGCTCCTGCTCCAGGTCGCCGCGGGCGATGCGGTGGCTCTCCTGCACCAGCTTTTCGATGGGCCGGCTGTAGCGGCCGGCCAGGGTGAATATGCGCTTGACCGCCAGCAGCACGATCCCCATCACGATCAGCAGGATCCAAAGCCACATGAGTTTCAGGCTGCCCAGCAGATCGACTTCGGGCACCACCACGCTGATGCGCATCACCCGATCGGCATCGATGTTGAAAGGCCGCACGATGGCCCACCAGCTCTCCCCGCTGCTGCTGAAGGTGAAGATGCGGTCGCCGTAGGCGGGGTGGGAGCGGTAATGCCGTATGGCGTCCGTGACCACCGGAATACCCAGCTGTCCGATTTTCTTGAGCAGCGCCTGCCGCCGTTTTCCCCCGTCCTTGAACCGTTCGTAGCGCGGCAGACCGATGACGCGGTCGTCGTGGTCCGACAGGACGACCACCTTTCCGTGGCTGCTGACCCTCAGCGACATCGTGAACCGCGTGATGTCGCGCAGCAGGACGTCAAAAGCCGCCACCAGGATGCGACCGTCCAGGGCTTCGAAGGCCAGTGATGCCGTAATGCCGGGCTCTTTGGTGGTAAAAAACGTGTACGGATGCGTGATGTAGAAGCGGCGACCGCCTTTTTTCCCGGCGGTGCCGCCGGCGAGAAAATAATCCAGGGCGCCCTTGTACCACGGCCGGCTGCGGGGGTTGTAATGCAGCCTTTTCCACTCGCTGCGCACCTCGGTTTCCCCCTGCCGCCAGCTCCACAGGCGACTGCGGCCGCCCCACTCGTCCAGGCGGGTTTCCCGGTTCATCCAGCTGCCGTCGGCCTTTTTCAGCAGCATGTACTCGCGGCCCTGTTCGTCGGCCAGCAGGACAGAGCTGATCTGGGAATTATGCGCCAGCATCGGTACGAGCAGGCGATTGAGCTTGCCGCGGTCGGTAACGTCCAGTACGCCGTTGCGAGCCCAGGTGCTGACCAGTTCGAGATTCTCGGAGACCGGCGCGAAAAAGCGGCTCAGCTCGCTTTCGGTGTGCTCCACGGTCTGGATCAGGACCAGTTCGGAGAGGGTCCGCACCGCCCGCCGGGTGCCGTAACTGGCGGTCACGATAAGTGCCGCACTCATCAGGGTGACCATCACCAGCAGGTTGACCAGCAGGCTGCGCCGGATGGTGGTGTAGCGGCGTTTCTTGGCTCTGTTCTCTGGCAATGTAATCCGTCTGTGGCTGCCGCGATGTTTCGCACCCGGCATAACGCTCGCGGGAATTAGAAGGGAATCCAGAGGCGCAGAATGCGGTCCAGGCGGCCGTCCGTCTGGATGCGCACCAGGAACTCGTTGGCCGCCATGAGCAGCTTATGATCCCCTTTGCGCACGCCCCAGGCCAGGTACTCCTCGGTCAGCAGGGAGGGCAGCGGCATGACCCCCTTGCCCTGATTTTCGGCCGCCAGCATCAGGATCATGGGGGCGTCGTAGATGACCACGTCCACGTCGCCGCGGATCAGGGCGGTCACCGCCCCGGCGGCATTGTCAAAGACCTTCACGGCCTTGGCGCGGCCGAAGTTTCGCTGGACGAAATACTGCCCTGTGGTTTCCTTCACCACCCCGAAACGCGTGGTCAGGCTCTGGGTCAGCAGCGCGTAATAGCCATCGCGGTATTTGAGCTCGTCGGCCTTGCGGATCAGGGCCATCTGCCCCGTGCGGAAATAGGGGTTGGTAAAGGCGATGCGCACCTGGCGCGCCCTGGTGATGGACATGCCGGACATGATGATATCGGTACGGCCTTCGATGAGCGCCGGGATCTGCTCCTGCCAGGGCATCTCCACGAAACGCGGCTTCTTGCCGAGGAAATCGGCCAACTGACGCGCCAGGTCGATCTCCACGCCCACCAGCTTGCCGGCCTGCTTATAGGCCAGCGGTGCGGCCGTGGGGGTCACCCCCACGCGCAACTCGCTTCCGCCGATGGCCGGCAGCGCCGCCGACGGTCCCGAGCCGCCCGGCGGCGCACCTGCGCATGCCCACAGCAGGGCCGGCAGGACGAAGACCAGCAGAAGCAGCAGTACGGGGGTCGGTCGCGGTGATTTTGCCATGGCGCTTCTCTCCAGGGTTTCGCTACGGCGGTTGGCGGGTTGTACGGCGGCTTGCCGGCACGGCGCTACCGGTCTTGCCCTGCGTACTATAGCAGATCCCCGCGGTATTTCAACGAATTTCCCCCGGCGTCGCTCAGCATGCCGGTGAAACGGCCCTTGCATGCCGACGGGGTTGTCTCAGCCGCCGGCAGGCCTGCGATTTCCTGTTGACATGCGGTCGGGGTTATCATATAGGATAGTTTGCATTGATAATGATATTAGGTGGATAAGGGTTGGACAGAAACATCCTGAATGCCGGCGGCGCTATCCCGGCGCATCGCAACGGACGCTAACCTTATAGCTTACCAGAAGGAGCCACGAGATGGGAGTCAAAGAAGAGCTGCAGGAAAAGGAGGAGGCTTGCCAGTCGACGGAGGAATACGTTCAGGTTGCCAAAGAGGTTTTCAAGGAACTGTCCGACAAGGACTGGGCTTCCAACCTGTTCGACGAAGGAGCCGACTGGGCGGAAACCGCCGATGATTTTGTTCTGCTGGCCCGCAGCGTCAAGGAGGTGTTCGGGGACGATGAGCGCGCCAAGCAGTACCTGCTGCAGGCCAGGGACTACTGCATGAACGTGCAGGACTTCGTCAACCTGGCCGGGGCAGCGGCCGAAATCGGCGACACCGACGGCGCCCGCGAAATCATGACCGCGGCCCAGGCCAAGTGCGTCAAGGCCCAGGATTTCCTGAACCTGAGCAAGGCCATCAGCGAGGTGCTCAAGGACAACGAGCTGGCCCGTGAAACGGCGGACAAGGCGCTGGCCAAGTGCTCCAAGCCGGCCGATTTCGCCGATCTGGCCAAGAATATCCTGGAAATTTTCGACGACAAGGACTGGGCCCGCAAGATCTTCGACAAGGCCGTCGAGGGCTGCAAGAAGGCCGACGACTACGCCGCGGTGGCCAAGGGAATCGCGGAGGTTCTGGGCGACACCGACGGCGCCCGCGCGGTTTTCACCAAGGGCGAGGAAAGTCTCGAGGCGGGTCTTGAGCTGATGAAGCTGGCCGAGGCCGCCGTCAGCGACCTCAAGGACGAGAAGTACGCCGCGGCTCTTTACACCAAGGCCGCCGAAAAGCTCGAGAGCGGCGACGACCTCATGAAGCTGGCCGCCTCGGTGATGGCCAAACTCAAGGACAAGGCCCTGGCGCTGGACATCTACAAGCGCGCCGAAGCCAAGTACAGCACCTTTGCCGACTACGTCAAGCTGGCCAAAGCCGTGCTTAAGGACACCGGCGACAAGGCCTTTGCCGGCGAACTGCTCAACAAGGCGGCCGCCACCGGCCCGGACGCCGGTCAGCTCGTCACCCTGGCGGCCTCGCTGGCCGACGACATCGGCGACAGGCAGAGCGCCCTGGAGACCCTCAAGAAAGCCGAGGCCGCCGTCAAGACGGCCGCCGAGTTCAAGAAAGTGGCGGAGGCGGTGCTCAAGTACGCCGACGAGTCCGACTGGACCGCGGATATTAAGCTGCAGCTGGAAAAACGCGAAGCGCACCCGGAGCTCTACAGCGATTTCGTCAAGCGCGAGCAGGAGTGCCGCACCAGCGCCTCCATGGCCAAGCTGGCCCACGAGGTGATGGCGGCCACCGAGGACACCCCGTACGTGCGCAAGCTCTACGGCAGCGCCGAGGCCCTGTGCCGCTATGCACCGGAATTTCTCAACCTGGCCAGCAGCATTCTGGCCGACCTGAAAGACGAGGCCTGGGCGCGCCGCATCTACGAGCAGCTGGCCGCCAAGAGCGACGACGCGCACCACGTCAATGCCCTGGTGGACGGGGTGATGACGACTCTCAAGGACGAGAAGTGGGCCCGCGGCCTCTACGAAGCCCGCGAAAAGGCCTGCCGCAGCGAATCCGACTTCGTCATGCTGGCGCGCACCGTGCTCGACCGCCTGGGAGACGAAGACTGGGCCCGCAAACTGATGGCCGCCGCCGAGGAAAAAGCCGCCGACATGGCCGGCTACCTCTGCGTGGCCGAGGGTACACTGGCGGCCTTCGGGGACCGCCAGAAGGCGGCCGAACTCATCAAAAAGGCGCAGCAGGCCTGCACGTCTCTCGAGGAGACCGAACTGCTGGCCAGCCGCGCGGACAGCCTCCTGTCCGACAAGCAGCTGGTGCGGGACATCTACACGGCCGCCGAGCAAAAGGCCGAGAGCGCCGGCGACTTCATCCGCCTGGCCGAAGACGTGCTGCGCCAGCTGGAGGACACCGACTGGGCGCGGCAGCTCTTCAACCGGGCCGAACAGGCGACCGATGCCGGCAACTTCCTCTACCGGCTGCGGGCCAGCGTGGCCCGCCTGCTGAAAGACTCCCAGTGGGTTTCGCGCCTGCGCGCCAAGATGGCCTCCTGAGACGCACCCGGCGAAAGCCGGTCTGAACCCCCCGATGCCGCCCGGTGTCGGGGTTTTTTTTTTGGTCCCCGGCAAAACGCTGGCCCGCGGCAGAACCATTCCCGCCTTTCGGCGGCGGGGTGTTCGCGCTACTTGGGCCTTTTTGGCGTATCCTTCACCGGGGCTACCCTGCCCGTCCGGCGCCGGTACCAGCCCATGATTTTTTTCACGCTGATGGGAAACAGCCCCAGCAGGGCGAAGGACATCAGCAGCCCGGGTGACAGGATGTCGGCCAGCGAGTCGATGCGCCCCAGCTCCTTTCCGGCGTTGACGTAGACGAGGGTGCCGGGAAGCATGCCCAGCTGCGACACCCAGTAGAAGGTGCGCAGCGGCATGCGCGTCAGCCCCATGGCCAGGTTGATCACGAAGAAGGGAAACGCCGGTATCAGCCGCAGGGTGAACAGGTAGAAGGCGCCCTCCCTTTTGATGCCGCGGTTGATGGCCGCCAGCTTGTCTCCGAAGCGCTTCTGCACCCAGTCGCGCAGCACGAAGCGCGCCACCAGGCAGGCCAGGGTTGCACCGATGGTGCTGGCAAAGGAGATGATGACGGTGCCGGCCGCCAGCCCGAACAGCGCGCCGCCGGCCAGGGTCAGCACGGTGGCGCCGGGCAGCGACAGCGCCGTGACCGCAATGTAGATCAGCATGTAGGCGGCGATGACCGCCACGCGGTGCTGGGCGTAGAGTTGGGCGAAGGTGTCCCGGGAGGCCTTGAGGTAGGACAGGGAAAAGTACTGCTCGAGGCCGAAGGCCTTGAACAGCACCACCAGCGCCACGAGGGCCGCCACGAGGATGATTTTCCGGAGGGTCCCGCCCTTCACTGCCGTCTCCTTCCCGGCGGCCGGCGGCCGCTGATGGTGGGCTGCATGCGGATTATTTTCCGTTCAGGCGCCAGTCGTACTCCAGGTACGCGATCCGGACGGGGCGCGGGGCCCTTTCCAGTCGGCGCTTCAGCTCGCCCCCGGCGTAACGGGCCACGAACCCGGCCGGATCGTTTCCAAAATCCCCGGCGTACCACTTAAAAATCCGGCTCACGTAGAGAACGCCGCCCTCGAAACGGTTCGCGCGCGGATCGTTGATGAAGGCCCGCGCGGCCGCGTCCAGCTGCGCATCCAGCACAGCCCCGCGATAGGGCACCGACTGCAGCGGCGGGCAGCTCCTGGCGGCGCACACAACGGCGAAGTGCACCCGCGGGTCAGCGAAGCGCGGCCGCAGGATGCCGTGCTCGATGTCGTCCAGGCTCATGACCTTGCCGTCCAGGCGGCAGATCTTTTTCTTCCAGGGGCTTCGGAAGAGGCTCCCCAGCTGCTTGATGGAAGTGACGCCCGGGTAGCCCGTCAGCACCAGCTTGAGCGTCCAGGCGTTGTAGGCGTTGATGTAGAAGGCAAAGCGCTGCGCACGCCCAAGCGTGCGGCTGTCGACTTTCTCTAGCACCGCCAGGTAACGGTCCAGCTTCTCTTCCTGGCGCTTGAGCCCGGCGTAGTCCACCTGTCCCCGGTGCACGTGGCGCTGCAGCAGTTCGGCATACAGCCGGTCGTCCACACCGCCCTGCGCCGCCGCGGCGACGGCGGCGCCCGTCAACAGGATCGCG
>JAMOVG010000082.1 GCA_027061725.1 Desulfobacteraceae bacterium
CGAACGGCACGCCAGTCCCCAGGTGGCCTGCCGCATCGCCATCCGGGCGGGCTCGGCCCTGGAGAACGCCGGCAAGACCGGCATCGCCCACATGCTCGAACACATGATGTTCAAGGGGACCAAAAATTTCGGCACCCTGGACTACCGCAAGGACGAAAAGCTGCAGCAGCAGATCGAAGCCGCTTACCAGGTAATCCAGGCCGAAAAGGACAAGCGCCACCCCGACCAGAAGGTCATCGACCAGAAGCTGGCCGAAATGGCCGAACTGCGCCGACAGGTGCAGGCCATCTACGTGCCCCAGGCCTTCTCGGCGCAGCTGGGCAAAAACGGCGCAGTGGACATCAACGCCTTCACCACCAAGGACCAGACCCAGTTCATGGCGTCCGTACCGTCGGACATGCTCGAGCAGTGGTTCTCCATCATCAGCGAGCAGCTGTTCGAACCCTCCTGGCGGGAGTTTTACGTGGAGCGCGAAGTGGTGCAGCGCGAATGGGCCTTTCGCTACGTGAACAACCCCGGCGGAGCCGCCTGGCTGGACCTGAGCGCCACGGCCTACAACGCCCACCCCTACCGTAACCCGACTATCGGCTGGCCGTCGGACATGGCCCGTTTTTCGACCACCGACGCCATCGCCTTTCACAAGCGCTACTACAACCCCACCGACGCGGTCTGCGTGCTGGTGGGGGACGTCACCGTGGCCGAGGTCAAGCGCCTGGCGGAGATCTATTTTCCGCGCTACCCGGCCGGCAAACGCGCCCCGGAAAGAGTGACCGACGAGCCCACCCAGCAGGGGCCGCGGCGCAGCGTGCGATACCTGCCCGGGGCGCGCACGCCCCTGGTGCGCATGGGCTACCATGGCGCCCGCATGGGCAGCCGGGAGTTCTACGCCCTGGACGTGGCCACCATGCTGCTCTCGTCGGGACGCAGCGCCCGCATTACCCAGGACATCGTCGAAAAGGGGCTGGCCGTATCGGCCTGGGCCGGCAACCCCGACAACCGCTACGGCACCCTGTTCATCATGGGCGGCACCCCCAACGATCCGCCGGAAATCCAAAAGGCAAAAGGTGATGAAGCCGTCCGGCGCAAGGCCTATATCGACGCCTGCCGGCAACTGGAGAACCTGCTGACCAAACAGGTCCGGCGCCTGCGCACAGACCTCGCCAGTCCCGAGGAACTGGCGCGGGTCAAGAAACTCAACCGGCGTGATTTTCTGGACCGGCTGCGCGACAACGGTTCCCTGGCCCAAAGCCTGGCCACGCTGGAGGTCCAGTTCGGCTGGCGCTACCTGCTCGACTACCTGCAGCAGATCGACAAGGTCACCGCTGAAGAAGTGCGCGAAGCCGCGCGCAAATACCTGCGGCCCGACAACCTGACCAGTGTCTACGTGATCCCCGGCGGCAAGCCGACCCACCCGCCCCAGCAGTACTCCGAAATCCGCAACGTGGGCGGCGCGGCCGCGGCCAGTCTCACGAAGCCGGCGTCGCTGGAAAACCACTCCATCTACCCCACACCCAAGGGCTGGAAACACCCCCTGTCCTTCGAGCGCCACCCCAAGCGCGTGAACTATCCGGCCGCCGCCCGCTGGAAGTCCGGCGACACCACCGTCTTTTTCCTGCCTGACCACGAACTGCCACTGGTAGAGCTGACGCTGCTGGTCAAGGCCGGCAGCGTAGACGTACCGGACGACAAGGTCGGTCTGACGGCGCTTCTCAACCAGTGCCTGATCAGAGGCGGCACGGCCGCGCGTGACCCGCGTGCCATGGCCCTGGTGCTGGACAACAACGCCATCCGCATGTCCGTGGACGTCGGCCAGGAGGCCACCGCCATCCGCCTGTCGGTGCTCAAAGGCGACTGGCAAAAGGGGTTGTCGTTGCTCAAAGAGGTGCTCACCCAACCGGCCTTCGACGCCGGCATCCTGAAAGTCGCCAAGTCCCAGGAAATCACGGCACTCCAGCGCCAGGGGGGCAATGCCCAGTCCGTGGCCTTCCGTGAACTGATGATCCGTCACTTCAAGGGGCACGTCTACGGCCGCGATCCCCTGGCCGCGCTTCAGACCATCCCCGGCCTCACCCGGCAGGACCTGTCCGATTTCGTCCGACGCTACCTGGTGCCGGCCAACATGGTGGCCGCCGTGGCCGGCGACATGGATGAGGCCGACGTGCGCAGCAGCCTGGACGACTTTTTCAAGGGGCTCTCGGACGCCCCGGCGCCGGGCCGCGACCTGCCGCTGCCGCCGCCCACGCCGCCGGTGCTGACCGTCATCAACAAACCGGGCCAGGTGCAGTCCCAGGTGTTCCTGGCGCTGCCCGGCCTGCGCCGCACCGAGCCCGGCTACTGGCAGAACAGCCTGCTGATGGACATCTTTGGCGGCACCGATTCGCTGATGTACACGCGCCTGCGCGACGATCTGGGCCTGGTGTACTCGGCCTGGTTCACCCAGACCTACAAATGGAAAGCCGGCCTGCTGGTGGGCTACATCGGCTGCAAGGCCGACAAGACCGCCCTGGCCATCGCCGAGACCCTCAAGATCATGCGCGCCCTGCGCCGCGATGTCCCCGAGCAGCAGTTCCGGCAGAAACGCCTGGATGCGCTGAACAGCTTCGTATTCAACGTGGACACGCCCCAGGACCTGGTGGTAACCTACGGACGCTACTTCCTGCGCAAGGAACCGCTGGACACCCTGGAGCGCATCCAGACGGCCTTTCTCGACGCCACGCCCGAGGCTTTGAAACAGCTGGCCGACCGGCTGCTGGACCCGGGCAAGGTGCAAATCGTGGTGGTCACTGACCTGGGCATCCCGGTGAACGGACAGCAGGGCGCCGCCACCGTGGACGACGCACTGCGCCAACTGGCCCAACGCGAGGGACTGCCTTACGCCAAGGCGCCTTTGCGCTGACACGGCAGCCATCAGCCCGTCGGGGCCGCATTGTTGCGCCACCGCCCCGCGGCTGTGCCGGTAAACCGGTGACGCTGCCGGACAGCGGGATGCGCAAAATCATAGGGCGACTCGCCGATCGCGGCGTCTCCCCAGACGAGAACGCTGCATATGCTGGCGTCCGCCCGTTTTGCGCAATTTTCAGGAGATCTTCATGCCGCGTGTCATTCTCATCGCCCTACTGCTGGGATGCCTGTCGTGGCCGCACGCGGCGCCGGCGGGCCAGTTGAAGATCCTGACCGAAGACAACCCGCCCCTCAGCTTCGAAAAAAACGGCCGTCCCGGGGGTTTTTCAGTAGAGGTTGTGCGTGAGATCCTCACGCGCCTGGGATGCCGCGCTCCCATCCGAGTAACGCCATGGGCCCGGGGTCTGCAGATGCTCGACACGCAGCCCAACGTGGCACTCTTCTCCACGGCGCGCACACCCGACCGCGAATCCCGCTACCGGTGGGTGGGCCCTCTATGCATCATGCACTGGGGTTTTTTCGCACGGGCCGATTCGCCCCTCAGGGTC
>JAMOVG010000083.1 GCA_027061725.1 Desulfobacteraceae bacterium
ATTCGATGAGAGGCATCTCATTCGAAAAAGAGCGGCAGCCGTTTACCGGCAGAGCGCAAGACGCGTTCGGGTGGAGCGACATTGCCCATCCGGAGCAAAGCCCAAACGTGCCTCGCGCGGGGCTGGCCAAACCTATTGAGAGCATACATGCAAGACTATACGCCTCTGTGCCTTTTCCAAAGAAACCCCGATTTCCTACGGCGGACTTTGCGAAGCACAGTTTTCAATGTCCATAGAAGGAGAAAAACCCATGCAGTGCGAACTCGTTCCTTCGGTCTGTTCCTACTGCGGAACCGGCTGCGGAATCCTATTCGAGGTCATCGACGGGCGCATCCACAGCACCCTGCCCATGAAGACCCACCCGGTCAACGAAGGCAAACTGTGCATCAAGGGCTGGAACCTGCACGAGCACGTCAACAGTTTCATGCGCCTGACAAAGCCCATGGTCAAAACTTTCGGTCGCTTCATCAACGCCGAGTGGGACGAAGCCATTCAGCTGACAGCCGACCGCTTCCGCGAGATTATCGACAAGTACGGACCGGACAGCATCGGGGTACTGGTGTCGGCCAAGCTGACCAACGAGGAAAACTACCTGGCCCAGAAATTCGCCCGCGCGGTGATCGGCACCAACAACGTCGACCACTGCGCCCGTCTCTGACACTCGTCCACGGTGGCCGGTCTGGCCGCCGCCTTCGGAAGTGGCGCCATGACGAATTCCATCGCCGAGATCGAGGACGCGTCCTGCATCTTCGTGATCGGGTCCAACACCACGGCCTGCCATCCCCTTATCGCGCGCCGCATTTACCGGGCCAAGGAAAAGGGTGCACGGCTGATCGTGGCCGATCCGCGCAACATCCAGCTCAGCCGCTTCGCCGACATCGCCGTGCGCCAGCGCCTGGGCAGCGACGTGGCCCTGTTAAACGGCATGATGCACCTGATCATTAAAAACGGCTGGCAGGACGCCGAATACATCGCCCGGCGCACGGAAGGCTACGAGGCCCTGGAAAAACGGCTGCGGTCTTATACCCCCGACCGGGTGCAGGCCATTACCGGCGTGGCCCCCGACGACCTGGCGCGTATGGCCGAACTCTACGCCACCCGCCGGCCCGCTTCCCTGCTCTACGCCATGGGCATCACCCAGCACACCACCGGGGTGGACAACGTCAAGTCCTGCTGCAACCTGGCCATGCTGTGCGGCAACGTGGGCGTCTACGCCGGCGGGGTAAACCCCCTGCGCGGCCAGAACAACGTCCAGGGCGCCTGCGACATGGGAGGGCTGCCGGACGTGCTGCCCGGCTACCAGAAAGTCAGCGACCCCGAGGTGCTGGAGAAGTTTTCCGAAGCCTGGGGCTGCAAGCTGTCTTCGTGGGCCGGGATGACCATCACCGACATGATTCCGGCCATGCAGGCGGGCAAGCTCAAGGGCATGCTGATCATCGGGGAAAACCCCAAGCTCAGCGACCCGGACTGGAACCACCTGGCCCACGCCCTGAAAAATCTCGAGTTCCTGGTGGTGCAGGAGCTGTTCCTGTCCGAAACCGCCCAGGTGGCCGACGTGGTGCTGGCCGCGGCCTCCTCGGCCGAGAAAGACGGCACTTTCACCAACACCGAGCGCCGCTGCATGCGCATCCGCCGGGCCGTGGAACCCATCGGCAACAGCCTGCCCGACTGGGAAATCATCTGCCGGCTGTCCACCGCCATGGGCTACGAGATGAACTATGGCGGCCCGGAGGAGATCTTCGATGAAATGACGTCACTGACCAAAAGTTACCAGGGCATGAGCTACCGGCGCCTGGGCATCGACGGGCTGCAGTGGCCTTGTCCCGACGCCGAACACCCCGGCACGCCCTATCTGCACAAGGACCGCTTCACCCGCGGCAAGGGGAAGTTTCACGCCATCGAATACCGGGACCCGGCCGAGCTTCCCGATGAAGACTACCCCTTCTACCTGACCACCGGCCGCATGTTCGCCCACTTCCACACCGGCACCATGACGCGCATCTCGCCGCACCTGGACGTGGAGCAGACCACCGGCTACGTGAGCATCCACCCGGACGACGCCCGGGCGCTGGACATCCACGACGGCGACATGCTGGTCCTATCCTCACGCCGGGGCAGCATGGAGGTGCCGGCGCGGCTGAGCCGCTCGGTGGAACGCGGCACGCTGTTTCTGCCCATTCACTTCGGCGAAAGCCCCACCAACGTGCTGACCAACGCCGAGGCCGTGGACCCGCTGGCCAAGATACCGGAATTCAAGGTGAGCGCCGTGAAAGTGGCAAAAATGGTGGCGTGAACACCCTGGCGGGCTCTGCTCCGGAAAAAACCGCCATTTTAACATCACGAACAGGGGGAAACGATCATGGAACACAATACACGCATTCTGATCATGGAAGACGACGAGACCATTTCCGCGGCCCTGGAGATGATTCTGGGCGAGGCGGGCTACGACGTGGCGGTGGCCGGAACCGGTGAAAAAGCCCTGGAGCTGTTCGAAAAGCAGCCCTTCGACCTGATCATCGCCGACCTGAAGCTGCCGGGCATCAGCGGCATGGAGGTCATCCGGCGGGTCAAGGACAAAAAACCGGAAACGGAGGTGATCGTCATCACGGGGGTGGGCACGGAACCCATCGCGGAAGAGGCCCTGACCCTGGGGGCCCACGATTTTCTGCCCAAGCCCTTCACCGACGACCAGATCAGGACCGCCATCGACGAAGCCCTCAAGCACCACGAAGCCGGCCCCTTCCATCTCTTCACCATGATCCAGAAGCGAGAGGTCCTGAACGTACTGAACCGGGCCGCCGACGACCAGGAGTTCTGGCACGAACTGATGGAACTGGGATCCGAGGCCCTGGACCAGGCCCAACTGATCAGCGACGCCAAGTCGGCCATCACCTCAGGGGATCTCAAGTGGATCAACGAACACGTGGGGGAACTCAACCAGAAGCAGCTGGCCTTCATCTTCAAGCGGCTGGAGCGACAGGCCTACATGTAGCCTAAGCCGCCTCCGGGGGAGCCTGCTGCGCTTGCTGTCTCTTGTCCGGCTCGAAGGGAATCTCGGTGGTGGGCAGAAAAACGGTGAAGGTGGTGCCTTTTCCCACCTCGCTCTCCACGCGGATGTAGCCGCCCAGCTGCTGCACGATGCCCCGCGACACCGACAGGCCCAGGCCGGTGCCCTTGCCCTCGGGCTTGGTGGTGAAGAAGGGGTCGAAAATGCGCCGCAGGATGTGCTCGGGCATGCCGGGCCCGTTGTCGGTGATGCTGACGGCCACGTACCCGTCCTGGCGGTCCTTGTCGACGGAGATGGTGATGCGCCCCTCGCCCTGCGGCAGCACGTCCACCGCATTGAGGATCAGGTTGACGAACACCTGGCCGAGCAGCTGCTCGTCGCCGTGCACGGGAGGCAGGTTCTCGGGCAGGTAAGTCTCCAGGCGGATCTTGGCGATCCTGACCTGGTTGGACACCAGGTCGATGGCCTTTTGAAGGGTCTTGTTGAGGTCCAGGCGCTGGATGCGCGTTTCGCTTTCACGGGCGAAGTCCAGCAGGTTGCGCACGATGCGCTGGGCGCGCTCGGTTTCGCCGATGATGTCGGCGATCATCTCCTTCTGCTCCTCCTTTGGGATCAGGTCGTAGTCCTCCTCCAGCGAAGCCGACGTCAGCAGGATGTTGTTGAGCGGGTTGTTGAGCTCGTGGGCCACGCCGGCCACCAGGTTGCCGACGGCCCGGATCTTGTGGCTCTCCACCAGGATCTTCTGGCGCCTCTCCAGTTCGTCGATCATGTGGTTGATGGCCATGGCCAATTGGGTAAACTCATCGCGGTACCAGCGCCGGGGGGTGATGTGGGTGAAATCGCCCGCGGCGATGCGATCCGTGTAGCCCCGCAGGTAGCGAAGGTTTTTGAGGATCTCGTTGTTGATGAACAGGGCCGCCACCAGCATCATGACCAGCAGCACCACCAGAAAAGCGAAGGTCACGCGCTTGACCAGCAGGAAGGTGCTGTCCACGGCCTGGCGCTCGCGCTCGGCGAAATCGGCGGCAAAACGCACCATGTCGGCCCCGTGGCGCCGCAGCCGGCTCTCCACCTCGGCCCGCTCGCCCACGTCGCGGCTGTCGCCGATTCTGCGCAGCAGCACGGCGTACTCTTCGGTTCCCCGGATGATGTCGCGGTAGTGGTCCAGCGAAATCACCTTGATGACCTTGTCGCGGTTTTCGGCCATGAGCTTCTGGGCCCTGGACAGGTGCCCCAGGGCGTCTTCCAGGTTGGTGCCGTAAAGCAGGTAGTTCTTCTCGAAACGCCGCACCTGCTGGATCTCGTTGACATAGCTCTCGGCCACCTCCAGGAAGTGAATCTTGTGCTGCACGGTGCTCACGGCGTAAAACATCCAAACCGTGATGGCGGCGCAGAAGACGAAGATGATCGAAAACGCCAGGATCAGGCGGAAACGGATGCTGATCTTGGGCCGCAGGCGCAGCTGCTCGTTCCAGGCGGTGTGATCGCATTCCAGCTTGCCGGAGCCGGCCATACCGGCGTAGATGCCGGCCTCACCGCCGGCGCAGCTCAGGTCGGCCTGCGGGCAGGGGCGGCCTTGGGGGGTGTCGTCGGCCATAGGCTTCAGGCGAAGGCGCGGTAGTTGCCCTCCAGGAATTGGTGCGTGTACCGCTGTACCATGTCGTCGTTGGTGAGCAGCATGTCCAGCTGCCGGGCGCAGGCCATCAGGCGCCCCAGCAGTTCCAGGGCCTGCTCGGACTCCTGCTGCGCGTGATAGCGGAACCAGGCCGTAATCAGGTCCCGCCGCCGGTCGACGCCGAAATTCAGCTGGCGCAGCACGGCCTCCATGAAGCGTGCGCGGCGTGTGCGGGCCAGATCGTTGCCGCCGCCGCCGCGCATGCGGAAATTGACGTAGTTGTTCTCGGCCCAGGGCCCCACCACGGCGTCGATCATGGCGTAGTGATAGACGAAGCGGGCATTCAAATTGAGGTAGTCGCGGGCCACGATCACGTAGTTGGTCCGGCGCCGGCCGCGGGGGCCGCGGGCGCCGCCCATGATGGTCTCCTCGAAATCGGTGGGCACCACGTCCATGGCCGGCAAAACGCGCGGCTGCCAGATCACCCGCGGGTCGGCGATGCCGCACCACAGGGCGCGGAAGGGCACGCTGTGCACGTCCTGCGCCCGGGCGCTCTTGCCACGCAGCTGTACGCAGCCGTCCAGGTCCAGCAGCCGCAGCTTGATGGGGATGGGCGTTTCGATGGCAATGGTCTTGCGCTTCCAGGGGCGGTTCTGGCGGTCACCGAACTCGAACATGGAGCGCACCGACATTTCGTGGACGAAGCGCACCACGTCGTGCACCGACCGGCACTTTCGGGCCTTGAAGCCCGAAGCGTAGGGGTCGGTCAGGTTAAGCACCATCAGCATGTTGTAGAGCGGGTCGCGCGAACGCGTGGTCTTCTCGGCCGACAGCCGCGCCAGCATTCGCTCGCGCACGTCCGGCCAGCGGGACCCCCGGTATATGCGGCGGTGGGTGGCGTCCACGGAGACCACCGTGCCGGGTGCAAAACGCCACACACCGGGGCCCACCCGGAACAGGCAGGGCAGCGACTGCTCCCGTGCCAGGGTGGCCAGATGCCCCACGGGGTTGCCCTCCTCCACCAGCAGCGCGCCCAGGTGCGGCAGGATCTCGGCCAGCTGGGGGGCGGCGTTGCGCGCCACGGCGATGGCGCCCTTGTGGCGCACCACCGGCGCCTGTTCGTCGGTGATGTGCTCGATGGGGCCCTCGGCGCGCCCCGGGAAGATGGTGGTGCCGCCCTCCAGATCGGGCACGGCCCGTTTCTCGACGCGGTAGTGCTGCTTTTCGGCCTGGCCCTGCAGGCGGCGCCCCTGCAGCAGCCAGAGGTGCCCGGAGCGGTCCAGACTCCACTCGATGTCCATTTCGTGGCCGAAACGCAGGCACAGCTCGCGGGCCGTGTCCACGACGCGCCGCAGGACCTCTTCGGGCAGGGGCTCTTCGTACAGCGGCCGGCCCGTTTCGGGGTCCGTGGCACGCACGGTCTCGATCAGACGGTAGGTTTCGCCCTTCCCCAGGCGGTACATGTCGGCCGCCTGCAGCCCGTGGATCATGTGCTGCGCCAGCCCCGGCACGACGTTGACCAGCATCTGCCCGCTCTGCGGCGCAGCCGGGTCCTCGGTGTAGATCACCCCGGAAAAGGCCGCGGCGATCATGGGCATGAAGAGCACCGCCATCTGGATCTCGGCCTCGCGGATGCCGTGGTTGAAGCGGTAGGTCACGGCCCGGTCGCTGAAGCGGCTGGCCAGCACCTGGCGATAGGCCTCCTCCAGCCCGTCGGCGGCCACCTCCAGGCGGCTGTCGAACTGCCCGGCAAAGGACAGCTCGCGGTCCTCGCAGGTAGCGCTGGAGCGCACGGCCCAGGACTCGGCCCGGATGCGGGCAGCCAGCGCGTCGATCTGCTCGCGCACGGCCGTCGGGACCCTTGCCTGCAGGAAAAGATCGCGCAGGGCCCGGGTGCGGGACTTGAAGGCGTCGGTGTCGGTGACCACCTCCAGGTCCTTCATCAGGATGCGGATATTTTCCTCCAGCTGGTTCTCCTCGATGAGCAGGCGGCTGGCGCGTGTGGTGATCACGAAACCCGGCGGCACCATGTCCGGGAAAACCTGCATCAGGGCCGCCAGACCGGCCGCCTTGCCGCCCACCAGGCGGGCGTCGGCCGGTTCGGGCGTCAGGCGCACGGCCAGGGGCGCTTGCCGGGAACGGTCCACGCGCTCCAGTTCCCGGCGGATCTCGGTGTACAGGTTTTCGAGCACGCCATAGAGCGCCTTGTGCTTGTTGCCGGTGAGCAGGTTCAGCTCCTGGGCCATCATGAGGGTGGTGTCCAGCAGCATGCGGACAGGCCGGCGGATCTGCCGCCCCCGCTGACGGCCGAAGTTCAGGTCGGCTTCCAGATCCGCCATCAGCTGCAGCGCCGTGCTGTTCTTCTTCAGCAGGGAGCGGAAGGTCTCGTAACGGTAGCGAAAAGAAAAATCCGCGTCGCTGCCGGTGGCGGTGTGGTTGTTGGAAGGAGCATTCATGCCGATAGTATTCCCGATTCTTGAAGCCACAAGCTGACAGCGGATACCTGCCCGCTTCTTTTCAGCTGGCACCTTCTTTCACATAAAAGCGCCTGTCACTCCTTCTGCGCCAGTTCGACGGCCGCCTTTTCGATGATGGCGCGCAGATCTCCGGGCTTGAAGGGCTTGGCGATGAAGTCGAAGGCGCCCTTGACCAGGGCCTCGCGGGCCAGTTCCACCGTGGCGTAGCCCGTGATGATGATCACCTTGCTGCGCGGGGAGTGGGCCCGGACATGTTCCAGAATCTGCATGCCGTCGACGTCATCCATGCGTACATCGGTCACGATGATGTCGAATTCCTTCTGGGCCATGCGCTCCAGCGCGCTGGTCCCGTCGCCGAAGGTCTCCACTTCGTAGCCCTCCCTCTCCAGCGACGGCTTGAGCCGCTTGCCCACGATGGCTTCGTCGTCCACCACCATGATCCTGAGCTTGTCGTTCATGTCGGGTTCTCCTTGTGTCGATGCGGACCGTCTCTCCGGCCATTGAGTTTAGCAGGTCCGACGCCCCCGGCGCAACCCCCTATCCCGACGGGGTGCCACGCGTCCGGCGGGTGTTCTTCTGCCGCGGAATCACGAAGGGACAGGAAAGCTCACGGGCGATGCAGGCCGTCCAGGGCTGCGGTCCGCGCGCCGAACGGTGGCGCAGGGAACGCTCCGTGCCGCCCCAGACGGCCGTGTGAAAAGCAGGCGCACCGGCCATGTATTTCAAGAACTCGGAGCGGCGGTCGCCCAGCAGCACTTCCACCCGCATCGGCACCTTCTCGTCCACCAGCCGCCGTGCCTCCTGCGCCACCATGACGCGGCACTGGCTCTCGAATTTCCGGACCGATTCCCCCGCCGGTCCGCAGGCGTCCACATCGCCGCCCCAGGGATCGATGAGCAGCAGGAAGAGCAGGCGCGCGCGCATGCGCCGTGCCAGGGCCGCTGCATAACGCACGGCCACCGGCTGCAGGTTGAGATCCTCCATGAAAACAACGATGTCGGCCTGGCGACGCATGCTTCCTCCAAGGTAGCCGGGCCCGCTTCAGGGCGTGGTTTTGGGCAGCAGGGCGCTCACGGGGTGTACTTCCACGTACGCTACGCCCGGCATCTCCCGCACCAGTTTCTTGATGGTTTCGATCTGGCGGTTGCGGCTGCGCCGCGACAGCTTGGCGCGCACCACCACGGTAGCCGCATTGGCCTCCACGTCCACGTTGGGGAACTGATCCATCAGCCGGACACGCACCCGGGCGGCCAGTTCCAGGTCCCGCAGACAGTTGAGCGAATAGGTGTTGGCCCGGAACTTGGGATCCGCCGCGGCCTCGGCCAGCTTCTCCACCACCTGCGGCGTGTCCGCGGCGTCCAGGTTGACCACCAGGTCGTAGCGGCACAGGTAGGTCTGCTCCTGGTCGTCGGACCGCAGCGACCAGCAGCGCCACTGCTTCTGGAAGCGGGCGGCGTCCTCTTCGACGTCGGCGTCACATGCCACCACCGGCTGCCCGCCGGTGTCCGCCCCGCGGGAGATCAGCCGTACCCGGATCACGTGGGAAACCCCCAGCACGTACAGGTGCGCGCACAGCCCGTGGCACACCGCATTGTCTTCCAGCAGTCGTTGCAGGACTTCCTGCTGGATGCAGGCCACCTGTTCGCGCCAGCGCTTGCTGAACACGCCCCCCAGGGGCGCCGGCGCCGCGTCCTCCAGCAGGCGCACCAGGCGCTCTTCGGGGGTCTTGCACACCTCGGACACCCGGCCGAGCAGCTCCCGGTCCACGTAACGGTACCCCAGGGCCTCGGCGGTCTGCTGCCCGATCTCCCGGCCCTTCTCGTATGAATCAGCAGCGATAATGATAACCGGCATGTTTCAACGCCCTCCCCCTCTAAGGGAAATTTCAAACCCGAACGCTCCCCCGCAAACTTTTAAACTCCCCCCTTCAAACTTCCAACTTCTACACCGCTCCCTCCGGCGGTTTGCCGGCGCGCACCTCCAGGTTGTTGATGCCCTCGATCTCCCGCTGGAGCTGTGCGGCGCGCTTCTGCAGCCGGCGCACCATGCGCTCGCCGGCCGGGGTGTAGATCAGCAGGTTGCCGTACTCGCAGGTCACACCGGCATCGCGGTCGATGTCCACAATGGCGGCCTTCACCTGGCAGGCCAGGGCCAGGTCGTCCAGCTTCTGCTGAGAGGCCTTGGTGGCCTGGAACTGCGGCTTGGCGGCCGCCTGGCAGATGAAGTCCACGGCATCCTCCACCGTCAGCTTCTGCACGTGGATCACCAGGTCGTATAGATGACAGTCCCAGGGATCTTTGCCGTAGAGGCTCTGGGTCCACTTGCGGCGCTCCTCGTCGTCCTTGAGCAGCAGGGCGCGCGCCTTCTCGCGGCTGATGCCCTCGCGGTCCACCTCGGCCGTGACGCGGTCCTCGATGTCGGCGATGATGCGCACCTTGAGCACGTGGGACACCCCCTCGAGCAGAATGTGGCCGGCCAGTCCGTGGTAGACCACGTTGTCCCTCCGCACCCGGGCGGTCAGCGCGCTGCGGATGTAGGCGATGTACCGGCGCCGGTCACGCCCCATGCGCCGCAAGAGGGTGGGGGCGTCGTGAATGGCGTGGATCAGCTTGACCTCCGGTATGTTGAAGCGCTTGCTGGCCTCCAGCAGCACGTCCCGGCTGATGCACTCGTAGCCCAGCCGCTCGGCCACCGCCTCAGCCACCTCCTTGCCCCTGCTGTAAGATCCCCTTGAAATCGTAATGATCGCCATGTGTAGCTCCTATACCCCATATATCAAATAAATCATCCCGATCATCACCACAATGAAAACCACGGTCATGACCAGGCCGGCCTTCATGAAGTCCACGCTGCGGTACCCGCCGGGGCCCATGTAGAGGGCGTTGACCTGGTGGGTGGGCAGGATGAAGGAGTTGCTGGTGGCCAGGCCCACCACCAGGGCCGCCATGCGCGGGTCGGTATGGGCCGCCATGGCCATGTTGACCACCAGGGGCACCAGCAGCACGGTGGCGCCCACGTTGGAGATCACCAACGTGAAAATGGTGGACAGGATCCCGATGACGGTCAGCAGCACAATGGGCTGCACCGTTCCGATGGTCTGCAGCACGGCGTGGGCGATCCAGGCGGCGGCGCCCGTCTTTTCGGTGGCAATGCCCAGCGGGATAAGGCCCGCCAGCAGGAAAATGGTGCGCCAATCCACGGACTGGTAGGCTTCGTCAATGCTCAGAACGCGCGTGATGATCATCCCCAGGGCCCCTGTCATGAGGCTCACCGAGAGCTGGATGTGAAAGCCCATCACCATGGTCAGCGCCAGCACCAGCCAAAAGGCGGCAAAGGCGGCTTTTTCGGGCCGCATCTGCTCGGTGTCGATGGGCGTGGTGAACAGGAAGCTCTTCTCGGCCTGCAGCAGGCTCAGGCGGGACCAGCTGCCGTACAGCAGCACGGCGTCGCCCACGCTCAGGGGCAGGTCGTCGATCTCGGCGCGGTAGGTCTGCCCCTTGCGGTAGACGGCCAGCGGCGTCACCCGGAAGCGGTCCTGCAGGTTGACCTCCTTGAGGGTCTTTCCCTCCAGCGACGACCGCGGCGCCACAACGGCTTCCACGATGCCACCGCGCTCCTCGCTGACGTCGCTCTGAAATATCTGCAGGCTGTCCTTGAGTTCCATGCCCTCGTTTTCGGCCATGCGCTGCACGTCTTCCAGGCGCCCGTAAACCACCAGGTCGATGTCCGAGCGGATTTCGGTGTCCGGAGGCGGTGAGATCACCTTGAAGTCCGGCGGTTCGGTGATGGCCAGGGTGTGGACCAGGTAGCGGCGGCGCAGATCCTCCACCAGCACCGGGTCGCGGTAGTGGGTGAAGTCCGGCGGCGTGTGCAGTTCGTACATCTCGCCGAAGGCCATCAGCGGCTCGACCTCCGCTTCCGCGGTATCACTCTCCTTGTCCGGGCCGGCACCGCTGGGCAGGATGAAGCGGCCCAGGAAGATGAAGCAGGCGATGCCGCTGGCCACCAGGGTCAGCCCGATGGGCGTCACGTCGAAAAGCCCGAAGGGCTTCAGGTTGAAAGGCGCCAGCAGGTCGTTGAGCAGGATCAGCGGGCTGCAGCCCACCAGGGTGATGGTGCCCCCCAGGATGGCGGAAAAACCGATGGGCATCAGCAGCCGGCTTAAGGGGATCTTGAGCCGCTTGCTGATGCGCTGAATGGCCGGCAGGAACAGGGCCGCCGCGCCGATGTTCTGCATGAAACTGGAGATGCCGGCCACGGCCAGCGAGATGAAGATCACCACCCGCGAGGCGGAGTTTCCCGCCAGCCGGATGATGGGCGCCACCATGCGGTTGATGACGCCCGTCTTGTCCAGCCCGGCGCCAATGATGATCACGGCGATGATGGAGACCACTGCGTTGCTGCTCAACCCCACGAAGGCCTCCTTGGGGGTCACCAGGTGCAGCAGCGGCAGGGCCACCATCATCAGGATGGCCACCACGTCCACGCGCACCCACTCCACGATGAACAGAAACACGGCGACACCGATCATCACCATCACCAGAATCATCTCCGTCGTCAGCGGCTGCATAGGGCTCTTCCTGTGGCATGGGGTGTAGTCAATCGAAGTTGGCCCGACTTTCCACCGGCAACCCCAGCAAGATGTGTACCAGGAGTGGTCCGAGGTCGGTGGCCTGTTGCAGGCATGGGAGACACACAACTGCGCAGGACGGCCGTATCGGTCCGCGTGGGTCTTCGGCGGATCCAGGGCAAAACACATAAGGGTTGGCGTCAGGCGGCGTCAGGCCACCCTGCCGGATGAAGGCTGCGAACCACGGCCAACGGATTATCCGACAACCGGCCTTCAATGTTGCATTGTGCAACACTCAGATGAAAAAAAATGAATATTTCATAGTTTCCGGGAAGTTGGCGGGATACATGGCTGACGGGACAATTTGTTGCATTATGCAACACTTGAACACAAAGTCGGGGCAACCGCAACGGGTGGGCGCCACGGAACGGTTTGAGCCCCCCCGACAACGGACAACGGGACACCCCTCACTCGCTGATCTGGCTCTTCTTGAGCTTGCGGTACAGCGAGACGCGGTTGATGCCCAGCAGGTCGGCGGCGCGGCTCTTGTTGTGGCCGCACTGCTCCAACACCCACTGGATATACTCGTTTTCCATCTCAGACAGGGACTTGATGCGGCCGGGGCTGCGGCGGATGGTGAAAACCTCGATTTCCCGCAGGTCTTCGGGAAGGTCGTCCACCTCGATGATTTCGCCGGTGGCCAGGGCCACGGCACGCGCCACGATGTTTTCCAGTTCCCGGATGTTGCCGGGGTAGTTGTAGGAGCGCAGGAGCGCCAGCGCTTCACGGGAGAACCCCAGTATTTTACGTCGGTTGTCTTTGTTCAGGCGCCCCAGGAAATGGTGGGCCAGCAGCGCGATGTCCTCCTTGCGCTCCTGGAGGCTGGGCAGGGTCAGGGGCACCACGTTGAGGCGGTAATAGAGGTCCTCGCGGAAGGTCCCCAGGCGCATGGCCTTCTTGAGGTCCTTGTTGGTGGCCGCCACGATGCGAAGGTCGATACGGATGGGCTTCACGCCCCCCACACGCACCAGTTCACGCTCCTGGATCACCCGCAGCAGCTTGGACTGCATGGCCAGCGGCATGTCGCCGACCTCGTCGAAAAAAATAGTGCCGCCGTCGGCGTGCTCCAGAATGCCGGGCCGTGCCGAGGTGGCCCCGGTGTAGGCCTCCTTTTCGTGGCCGAAGAGCTCGTTGGCCAGCAGTTCCTCGGTGAAGGCGGCACAGTTGACCGGAAAAAAGCCCCGCCCCGAACGGCGGCTGGCCTGGTGAATGGCCCGCGCCACCAGTTCCTTGCCCGTGCCCGACTCGCCCATGATCAGCACGTTGGCGTCCGACACCGCCACCTGCCGGATGAGGCGCTTTATCTTGAGCATGGCCGGGCTCTTGCCGATGATCTGCACCGCGCCTTCGCGGCCCTCCTCTTCCAGGCGCTGGATGCGCCCCTTGAGCCGTCGCTTCTCCAGCGCCTGGCCAGCCAGATGGCGCACCATGTTGGGCCGCAACGGTTTTTCCACGTAGTGAAAGGCCCCCCTCTTGATGGCCGCCACGGCGGCGTCCACCGAGCCGTGGCCGGTCATCAGGATGACCTCCGTGTCGGGGTCCATCTTCTTGACCCGGGTGAGCACCTCCAGGCCGTCGACGGGCGCCATGAGCAGGTCCACGATCACCAGCTCGAAGGGCTCACGGGCCAGCAGCGCCAGCGCGTCGGCACCGTCGCCCACCGTGCGCACCTCGTAGCCCTGCCGCGACAGCACGCGCCGCAGGGCCTTGCGCGCACCCGGGTCGTCGTCGATCACCATGACACGCTCGGTGACGCAGGCGGACCCGGAGGATCTTTTTGGTTTTTCTGCTGGCATATATATTGCTAAAATGGCAACATACGTGTTAAACAGGTGGCGTTCGGGTTCGCCATGGGCCCGTTGCCACCGGCACGCGGCGGGAGGACCATAACGCCAAATGATGCAAAAAGCAACACTGGTCGCGTCCGCTAAATACCCACATTTTTTTTGCTGGCAATATTTTTCTGACGTATGCTAAAAATGGCCCGATTCCGAAGCGCCGGTTTCAGGCCCCCCGGGAGCCCCTCCGGCCCATGAAACCATCACAGTCCACCGGCATGACGCAACC